>CAIPGC010000163.1 GCA_903864505.1 uncultured beta proteobacterium | reverse complement strand
GTGGCAATGCCCTTCGTCGGTATCGCCATGATCGCCAGAATCGGCTACCAAGCCTACCGCTCACCGGTGCTTGCTTCATAACGGCCCTGCCGCCTCCAACAAACGCCTCGGAATCCCCGGGGCGTTTCTACATGCACCGGCGATGCGTGGCACAGACTTTCGTCTGCCGAGCCGGTCGTCTGCTCTGAGATAGCCGCTTCACTGCGCACAACGTCTTATGGCCTTACCGCAATTTGGCCGGGCCGTCCATCTCAGGCGATTGGACTCCGCATCGCTTGTGCCAATTTCATATCAACATGCAAGATGTGATTCTTTAGCCATCGAGTCAAAAAGTTGTACAAGGCCATCGAGTCAATCTTCTTGCCCGCGTCGAGTTGAGCCTTCAGGTCGGTCACCTGAATCAGCAGTTGAGCGTGGTCCTCCCTGTGTGCAGCAATTTCCTGATAGTTGATACGCAACATTTCTGCATCTTCACGCGCAAAGTGTTCCTGAGTGTAGACAACCAGATCGGCCAATGCCTTGCTTATCATTTCGTTGGCCCGTCCTTTCGATATAGCTTCTAGGACTACGTTGAGCCAGTCGATCAGCACACGATGATCATCATCAATGAGTTGGATGCCCGTTGCGAGCGCGGGGGTCCAGGAAAACAGGGGCATGACTACGGTCCTTGATTGCTTACGACGGTTAAGCGTCCAACGGCGAACTTTGGCACAACATCACAGTTCAAAGGCTGACTCAGATCAGCAAGGATGCGTCTAGTTAGGGCAAGAAACTTGCCGCGGGTCACCACGCAGTAAGGCAAGGGCTAGTCAAGGCCTCTTGAAGTGAAAATCCACGGGGTATCTTCGACCCAGAAGTAGCGGCCCATGAAAACAGGAGTCTGGTCAAAGAGCTTTCTGGGCGGCACGGATCTGTCCAGAATCTTGGGCATATCCGAGAGAATGGTTTTGCGCACGCTGTCCGCTACTGCCTCGAATTCCGCAGGCAAGTTCTTGGGCAGTGCAATGACCACACCGGTGGTCTTGTAGACAGCAGCTTTTCTGCGCATGGCGGCAACCGTCCTTTCGAAAGCAACCCAGTCGGGTAACTGGGTCTGGCCTGTGAACAGCATCAGAAGTGCCGTGCGAATCACTGCTTCGGCATCGCAACCAGCGTCTTCCAGGTCCTGCGCGCCCATGCCAAGTTGCTCCGCGAACCAGAGAGCCGCTTTGATGACGTGCGCCACCAAACTGCGCTTGGCAAGTTCGGACTGGTAATCCGCAACGCTGCGCAATGACCAAATGGCCAACTGCGGGATGAGTTCGTCGGTGAAGCCACCATGCTCGCTCATACCGAAGTGGCTGCTCTGAGGCATGGCAATCAGGGACTTGAGCATGTCGGACGCACCTTTGGAGCGAGAGAGAAAACTGTTATCACGCAGTGCCTCGGCCGCTTTTTGCAGATCGCCAGCGCTGTGGTACTCCAGGTTCATGCTGACCAGATTGACGATCCGTTCCCGCGCCTTCTCCAACTCCGGACGGAGGAACTCGCTGCCGAAGTAGCGCGCAATCTGCACCATGCCTTTGGGCGCCTCGGACTGAATGGCATCGAGCTTCGCCTGATTGATGATGCCGTGTTGCAGGCCGTAGACGAGGGTCTTTTCAAAGAACGGACGTGCATCGAACAGCGAGACCTCTTTGTTGGCCTTGGCGTCAGGAAGTTGGAAATCGGACATGGCTTGACTAGCAGGTGTCAGATGGCCGACTCTTCGTCTGCCTCCAGCGCCGCAGGCGTAGCCCTACCGCGGTCAGTATCGCCGGTTTCCACCTTGCCGTCATCGTCCCCGGCTTGAGCTTCATCCCCCTGTCCGGCATCGTGGGCGCGCGCCTTGGCACGAAGCACCAGCAGCACTTCAACAAACAGGTCAGGGCAGTCGTGGCGCAAAAGCCAAGCCAGTTGCATCCAGTCCTGGTCCGCCACTTCGTCCTCGTCCACACGTGGCTTTACATAGGCATTTGCCAGCAGCGCAGTCTCCGAGAGTATCTCGCCGTCGTCCTCGTCTGTGTCAAACGAGCCGCTTCCGGCAAAGGCCTCCATACGGCTCCACTTTTCCGAGAAATAATCGGCCAAAGCTTCCGACCCCCCCTCCAGGTCACCAATAGCATTCAAGAACTCCACCGGATCGGAGTCTTCCCTGAAGACAATCGAGTTAACCATTCCACGCAAGTGCGTGCGGCTCAAATCCTTATACTGCTTTTCGATAACCACGGCTCGAGCAAATTGCTCAGGTGTGACCAGCAGGTTAACGACCGACTGCTTGGAGTTGTCGTATTGGCGGATCACGGCCAGGATGTCTTTGGGCGGCAATTGCTCCAGCACCACCATCAGGGCGTGGTCACCTTCGGTGTCGGCCAATTCCACCAGCGCAGCCTCTGCAGCCACTATGTCGCCCGCAGCAATCAGTCTTTGTGTATTGGCAATCAGGGACAGTGCATTCATGGATTGTCTTTCTGGAGTTCCACTCGGTTAATCCTTGCGATCAAAGCCTTGCTCAACCATCCAGTCGTTACCAGCTTCTTCGCGGGCGCGAGCACTGGATTCTTCTTCATCGTGATCTTCGGTGTGATTGTCTTCGTGGCGTTCGTCACGCAGGGCATCGCGGTCTCCCATGCCGTCTTCATCACCATCGCCGCTACTGCTCTCGACCATCGAACGCTCTTGCGCGGCCATCGGCTTGTGGTACATGTATTCGACTGAGGCGGAAATGGTCATAAACCATTCGCCCATGGGCTCTCTCAGAATGGTGCGCACAATTTCCTGGGCCCAGGAGGCGACTTCAACTGTCTCGCTGATGCTGCCCCAGGTGGGCAGTTGATCCGCATCCTGCGCTACCAGGTTATCCATGACGACAGGGCTGATAAATCGAAACGCCTGGTGCAGCACAACTGCCACCATCTCCGGATCGTCTTCCATCACCTTGACCAAAAAGCTCAATTCGCAGCGCTTTTCTGCGAGGCGCTTGTGCAGCACATCGTGTCCTTCGGTGTTGGTGCGCAGATCGTCGAGTTCGGCCTGGTAAGCGGTGCGGAGATTGTGAAAATAGGAAGAGATGTTCAAAAGAAACGTTACTCTGGTATCGGTATGCTGAAGATCTTTAGATGCAGGTCTAACGAGTGGTCTGTCTTAGCGGCTGGAAGTATTCCTGCCAGATTTCGCGCGCTGTCTCCGCCGGGTTGTCCAGCAAGTTGCGGCGGCGGTTGTCGTCATAGGCCAGTCGCCTGGCATCGTCCGATAACACTTCGTAGGCCTCTTGCACAGTGCGAAAGCGTGCTGAGGCGTCGGCATCCGTATTGCGGTCTGGGTGATATTTCGACGCTTTCTGGCGAAATGCCTTTTTGATATCGGCCAGCGAGGCTGCGCTACGCAGTCCCAGGGCGGTGTAATAGTCTTTCATGCGACTGTGTGTGGGCCACTGGAAAGGCAGGTTTCAGCCCGTTTTCGACTGATGTGGTAGACGGTGAGGACGTTTGTTGCAACCATGTCCATCACAGGTTTGGTATTACCCTGCTTGTCCGTCCACACTTTTGGTGTGAGATTTCCAGCCATGGTCAGCACATCGCCGTCATCCAACGCGAGCAGCGCTTTGCAGGCTTCTGTGGAAAACGCAATAACGTTTACCAAGATGTTCTCGCCCCCCACTGTATCCACTCTTACCTTGGCAACTGCATACTGTGTTTCGTTCTTTCCCGCACGCATCTCGGCTGTGCCCGCCAACTGTCCGCTGACCAGTCCTTCAATCATGGAGTACCCCTCGCGCCAGAAGGGGCGCTGTTCGATTGTTACAAATACAGATGCCGTTATACCCCCTTGCTTGACCACCCAAGCCTTCTTCTGTATTCAGTTCTGCCCGGACTTGCCGATATAGACGGTAGTCAGCGGAAACTCCCTTTGATTTGAGGGTGAGAAGCTGATCGCCTAACAGGGGTGACCCATGTCACACAAAATTTGCGACCCAATTAGTCCGCAGGCATCTGAGTGGAATCAGCATCGTTCGTTGGTGGACTTGTGCACTGACTGGATCCGGCTACTCGAAGTTCAGGTCAGCAGGACCGAGTTTGATGCCGGGATGCGTGCTGAACAATCTCGCTTGGTGCTACTCGACCCGAGATTTATGGAACACGGACCGCCTAAGGCCCCGCACGCCTATCTGGACCGCAGCTTGCAAGACGAACTTGCCTGGATTCACTAGCGACTCGCGTCGGCCCTCAAAATTTCCGAGGTGGACAACAACTGCTTACTGTCGGCGTAGACCATCAGAGTTTCCAGTTGGGCCACCTCGACCCCTTCGACTAAAGCTTGGGCAGTGATCTGCACTGCCTCTGCTCCAATCTGTCGGCAGTTGATTTCGAACGTAACATCCTGCTCCGGCCGCACCGGGCGTTTGAAAGAACAACGCCGTACCGAAGCCAGGACTCCGATACGGTCGGCAGGAAAAGACCGAGCGTAAACGTCTGCACTCAGCAAACCGGCACCTGCCAGTTGGGTCACCGACTCAATCAGCATGACTCCGGGCACCAGGGGAAAACCAGGAAAGTGGCCTTCGATAACCGCATTGTCCAAGGGCCAGTTGGCGGTCCCTGTGAACGAGCGGGCACCTTTTGCGATCAACTGTTTGCAAGCAAATATCGGTCCACGATGTGGTAACAACTTTTCAATTGCCTGGCGATCAAGTGTGAAGGGAAACTCAGGAATGGTGTGTTTCATGCTGTGGTAAACCGACGAGCCACCAGAGATACATTGCTGCCGCCGAACGCAAACGAATTTGACATCACCGCCTGCACATCGCATCCGTGGCGTGCATGCAATGGTATGTAGTCCAGATCACAGCGGGGGTCAGGGTGGAACAGGTGCGCAGTCGGCGGTAGGGAACCGCTGTTCATGGCCTCAATGCTCAGCACCAACTCCAAGGCGCCAGTTGCGCCAATCAGATGCCCGTGCATGGACTTGGTCGAGCTCACAGCGACCTTTTGTGCAGCACTGCCAAACGCTTTGTGAATGGATTGGGTTTCAATCACGTCGCCGGCATCGGTCGCAGTGCCATGGGCGTTGATGTACTGAACTTGCTCGGGTGCCAGTCCGGCTTCCTGCAGAGCCTGTTGCATGGCGTTGACCTGACCATCAACACTTGGTGCAGTGAGATGCTGCGCATCACTGCTGCATCCATAGCCGGCTATTTCCGCAATTGCTTTCGCTCCACGCTGGGAACTGCGAGAGGCACTTTCGAGCACTAGGGCGGCAGCGCCTTCTCCTATGACAAAACCGCAGCGGTCGACGGCAAACGGGCGACAACTGCGAGAAACGTCAGCGGCATCCGGTTTGGCCATGACCCGCAGCGCGTTCCAGCCCAGCATGGCTCCGGGGTTGAGCATGGCCTCGGTTCCCACCACCACCGCCGCATCCAGATAGCCATGGCGAATCGCGCGGTAGGCTTCGCCGATCGCAATGGCTGATGAGGCACAAGCGACCGAATAGGTGTTGCTGGGGCCACGCAACCCGTAACGCATGGTGATGGCTGCTGCTGCTGCGTTGGCCATGATGCGCGGTACTGTCAGCGGATGCATGACCGTAGGATCCTTGTGCTTTAAGCGCGGATCAGAAACCGTATTGAAGAAGCGTGTGTACAGACTGTCACTGGTCTGAGAGCCGCCAAAACCAATGCCGACAAATACACCGACCCGCTGTGAGTCCGCGGGCGGGCAGACGAAGCCGGCATCGGCGATGGCCTGCGCGGCGGCAACGAGCGCAAACTGGGTCGCGCGGTCGAGCCCTTGATCGGCACGCTCCAGCAGCGTTTGCGGCTCCACGATCGACTGCGCGACAACGATGTGCGGCAACCAAGTGGCGACTTCTGCCGGGCAAGGGCCTATGCCACTGCGAGCTTCCAACGCTGCAGCAAAAGTGCTTGCCCTGTCGGCACCAAGGGGGCTTATGGCGCCTGAGCCGGTGACAACGACATTGTTCACTGGCCAGAACTAGTTATTGGGTTCTTTTGAATGGGTGTGTTCTTGAACCATGGTATCGATAGCCGCAACCATCTCGGCAAAGCTCATGGGCAAAAATACCATCGGATCAGGAATCTGAAAGCCGTACTTATCTTCCACTTCGAACAGCATTTCAACCAACCCCAGGGAATCCAGTTCGAGATCAGCCACCTTCAACTCAGGATTCTCAAATTTCTGGGGGTCAACGCCCGCTGTTTCCACTAAATAGTTCTTGATTTGGTCAATGAGCATGCTGATTACCGGTGTGACAGAGGTGCTAAATTGTATCGGAACCAGGTGCCGTCCGAAGTTGGCACCGCACTGTTAAGTAACGGACGTGCGGCATTGATAAACGTGCTTTTCTTCCAACTCTTCAGCAGGATTTCCGGCTCTTTTCTGAAATTTGACGTGCGTTAGAATTTGGCGCTTCTGCGCTCCACTCTGGCGGTCCATTTGTTTCGGCAAAGGGTCTTCGATGGAATTGATAACCCATAAATTTACACGCAGTAACCCATGAGCATGGCGTCTGGTCGGAGAGTAGCTGTCACAGGCGTCGGTATGGTGAGCCCCTTTGGTGGCGATGCCGACGATTTTTTTGCTCGCATCCTGCGCGGTGAATCCGCAGTCCGTCTCTACGAGCATCCCACATCGCCATCACCGCTCGTGCAGCCTGCGGTGACATGTGCCCAGTTCGATTCCGAGAAGGCGATTGGACATACCCTCACGCATGTGACCGATCGTTACAGCCAGTTCGGTGTGGCGGCAGCGTTTTCTGCCTGGGCTGATGCCGGTCTTGCGCGAGAGGGGGCAGGTTCCGACGATTACGGCGTGTCCTGGGGTACCGGAACTGGAGGCATGCTGACCTACGAAAAGGGCTATGGCGACATGTACTTGCGTGGCAAACAACGTGTTTCCCCGCTATCGGTACCCATGGCGATGAACAATGCAGCCGCCTCTCACATCGCCATGGCCCTGGGATTGGGCAGTGCCTGCCTCACCTATTCAGTCGCTTGCGCCTCTTCCACCGTGTCCATCGGAGAGGCGTTTCGACGCATTCAACGCGGTGAATCATCGCTGATCGTCGCTGGCGGCTCTGAGTCACCACTGGCATTTACTATCATGCGAGCTTGGGAGGCGATGCGCGTGGTTGCACCAGGCGATGCCCAGACCGCGTACAGCGCGTGCCGACCCTTTCAGCAAGGACGCAAAGGTCTGGTGCTAGGAGAGGGAGCCGCCGCGCTGGTGCTGGAGGACCGGGACCACGCGCTGCAGCGCGGAGCCCGCATCTATTGCGAACTGGCCGGATTCGGACAAACCTGTGACCACACGCACTTGGTGCGTCCCGATGCACAAGGGCAATCGCGGGCCATCGTGGCGGCGCTACGTGAAGCACAACTCGCACCTGACCAGGTCGGTTATGTGAATGCCCATGGCACAGCCACCCTGGAAGGTGATCCGATTGAAATCAGTGCGCTCAGGCAGGTCTTTGGTGCCCATGCAGAGCATTTGGCGGTGAGTGCCACCAAATCGATGCACGGACACTCGCTGGGGGCCGTGGGTGCAATGGAAGCTCTGATCACGGTTCTGGCGTTAGCACGACAGACGATCCCGCCAACCGCACATCTGGAGCAGGTTGCGCAGGACTGTCTGGGGGTTCGCCATGTGATGGGCAACTGCCTGCGTGATGTGTCGTTCCAAGCGGCCATCAGTAACTCGTTTGCATTTGGGGGCAGCAATGCAGTCCTGGCATTTCGTGCAGTCACTTGATCCTCGTTATGCAGTTTTTTCGCCATCTTTATGAAGCTGTGCGATTGCGCTTCTCCCTCGTAATGCTGGGTGTGGGGTGTTTGTTGTGGACGGTGCTCGCTTTGCCGTTGGGGCTGGTCCTGCCAAGCCGGTGGGGCATGTGGGTGGGACGCTGGATGGCCACGCTCGGGTTTCGTGCCTACATTTGGTTATTGCAATTCATCGGTCTTGGGCGCTTTGACATTACGGCGCTGGATGCTCTGCGGGGCGCCGGTCCTTTGATACTGGCCGTCAATCATCCCGGCCTGCTCGATGCGCTGATGGTGTTGTCTCGACTGCCCAACGTGACCTGTATCTTTAAGGCCTCGTTGATGCGAACTCCGATGTGGGGCGCAGGTGCCCGGTTGGCCGGCTATATTCCCAACGATCTGTTTCTCGGCGCGGTCAAGGTCGCGGTGGAAGAATTGCACCAAGGCAGCCAACTCCTGTTGTTTCCGGAGGGTACGCGCAGCGATCCGATGCCGCTGGGCGAGTTTCAAATCGGTGCGGCCTATGTTTCTTATCGCTCTGGTATTTCAATTCAGACCGTCATCATCGAGCAGGATAGCCGGTTTTTGGGCAAGGGTTGGCCGTGGCTAAAGCGGCCCGACATGCCCATGCACTTTCGCATTCGCTTAGGGCAGCGCTTTGATCCACCGACCAATCCAAAGGCATTCACGTTGACTTTGCGCGACTATTTTCAAAGTGAAATTCCACCTTTCTCCGGCGGAATCTGATCGATGCGCACCCAGCCCACTTTGCCTTCTACCAGCCATCTGGTGCTGATCCCCAGCTACAACTCCGGCACCAAGGTCTATGAAACCGTAACGCAGGCCCGCGCACGATGGAATCCGGTCTGGGTGGTGATCGATGGCAGTACCGACGGAACCCCCGCCGTCCTGCAGGAAATGGCAAACGTTGACGCTGGTCTGCGGGTTCTTGTGCTACCGCAAAACCAGGGCAAGGGAGCGGCGGTCTTGCATGGGCTGGAGCAGGCCAAGCAACAGGGTTACACGCACGCGCTATGCATGGACTCTGACGGACAGCACCCGGCAGAACGGATAGAGGCATTCATGCAGCGTTCGCAGGCATCGCCCACTGCGATGGTGCTGGGTGTGCCGGTATTCGATGCGAGCGCGCCAGCGCTGCGCGTCAAAGGACGAAAGATATCCAACTGGTGGGCCAATCTGGAAACTTTGTGGGCCGGCATTGGCGACTCACTTTATGGTTTTCGTGTTTATCCCATTGAACCGTTGTGCAGAGTAATGCAGGGGCAACGCTGGATGCGTCGTTTTGACTTTGACCCCGAGGCCGCAGTGCGCTTGTGCTGGCGCGGTGTATCACCCGTCAATCTCCCGGCGCCGGTGAAGTACCTCCAGGCGCACCAGGGTGGCGTTTCTCATTTCAACTATCGTCGTGACAACTTGTTGCTTACCTGGATGCACTTGCGCTTGATGGTGGAGTTTGTGCTGCGCCTGCCGGCACTGATGTTTAAGAGTTTGGGCCGTCGCTTCGGCGCGAAAGCCTAAAGGTCTATGTCGATTCCAGTCATGTTTCACCTCCTTCGTGAGCGTATTTACTGGCGTATGCAACCCAGGGTGCCGGAGCCGGATCTGGTTATGGAAAGCGTGGCTCAGGCTTCCTCGTTTTCCGAGGCCGGCGAGAACGACGGGGTGTTGGCGTTTCTCTACTTGTACAACGCCCTGCAGATCACGTCGATCCTGCAACCCGGCGACCGAGTGCTGGATCTGGCGTGCGGACCGGCGAATCAGTTGACGCAGATTGCGCGCCTCAATCCTGAGGCGCACTTTGTCGGTCTGGACGCGTCACCTGCCATGCTTGAGTGCGCGCGTAGCACGCTGGCTCGGGCCGACATCAGCAATGTGGAACTGATGCAGGGCGACATGATTCGCCTGGTGCATCTGGCAGATGCCAGCATGAATGCTGTGATCTGCACCATGTCACTGCACCATTTGCCGGACTTGAATGCGTTGTCCGCCACGCTGCGCGAGGTTCGGCGCGTATTGAAACCCGCTGGGCGTTTCTATTTGACCGATTTTGGGCGACTCAAGTTGCTGAACACCCAACGCTTTTTCGCAGATGACCTGCGGCAATCGGCCCAGTTTACGCAGGACTACTTCAACTCGCTGCGCGCCGCATTCAGTGTGGAGGAACTGTCCGCTGCTGTGGCGTCTTTAGGCCCGGACGTGCAGCGCCATGTGACGGTGTTGGCATCGTTCCTCGTGGTGTTCCGAAGTGGATTTCAACGTCCGTTCGATCGGCAGATTTTGCAACGTGCCAAGGAAGCGTTTGCAAAGATGCCGGCCACGCAGCAGGAGAATTTCCGCAACGTGGCCCGCTGGTTTCGGATCGGCGGCTACGCTTTACCGTGCGACATGGACTAGAGCATCAAAAGTTCCCGCGCCACCGAGATCGGAACCGGACAGCCAGATCGGATGCTATTCATTTGGTAGCTGTCCACGCAGTGCTTACGTGGCCTTAAGCCAGATATTGCTCTAAGAAGTGGGGCGCAGCGACCTTCGCCGATCTGAACAGTCAGATTAGGTGCTGGAAGAAGCTGCAAGCCGTGCATTGAACACCGGCTGCGCATACATCTGCAAAAGTGCTTCGCGCGCCAGGGCTCTGGGCAGTCCCATGGCGTTCAACTCTGCGACCTGGTTTCCTATCCTCTCCAGAAATTCCTGCGCGTAAGGAGCGTCTAGGTCTCTGGTACCACGGGTCAGAAGGGCGTGGGCCACCAGATTGCTGTCCCAGGCACGATAAATGCTCCAGATTTGCGTATCGATCTTCTCCACGACTTCCTGCACTACATCCCCGTTTGCCGGGCCGCTAAGACGAATTTCCTCACCGAATGCCAGGTGAACATGGCCTTTGTCGGTGACCAGACTGTCGCGGATTTGCGCCACGTCTTCGCCCGCAGCCTTGTGGTATTTCCCCTGCTCGCGTCGCATCAGTGTTTCACGCACCTTGTCGATGGCACACGGCTCAAATTCGTAAGAGATGGCGACCGGCACAATGTGCAGTCTTTCGAAATCTGTGCGGGTCCGTGCGCCCGCCAGTCCCAGCATTTTGATGATCGCCGGGTCAGTGCGATCATTGCCGTCTTTGGTACGTCCAGGGCTTTGTGACAACCAGATCGAATAGCGCTGCTCTTCGATTTGTCGTGCCAGGTAGGCGGCGACATGCCGGGCGTTGGCATAGACATCGCGGCGTGCACCACTGCGCTTGATGACCACGCCATTGAGCAGCAACATAAGTTCTGAAACACCGGGGGTGGCCATCAGGTTGTCGCCAACACATACTTTGCAGGTACCGCGTCCGCTGGACAGCATGTTCAGCGAGACCAGTGCGGCGTCTGTGACGATGCAGCGGTGGTTTGAAATGAATAGAAATTTGCGGTCGGTCGGAAGCTGATCCAATCCGGAAATGCTCAACCCCTGCGACGTTTCGCCAAGAATGCGTTGCAGCATCGGGTTGACATAGGCAAACTGGAAGTCCTCCGTGCCGCGGAAAGCGCGGGTCTGTTCCAAAACGACCTGCCTTGAAAGATCGGGAAAACACCAGCGCAAGATGGTGTCGGCCAGTGGCGAAGCAAAGAATTGGTCACGGCAGTCGGCAAATTCGGCTGGGTTGTCCACCGTACGCCGGGTTACTGAGTTCAGGTAGTGGTGCCGCATGCTGGAGCGACTGGTCAAACCATGCCCCCGTTGACCGAGATAACCTGGCCGGTGATGTAGGCCGCGCTGTCCGAAGCAAGGAACCCAACCAGCGCTGCGACCTCTTCCGGTTTTCCGGCGCGCTTCATGGGCACCAGAGTTTCAATGACGGTGCTGTCAAAAACGTCTTTGGTCATATCCGAACTGATGATGCCGGGGGCCACGACGTTCACGGTAATGCCGCGTGTGGCCAATTCCAGCGCCAGTGACTTGCTCGCGGCATGCAGGGCGCCCTTGGCGGCGGCGTAGTTGGTTTGCCCACGGTTGCCGGTAATTCCAGCAATCGAAGAAATGCTGATGATGCGTCCCCAGCGGCTTCGAATCATGGGCATGGACAGCGGTTGC
>CAIPGC010000162.1 GCA_903864505.1 uncultured beta proteobacterium | reverse complement strand
GTGGCGCAGACGATTGAGGTGAGCTTCCCGGATTCAAAGCCGGGGAATTGGGTGGTTGATTCGGTGAAGGAGGTTGCATGAGTACGAGCAGCGTCACAAGCCCGGTCACCAGAGAGACCTGTGCCTATGTGCGAGATAAGGGGTTGCGTGCTGTCCTGGTCACGATCACAGGTGGCTTGATTGAATTGAGAGCCAAAGGCCTGCGGACCCGTGAATGCGTCGATATTTCGAGCATCTACTACGCAGCAGTCAAGCAACGGGTGGCGCGTGAACGAGCTGAGAAGAAGGCTGCACGCAAGGCGCGGAGGTCTGCATGACCAAGAGCCGAGGCATAAACCAGGCGAAGGCTCTCTGGAGTAAAGAACGAGACGCTTTGATGCGAGAGTTCTACCCGAGCGTGCCTACCAAGGCCATTGCGGACGCCCTTGAGATTACCGAGAAGCAGGTTTATTGCAAAGCCAAACATCTGGGACTGAAGAAGTCAGAAGCCTTCTTGGCCAGCGATTTGTCGGGTCGCGTCCAGCGCGGGAAACAAGACCCCCAGATGATCGCCCATCAATTCAAGCCTGGCATCAGGCCATGGAATACAGGAACTCACTACACCACTGGCGGTCGCAGTTCAGAGACTCGATTCAAAAAAGGGAACAAACCGCACACAACGATGCCCATTGGCAGCTATCGCACCGTGACAGAGAAGACCGGGCGCAAGCATCTGGAGCTCAAGATCAGCGATGCCAAAGGATCGAACGATAAGCGCTGGAAGCCTGTCTCACGCCTGGTGTGGGAAGCCAAGAACGGTCCTGTGCCCGCTGGGCACTTCGTGGTGTTCAAACCCGGCATGCACACCCTCGTCGTTGAAGAGATCACATTGGATCGCGTTGAGTGCATCACGCTTGCTGAGAATGCGAGGCGCAACCATCCCAATTCCTACAACCCTGAGCTGGCCAGGCTGGTGCAGCTCAAGGGAGCAATTACCCGTCAAGTCAATCGAATTCAAAAGGAGAGTCAGGTATGAACACGAACCCCCCCCACATCAACCAGGTTCGGCAATCTTTGCTGGACACGCTTGCTGATCTGCGCAACAGGGAGCAGCCCATGGACATTGAACGCGCCAAGGCCGTCGCCCAGGTGGCCGGCGTGCTGGTGGATACAGCCAAGGTTGAGAACGAGTACTTGAAGATTACCAGGCAGGATCGCAGCAACTTTATCGAGACGCCCGTGGACCAGGTGCCGCGCCTTGCAGCCAGTTCCGGGCCCACGGCCAACAACCCATTTCCGACGTCTGTCGTGCATCGGCTGCAGGGGTGAGCCCATGAACCCATTCACTCACATGGCCGCTACCCTTGCCCGCCAGCCCGCCTGGCCCACGGCCCCTGCGGTGCGCAAGGCGCGTGACGACGGAATCACAAGGACCGAATCAATCCGCATCCTGCTAAGGGATGCGATCCGGCCATTGTCGGCTGCAGAGATTGCCTTCGACCTGGACCTGCCAAGCTCTTGCACCGTCTGGCTTCTCATGAAGTACGACATGCAAAAAGGCCGGGTCATTCTGGCCGAAGGAACCTACCGATGGAACCATGATTACGACGACGCACAGGCGATTGATATCCGAGAAGCGGTGAAGTTACTCAGGGCACACGGATTTGTGGTTAAGGCACCAGCAGGGGGATCGTCATGAGCAAGCACACACCGGGGCCGTGGATTGATCTTGGGCAAGGCGATATTGTTACCAAGTCTCTTCCGAATTGTGATGCTGATGGATGCACAGACATTGCGGCTGTTTACATCACCACCAACGAGTCGGGGAATGCCAACGCCCGCCTGATCGCAGCAGCGCCGGAGTTGCTGGAGGCTCTGTGCACGATGCTGGCCAAAGACAATCCGTTTGGCTCCTCGGAAATAGGAGGGGGCGACCTGCCCTACACGACTGAAAATCTCACGCCAGAAGCATGGGCAGAGAGGGCGGACGAAGCCCGTAGCAAGGCCCTTGCCGCCATCGCCAAGGCGGTGCAATGATGACCTGCTGCAACCACGACTGCAATCAAGGCCGCGCCTGCCCTAATCGGGGGGGTGACGTGGCTATGGGACATGCAATTTCGTTCCTTTCCGGCATCGGAGTTTTAGCGGCAGCGCTGGCTGCTTTGATCTGGATGGTGGTGCTATGAATCCAATCATCACCCGCATTCATCCGGACCCGAAAGACTTCAGACGCTTGCTGCTCGATGACGGTCGCCCAGTGCTGGCTGTAATTGGCGGTGGCCACCAGCGCCCGTTCACACAGCAAGAAATGGCCGTGATCAGCGCCTGGGTTTGCGAATGCTGGAACGAGCTGAGCGTCGCGCCACAAGGCATTCAAGAAAAAGACGTTCCGTTTTAGCCGGGGCCGTCCCCCACACCCCCCAACAAAAAGAACAGCATGGCAACATCACTACAGCAGGGCGATAGCCCACTCAAGGCAGCAGCCCACGAATTGAATATGAGGGTGGACTGCGCCGATCTGGCGCAGCGCCTTGGCTTCAAGCGCCCTGGCAAGAAGGGTAATTTTGAGAACCCGCAGTTCGCCGGCAAGGACCCCACGCTGGCGTGCTACCCGGCGAGCAATGGCAAGGGCAGCAAGTTCAAGGACTTTCGCACCGAAGAGAGCGGCGGGCCTATCGACTTGCTGATGCTGCACAGTGGCATGGAGTTTGCCGCTGCGGTGAAGGAACTGGCGGCGATCTATGGGGTGGCAATCGGGCCGCAGCCGCGGCTGGCGGTAGTGCAGCGCTCTACGGCCGAGTTCATTGCAGACAACGTATTGCGTGACGGCAAGAGCCCGCGCGGCGAGGAGGTGATCAATTACCTGGTGGGCCGTGGCATTGACCGTGCGCCGATTGAGCATGCGCTGGCCAAGGGCACGCTTGGCCTGAATCTCTGGAATAGCACCAAGGTGGACCGGGGCGAAGTGAACTGGGGCGGGCCAGCCGCAGCGTTTGTGGTGCGCAGCCAGCAGACGGGCATGGTGGTGGCGGTGGACATGCGCTACTTCAGCCCAGAAGACAACGGCGGCGTGAAGACGCAAAGCCAGGGCGAGAAGGCGCGCTACCCATGGTGCAGCGACTGGCGGCGGCTGGAATCTGCCAAGACTGTGTATGTGGTCGAGAGCAGCATCAATGTCCTGAGCATCGAGAGCTGCGCCATACCCGGCGCGGCGGCGATCAGCCTGCGCGGTACCGGCAACGTGGAAACG
>CAIPGC010000161.1 GCA_903864505.1 uncultured beta proteobacterium | reverse complement strand
CACAAGGCGCTACGTGTTTGGTAGCTGCCTGCGGCGGTGCCACAAGGGCTGCGAGCGTTTTTAATGGCTTGCAGGCGCTGCTCGAGCGCGGTGCCGGGCCGCACGACTGGGTGCTGGTGCACGATGCAGCGCGCTGCCTCATCACGCCACAGCAGATTGACACACTGATTGACGCGTGCCTGGCGGATTCGGTGGGCGGGTTGCTGGCGCTGCCCTTGCCCGACACCCTCAAGCGCGATGCAGGCGGACGTGTGGCCGAGACGGTGGAGCGTGGCGACAAATGGCTGGCGCAAACACCGCAGATGTTTCGCTTGGCTGAGTTGATGACGGCATTGCGGGAGGCAGGCGAAGCGGTGACGGACGAATCCAGTGCGATCGAGTTCATCGGCAAGGCCCCGCTGCTGGTCGAAGGCAGTGCGCAAAACTTCAAAGTGACCTATCCGCAGGATTTTGCCCTGGCGCAGGCGGTGCTGCTGGCGCGTGCGACCGCAAACTGACTTTTTGAAAGTGTGCATGGAAACCATGAATTTTCGGATCGGCGAGGGTTGGGATATTCATCCACTGGTGGAGGGGCGAAAGCTGATTCTGGGCGGAGTGGAGATTCCCCACGAAAAGGGCTTGCTCGGGCATTCCGACGCAGATGCGCTGCTGCACGCCATTACCGATGCGCTGCTGGGTGCGGCCGCAATGGGCGACATCGGGTCGCACTTTCCGGACACCGATGCGCAGTTCAGAGATGCCGACTCGTGTGCACTGCTGCAGGAGGCGGCGCGCCGCGTGCGTGCTGCCGGCTTTGAGATTGGCAATGTCGACAGCACCGTGGTTGCGCAGGCGCCCAGGCTGTCGCCGCACATTGGCGCCATGCGTGCGCGAATCGCGCAGGTGCTGGGGTTGAACCTTGACCAGGTAAACGTGAAGGCCAAGACGGCCGAAAAGTTGGGCCCGGTCGGTGCCGGTCAGGCGATGGAGGCGCGGGCGGTCGTGTTGCTGCGCTGATTGCTCACACCCGGGTGCCGCGCTGCAGCCGGATGTTGGCCGAGAGCCCCCCGGAAGTAGCGTTGGTGATGGCAAATGCGCCACCCATGCGGCGTACCGTCTTGTCCACAATGGCCAGGCCCAGGCCGGCCCCATTGGCGGCGGTGCGCGCCGCCTCGCCCCGGTAAAACGGCTGCGTCAGGTTGATCAACTGGTCGGGTGCAACACCCAGCCCATGGTCGCGGATTTTTACCAGTACCCAGTTGTCGCGGCTTACGGCGGCGATCTCGATAATGGCAACGCCAGTGTCGACCGATTTGCCATAGCGTCGGGCGTTCTCCATCAGGTTGGAAATAATGCGGCCCAATTCCACCTCGTCGGCACGCACCAGCAAGTTGGGTTCGAGGTGCCATTTCAGCTGCACATCCGGCTTGTCCTGGAACGCGTAGGCGCATGCCACCATGACGTCGGCAAGCACCACCGTTCCCAGCGGTCCCCTGGTGGGGCGCGCGTAGTCCAAAAACTTGTCGATGATGGCATCGAGCTGGGCAATGTCTGCCACCATATGGGCACGTGCATCGATGTCGATCACGCTCATCTCTGTTTCCAGCCGCAGGCGCGCCAGCGGCGTGCGCAGGTCATGCGAAATGCCCGCCAGCATGACGGCCCGGTCCTGCTCCACCTTGGCCAATTTCTGCGCCATCCGGTTGAACCCGATGTTGACATCGCGGATTTCGCTGGTGGGCACGCTCTCATCGAGCCGACTGGCCTCGAACCGACCCTCACGCACCCGGCTGGCTGCAAACGACAACTCTTTCAAAGGGCGGTTGATCAGACGCGCAATCACCACTGCGCCGGACAGGGACAGTGCGGCGGCAACGCTCAACCAGATCAGCCATGTCTTTCCGCCGGGGGGAATGATGGTCTCCTGGTCCGCCATCAGCCAGTAGTGGTCCGCTTCGATGGTAAAGCCGATCCACATGCCAGGTTGTCCGTTCACCGCTTTGGCCACCATGGTGCCGGCCCCGAGCCGGCGCTGCAGCTCCAGCAACACCTTGATTCCGGTCTCGTCCGCTTCCAGGGGCGTGAACCGGTCGGTAGGCTCACGGGCGACGATGCGCAGGCCACCGTCCTGTTGCATGCTCTTCATGAGCGATACCCGCGCGATCGGATCCGAACTCAGCAGGGCGGCGCGGCTGAGGTTGACCTGGGATGCCACCTCTTGTGCGGTTTCCATTGCCCTTCCTTCGGACTCAATGGCGCTAAGGGTCTGGAGCCAGCCCAGCAGGCTTCCCAGCAGCAACAGCGTGAGCAGAAAGAACGTGCGCCAAAACAGACTCAGGGCAAAACGCCGATGCGGTTGCGTGATCTCATCGGATTCCATCAACGGCGCGGGTACGCTGCCGTCAAAGTCGTGGAACTGGGTAGCAGACAACGCGCAGGCTTCCGTGTTACTGCGCCTCGTCGGGCACAAACACGTAGCCCACTCCCCAGACGGTTTGAATCATCCGGGGCGAAGCTGGGTCAACCTCAATGAGTTTGCGCAAGCGGGAGATTTGTACATCCAGGCTGCGGTCAAACGGTTCGAACTCGCGTCCTCGGGCGAGTTGGGCCAGCTTCTCTCTGGACAGGGGTGTGCGCGGATGGCGCACCAGGGTCTTGAGCATGGCGAATTCGCCGGTCGTGAGCGTGAGTTCCTGACCGCCCTTGTGCAAGGTGCGCGCGCCCATGTCAAACGTGAAGGAGCCAAACCGGGCCACTTCGTTGTCGGCGGAGGGCGCCCCCGGCATTTCCTGCGTAGGTCGGCGACGCAGTACCGCGTTGATGCGTGCCAACAATTCGCGCGGGTTGAAAGGCTTGCCCAGGTAGTCATCGGCACCCACTTCGAGTCCGACGATGCGGTCAATGTCTTCGCCCTTGGCCGTGAGCATGATGATGGGAATGTTCTCTTTGGCCGAGCGCAGGCGCCGGCAGATGGAGAGTCCGTCTTCGCCGGGCATCATCAGGTCCAGCACAATCAGGTCAGCCGTTTCACGCTGCATGATGCGATTGAGCGACTTGCCGTCCTCGGCCAGCAACACCTCAAAGCCTTCCTGCGTCAGGTAACGCCGCAGCAAATCGCGGATGCGCGCATCGTCGTCAACCACCAAAATCTTGTTGGGTCGGGGTTCAACTTGCTGCATGGGTAGGTTTCAAAAATGTAACTGGTCCAATTTTGCGTGCGAAGTGGCGGGCCTGCGCTGCGCAGTACCCGCGATTGACACAATGTTACAAAAATCTTGGGTTGGGCTGCGTGGTTCGGAGTACTCGTGGCGAGATGTCATACTTCAAACCGGTTTTGGAAAATGTGGGGGCTATAGGGATGTGGTTTGAACATGGCTGAGTTTTCGTCTCCTGGTAGCAGTCGGTTGCCGCAGTTTGGTGCAGCCCTGCGTCCCTCGGGCACCCTGGGGCGTTTTGAGTTGCGCAGGATATTGGGGCAGGGCGCACAGTCAACGGTATGGCTTGCGTTTGACCCGCGCATGGAGCGTGAGGTAGCCATCAAGGTGATGCGACCGGGGGATGGTTCCGACGATTCGGCGGTGGCGCAATGGCTGCAGGAGGCGCGCAGCGTCGGAAGGGTGACGCATCCCAGCATCGTTCCGGTGTACGAAGCCGACATTCAGGACCGTCAGCCGTACCTGGTGTTTGAATACATTGCCGGCCAGACCCTGGACCAGTTGATCAAGCAGCGCGGTGCTCTGCCAGCCCCGGAGGCAGTGGCCTTGATGATGGATATTCTGGATGCAGTGGCGGTAGCCCATGCTGCAGGGGTGGTACACCGTGACCTGAAACCTTCCAACGTGCTGGTCGACGCGTCCGGCCGTGCGCGGGTGATGGACTTCGGGATCGCGGCTCGCATCAAGGATTTGAGCAGGGTCGATGCCGCGGTTGCCGCCGGGGGTACGGTCGGGTACCTCGCGCCCGAAGCGGCCAATGGCGATACCCCCTCGGCTTCCATGGACATTTTTTCTGCAGGCGTGGTGCTGGCCGAACTTCTGACCGGCCGCCCTCTGATTGACGAGCGTGATCCTGCGCGCGCCATTTACCGGTTGCTGCACGAGCAGTTCACGCTGCCAGCCAGCGCGGGTACTGATGTGGACGATCGCCTGCGTGCCGTAGTCAATCGTGCACTGGTGCAGGATCCCAAACAGCGCTTTGCCTCGGCCCGCTCGTTCCAAAGCGAGCTGGAGCAGTGGTCTCAGCCACTTGCGAACGCTGCTGGCACGGGCGGCGAAGCGGCAGGCAGCCGCAGCACGCTGGACTTTCTGTTGCGCCGCATGCGGCACAAGAGCGACTTCCCGGCGTTGTCGGAGTCCGTGGTGCGGATTCAGAGCATGGCGACCTCGGAGACCGAAAGTGTCAACAGCGTCACCAACGAGATTTTGAAAGATGTGGCGCTGACCAACAAACTGCTGCGACTGGTCAACAGCGCGCACTATGCACGCGGTGGCAACATCAGTACGGTATCGCGAGCAGTGACATTGGTGGGCTTCAACGGCATTCGCAACATGGCGCTGAGTCTGGTGCTGCTCGAACATATGCAGGACAAGGCACAGGCAGAACAGTTGAAGGAAGAATTTCTGCGCTCGTTGATGGCCGGATCCATTGGTGCCGAATTGTGTCCGGTGCTGCGCGAGAGTGAGGAAGCCTTCATTGGCTCCATGTTCCAGAACCTGGGGCGTTTGCTGGTGCAGTTCTACTTCGCCGAGGAGGCACACCAGATTCGCAGCCTGGTGCGCTCCAAGCGCGAACCGGTGCCCGAGGCAGCGGCGGCGGTCACGGTGCTGGGGCTGAGCTTCGAGGAACTGGGTGTGGGTATTGCCAAGGCCTGGGGTTTACCCCAAACGATCCAGCGCTGTATGCGCAAGCCCTCGGGAACCCCACCGGGAAAAGCCCCTGCTGAATTCAGCGAGCGCATGCGCTGGATTTCCATGGCTGCCAATGAGATTGCCGATGTACTGCTGCACAGCGACCCCAAGGAAGTGGACTCCCATATCGCTGGTATCACCCGCAAGTATGCGCAGGTGGTGGGTTCGAGCGCGTCGGACATGCAGGCAGCCACAGTAAAGGCGCGCCAGAAACTGACCGATTTGGCGGTGGCAATGGAGATTCGCGTGGCACCAGGGTCCGCCGCCGCCAAATTACTCAAGCAACCTCCAGGTTCCGGTAGCGACGCGCAACTGGCCAAGCGTGAGAACGATGCCAACCTGGGCAGCTTTGAGTTGCAAGCCACACAGGCGGTGCATGTGGATGCGGGGCAAAACGCACCGGTCAAGGACGATCGCGTGGCGCAAACCTTATCGGCCGGAATTCAGGACATCACCAACGCCATGGTGGAGGACTTCAAACTCAGCGATGTGCTGCGCATGATTCTGGAAACCATGTACCGCGCCATGGGGTTCGGCCACATCATCTTCTGCATGCGTGACCCCAAGACCGAAACCATGACGGGCCGGTTTGGACTGGGCGAGGGCGTCGAGCAGCACGTGAAGAGTTTCCGCGTTCCGCTCAGGGCAGCCACGCCAGACTTGTTTGCGGTGGTGTGCAACAAAGGCGCTGACACCATGATCAGCGACACCACAGAGCCAAAAATTCTGCAGCGGCTTCCGGACTGGTATTTGAAGGGCATCAACGCACCGGCGTTTCTGCTGCTGCCGCTGCAGATCAAAGGCGCACCGTTCGGCCTGATTTATGCCGACAAAAAGGCGCACGGCACGCTGGAACTCGATGATAAGGAACTGGCCCTACTGCGCACTCTGCGCAACCAGGCGGTGATGGCTTTCAAGCAGTCCAGCTAGAGCATGGGCGACAGAGCGTTCTGCTCCGTGTCCCCCGGCCTTCGGCCTCCTCCTTTACCTGCGCAGAACGCTCTGCCGCCCATGCTCCAAGGTGCGAGACGGCAGTTTGGATGCTACGTTATTGGTAGCTGCCAACGCATATTCCACGGTGGTTCCAGCCACAAAAGACTATTGTGCGGTCCAGCCGCCGTCCATGTTCCAGGCGACACCGCGCACATTGTTTCCGGCCGGTGAACAGAAGAACACGGCCAGCGCGCCGAGTTCTTCCGGTGTGGTGAACTGCATCGACGGTTCTTTCTCGCCCAGCAGTTTTTTGGTGGCTTCGGCATCGCTGATGCCCAGCGCTGCCGCTTTGGCATCCACCTGTTTCTGCACCAGCGGCGTCAGCACCCAGCCCGGGCAGATGGCGTTGCAGGTGACGCCGCTGGCGGCGTTTTCCAGGGCAGTGACCTTGGTCAGTCCCACCACGCCATGCTTGGCCGTGACGTAGGCAGATTTTTCGGCTGAAGCAACCAGCCCATGGACGGAGGCGACGTTGATGATGCGGCCCCAGTTTTTGGCCAGCATGGCCGGCAGCACCAGGCGTGTGGCGTGGAAGGCGCTGCTCATATTGATGGCAATGATGGCATCCCAGCGCTCAACCGGGAAATTCTCGACACGCGCCACGTGCTGGATGCCGGCGTTGTTGACCAGAATGTCGACACCGCCAAAGGTGGTGCTGGCGTGCGCGATCATGGCCTCGATTTCGGCAGGCTTGCTCATGTCGGCGCCATGGTAGCTAACCTGCACCCCCAGCGCAGCGACTTCGGCTTTGGGGCCTTCGACATCACCAAATCCGTTGAGCACAATATTGGCACCCTGGGCGGCAAGCGCCTTGGCAATGCCGAGTCCGATGCCACTGGTGGATCCGGTGACCAGGGCAGTTTTACCTTTGAGCATAGTGTTCTCCAAATGTCGGGTTGGCGGTTCAATTAGGATAGGAACCTATTATCAACCTGCACAATAACTGTCCTATTGCACCATGGCCCAACCTAAGTTGAATTACGTATCCTGCCCCGACGGCGGCGCGGGGCACCGCATGGCCTATTGGGAATGGGGAGATCCGCGTGCAACCCATGTAGTGGTATGCGTGCATGGCCTGTCCCGACAGGGTCGGGACTTCGATACGCTGGCACAGGCGCTGGTGCAAAGGTCGGCGGGTGCAACCAGAGTGGTGTGCCCTGATGTGGTAGGCCGTGGCCGGAGCGACTGGCTGGCCGACCCCCAGGGCTACCAGGTACCGCTTTACGCGGCGGACATGATGGCGATGCTGGCGCAGTTGAATGCCACGACGCTGGACTGGGTCGGCACCAGCATGGGCGGACTGATCGGCATGGTGGTGTGCGGCCAGAGCGGTTTGCCGATCCCGGTGCCGGTACGCCGTCTGGTTCTCAACGACGTGGGGCCTGCCATTCAGTGGGAGGCCCTGGTACGCATCGGAGCCTATCTGGGGCAGGTGGTGCGGTTTGATTCGTTGCAGCAGGCGGCCGATGCTCTGTGGGCCAGTTCCACCACCTTTGGTCCGCATACGCCGCAGCAGTGGTTGGCGCTGTCGCAGCATATGGTCAAGCCGGTGGCAGAGGGGCAACCGGGTTTCACCCTGCATTACGACCCCGCGATTGCCGTCCCGTTTGGCGCGATCACGCAGGAGGCCGCGACGCAGGGTGAGGCACTGCTGTGGCAACTCTACGATGCGATTGCGGCGCAGACCTTGTTGTTGCGCGGGATGGATTCAGACTTGCTCACCAGCGCGACGGCCCTGGACATGGCGCGTCGCGGGCCCCGGGCACGCCTGGTGGAGTTTGCCGGAGTCGGTCATGCGCCTACTCTGGTGGCCCTTGATCAGATCGAGGCTGTGGCATCGTTTCTGTTGCCATGAAAAGTGCGGCGGCAGACACGGCCGGCTCGCCTGCGTTACCGGTGCTGACGGCCACCGCTAGTGATCTGCCCGGAGCGACCGACGCGTTAGCGCGGGCGCGGGCGTTCGCAGAGCCCCTGCTGGCCTCGGAGTCGCTGGACACGGGTGAGAGCGTGCTGGCCCATGCCGATGCGGTGGCAGGTATTCTGAAGAACATTGGAGGCTCGCAGGCGATGCAGGCCGCCAGTTACCTGGTCTACGCCTGCGACCACCTGAACAAACCGCAGGAGGTGATTGCCAAAGCGTTTGGATCGCACTTTGCCGACCTGGCGATGGAAACTACAAAACTGGTGCGGGTGCAGCGCATGGCGCGCCTGGCACAGGTGGCTGCCAGCCGCGCGGCCACTTCCACGCCGATGGCCCAGACCGCCGCAACGCAGACGGAGAGTGTGCGCAAGATGCTGCTGGCGTTCTCCCGCGATCTGCGTGTCGTCATGCTGCGACTGGCATCGCGCCTGCAGACGTTGCGTTACTTTGCCGCCAGCAAGAACCCGTTGCCGCCAGGCCTGGCCAGCGAGTCGCTGCAGGTGTTTGCACCGTTGGCCAACCGCTTGGGTATCTGGGAGATAAAGTGGGAGGTGGAGGACCTGTCTTTCCGGTTTCTGGAGCCCGAAACTTATCGGCAGGTGGCACGGTTGCTGGACGAAAAACGCATCGAGCGCGAGTCCAGCGTGGAGAACCTGCGCCGTCAAATGGGTACCGATCTGCTGGCTCAGGGCATACACGCCACCGTGCAAGGCCGCCCCAAACACATTTACAGCATTGTCAAGAAAATGCGGGGCAAGTCGCTGGGGTTCGAGCAGGTGTACGACATTCGCGCCTTGCGCATCATCGTTCCTACGGTGGCCGATTGTTACGCTGCCCTGAGTTGGGTGCACAGCCGGTTCATTCCGGTGGCTGAGGAGTTTGACGACTACATAGCGCGCCCCAAGGGCAATGGCTACCAGTCGCTGCACACCGTGGTGCGAGATCCGGTTGGACAGCCGATCGAAGTGCAGGTCCGCACCGACGCCATGCACGCGCATGCCGAGACCGGGGTGGCAGCACACTGGGCCTACAAGGAGGCTGGCACCAAGGGCTACGCCGGGGTGACGGCTGCGGGCGAATACGATGCCAAGATTGCGGTGCTGCGTCAGTTGCTGGCGTGGGAGCGCGACTTGTCCGGAGCTCAGGGCCACGGTCATGCGGCAGGCATGTTTGATGACCGCATTTATGTACTGACACCAGATGCTGCCATTGTGGAGTTGCCCAAAGGGGCGACACCGGTCGATTTTGCCTACAGCGTGCACACCAACCTTGGGCACCGTTGCCGCGGGGCGCGTGTTGACGGGGCCATGGTGCCGCTGAACACACCCCTGAAGAACGGGCAAACGGTTGAAGTCACGGCGGCCAAGGATGGCGGACCCTCACGCGACTGGCTCAATGCCGAGTTGGGCTTCCTGGCGAGCCACCGGGCACGTGCCAAAGTGCGCGCCTGGTTCAACGCGCTGGCGATGCACGAAACCACGGCCAAAGGCCGTGAAGCGGTCGAGCGATTGTTGCAGCGCGAAGGCAAGACTGCCGTCAAACTCGACGACCTGGCAACGCAGTTGGGATTCAATTCGGCCGACGACTTGTTTGAGGTGGTGGGTAAGGACGAATTTTCGCTGCGCAATATCGAAATCGTGCTGCGTCCACCCGAGCCGGTGCTGCCGCTGGACGATTACGCGCTCATCAAAAAGCCCAAGGCCCCCAGCCACGCGTCCAAAGGTGGGGTACTGGTGGTAGGTGTGGATTCGCTCATGACCCAGTTGGCCAAATGCTGCACTCCGGCGCCGCCGGACGCCATTTGTGGTTTTGTGACCCGTGGCAAAGGAGTCAGCGTGCACCGGGCCGATTGCTCCAACCTGCGCAACATGGTGGCCCGCAGTGGAGACCGGGTGATTGAAGTGCAGTGGGGTGGCAGCGGCAAGGCCGACGGTACGGTGTACCCAGTGGATGTGGCGGTGGAGGCGGCCGATCGGCAAGGCTTGCTGCGCGATATTTCCGAAGTTTTCACCAAGGAAAAGATGAACGTCATTGGCGTTCAGACGCAATCCATCAAGGGGACGGCCTGGATGACCTTTACGGTGGAGGTGTCGGAGGCGGGGCGTCTGGCCAAAGTGCTGGGTTTAGTGGCCGAGTTGCGCGGGGTACGCACCGCGCGACGGCGCTGAGGCCCGCCGGGCGCAACCGCGTGTCAGGGTTTTGCGTCGGGTTGCAGTGCCTGATCTGCCATTTCCCGCATCTGCTGCTCTACTTCCTGCGCCGACAGCGTGGGTTCGTCAGACGTGGCAGGCGAGGGTGTGTCAAGCTGGTGGACGGTCCAAGGTTGCAGGAATACCAGCACAGTAATAGCGCATTGCGCCACCAGGTACGGAAGCAGCGCCGTGAGGGTTGCGCGCAATGAAGCAGTGTGCAGCCCGGCGCGTGCGCGGGCCACCATGACAGCGTACCCCATGGGGGGAACCAGGAAGCTGAGCTGCAGCACCAGCAGCAATAGCACTGCCGCCTGCTGTGCATCGCCCAGGCGTGCGATCAACGGCGGAGCCACGATCGGGATGATGACAAATATCATTTCAAATGCGTCCAGCACCCAGGCGCACAGGGCCACCGCCAGCAGCACCAGCGCAGCGGTCGCTGTGGGTGACAGCGGTGACTGAAGAACCGCATCCGTAATCCAGACGTCGGTTCCCCAGAGGCGAAACACCAGACTGAAGGTAGTAGCTCCCAACAGCAAGGCAAAGAGCGCGCCGCTCAGGTGCAGCGTATCGGACAGCACCGATTGCCAGGCCGACCAGGGCAGGGCGCGCGTCAGCACAGCAGTCCCTAACAGCGCCATGGCCCCGGTGGCGGCCGCTTCCACCGCAAAGATTCGCCCCACAAAGACGGCACCGAGCAAGGCCACGATCGCAATAGTGACGGCGGCTGTGAGCGCCCATTGCGGGTGCTGCTCCTGCCTTGTCGGTGATATCGCTGGGCCGGTCCGGCCTTGCCACCAGGCCACCGCCAGCCACAGCAGCACAATGCAGGCAGCAGGTACCAGCGCAGCGTGGAAGATGTCCTGCGTGTTGACGATGCGTTGACCGAGCACGTAGCCGGGCAGGTTGCTGGCTTCGGTATGCGCGCGTAGCATCGCATCGCCCAGCAGGATCAGCACCAACGACGGCGGTACCACCACGCCGATGGTGCTGGAGACACTGATTAGTGCCGTGGCCTTTGCCGCATTCATCTGGCCCAGGCGTGGCGCCACCAGGCGGGCCAGCAGGGCTGAGCTTGAAGCAACCGACCCGTTCATGGGGGCCACCAGTGCGCCCACGCCAAACGCTGCAATGGAGGTGCCGGCACCGGAGCGACGGGTGACCCATGCGAGGGTGGAAAACAAGGAATCCGCCACCGTCAGGCGCTGTAACAACACCCCTACAAACACATACAGCGGCAAGGCCTGCAGCAGGTCGTGTTCCAGCAGGCCCAGGGCACGCCCACTGACGGCCGAGAGCACACTCACATCCATCAGGCCCAGGGACCAGCCACCGGCCGCAAACAGGGTGGCGGTGCCTATCAGCAGCGTCCACACCGGCATGCCGGTGGTAGTGACCAGCGTTCCCAAGGCCAGAAGCATCCACAAGCCTGCGCCGGGGTAGGGTGCCGTCATGCGCGGGGCTGCTTGCTTTGATGCCATACTGCCACTGCGTGCGCGACGGCGTGCAGCAGCACCAGCAAGGCCAGCAGAACCAGTGCGACACGCAGCATGAAGTAGCCCGGGGTCAGCCCTTCGCTAAACTTTTCCAGGCCGGCTATGGCGGCCATCATTTGCGGCAAAGCGGTCCACAGCACCAGAAGTGCCCACGGTGCGACACAGGCCAGCATTACCCAGGCCCTCCAGGACGATATCAATTTGATAGCGCTCTGCGCAGGTGTGGCGAGGGCCAGATGGCTGTTTGCCACTGAAGCAGCGGTCACTGCAACCGCCGCATAGAGAGCAAACAGAATCTGCGCGACATCGTTGGCCAGGCGTGAATAGGCTTGCACACCGTCGCGCAAGGGCCATTGCGCAAACAGCAGGAACGCCAGCGGAACCACCAATGCACCTGCCAAACCCAACAGCCATTGCGCCAGGGGTTGGATTCCTGAGCGCGGGGTCTTGTCTGGGTTCTGGACTGAATGCATAAGTTTTCTGCGATCTGGCGGCAAGTGTAGTGTTGCTGCGCCGTTGTACCATTGCGGCGGTCCGGCAGCATTTGCATGGGCTGCTGTATCAGCACAGGTTCTTCGTTTTCGTTCCATTCATATTTACCGCGCCATGAAAATCTCCAAAGACACCGCCGTTACCCTTCGCGTCAAAGTGGCGGACGCCCTGGGAAGGACGCTGGACGAGGGAAAAGAGCCTACGGTGTATCTGCACGGCGGGTACGAGAACACCTTCCCGAAAATCGAAGCGGCTCTGGAAGGCCGGGAGCCCGGCTACCAGGTGACGCTGGCATTGAATGCCGACGATGCCTTCGGGGCTCGGGACGAGGCCTTGGTGCGCACCATACCCAAGAAGGACTTTCCGCCGGGGGTCAAGGTGGGCGGTCAACTGCAAGGCGCGACCGATGCCGGTGAGCAGCATGTCTTCAATGTTGTCAAAGTCAGGGGCGATACCGTGCACCTGGACGGGAATCACCCGTGGGCTGGCAAGGAATTACGTATTGGCCTCAAAGTGCTGGAGGTGCGGCTTGCAACCGATGAGGAAATTGCGCATCGCCATGTGCATGGAGAGCACGGGCACCATCATTGATACAATTTTTGGGGATTGATTTAGATCATGCCAACTGTATACCCCTCATAGTATTATTAAGATTAAAGTCAGCTAGTCATTTTCTTTTCAACTCAGGAGATTCCCATGTCCAATCGTCGTGAATTTATCGTTCAAGTAGGTCTTGCTGGTGGCGCGCTGGCCAGTAGCCAGGTGATGGCGCAAGGCGCGTTGGTGGCTGAGACCGAACCGGCTGCCGCTGGACTGGGCTACAAGGCCGACGCCGCCAAGGCCGACAAGGCCAAGTTTCCCAAGTTCGCTGCGGGACAGCAGTGCAGCACTTGCGCCCTGTACCAGGGCAAGGCGGGTGCGGCGTCTGGCCCCTGCCCGCTGTTTGCAGGCAAAGAGGTCACGGCCAAGGGTTGGTGCAGCGCCTGGGCCAAGAAGGCCTGAAACCGGTTAGGTCAAACCAATAGCGCCCGCTGACTGCCAGCGGGTCATTGCGGCGGCATCTGGTGTGGGGTGCGCTGCGGAGTAGTCGCGGCCGTGCCGGCGTCCTCTGCCCAAGAGGGTTCGCTGGGGTGGCAATGGACCAAAGGAAAAAACGTGGATACCAAGGCACCAGCGGAGCGAAAAGTCATTCCGATCGTTCCCCAAGAGGACGATGCATCGCCGTCGTCGGAAGCAGGTGAAGACGCGGTCATGGTCTCGCTGTACCAGGCACAGAAGACCATTTATCCGCGCAGCGTGAGCGGGTTCTTCTCCAAGTGGCGCTGGGTTCTGGTGTGGTTGACCCAACTGGTGTTCTATGGGCTGCCTTGGCTGGAGTGGGGCCAGCGTCAGGCAGTATTGTTTGACCTCAGTGCGCGCCGGTTCTATATCTTTGGACTGGTCCTGTATCCGCAGGATTTCATTTACCTCACGGGCCTTCTGGTCATTTCGGCCTTTTCACTTTTCCTGTTCACCGCGGTGGCGGGGCGCCTGTGGTGCGGTTACGCCTGTCCGCAAACGGTCTATACCGAAATATTCCTGTGGCTCGAAAAACTTGCCGAAGGGGATCGCTCGGCCCGCATGCGTCGCGACGCGGGCCCCTGGAACGCCGAGAAGATTGGGCGCAAGTCCGCCAAGCATTTTCTCTGGCTGGCGCTGGCGCTGTGGACCGGTTTTACCTTTGTCGGCTATTTCATTCCCATGCGCCAGTTGGGCACGGTATTCATGCAGGGGCAGATGAGTGCGCTGGAGACCTTCTGGGCGTTCTTTTACGGATTTGCCACCTACGGCAACGCAGGTTTCCTGCGCGAGCAGGTCTGCAAGTACATGTGCCCGTACGCACGTTTCCAGAGCGCCATGTTCGACAAGGACACGCTGATCGTGACCTACGACCAGGAACGGGGCGAACCCCGCGGTGCTCGGTCCAAGAAGGCTGATCCAGCAAAGCTCAACCTGGGTGCCTGCATTGACTGCAGCCTGTGTGTTCAGGTGTGTCCTACTGGCATCGACATCCGTAACGGCCTGCAATACGAATGCATAGGCTGTGGCGCCTGTGCGGATGTCTGCGACGAGGTGATGGACAAGGTGGGTTACGCCCGCGGGTTGGTGAAATACTCAACCGAGAACGCCGTGAAGGAGCACTGGACGCGCGGGCAAACCTGGCGCCATGTGCTGCGCCCACGGGTGCTGATCTACAGCGCCATTCTGGGCACCGTGGTGGTGGCCATGTCGGTCAGTCTGGCCACGCGCACGCTGTTCAAGGTCGACGTGGTGCGTGATCGCGGTGCCTTGGCCCGCGAGGTGGAAGGCGGAAAGATTGAAAATGTGTTCCGCCTGCAGGTGATGAACGCCACCGAGGCCAAGCAGCGTTTCCACATTGCGGTGGAGGGTCTGGCCGGCATTGCCATTGCCTCCGAGACCGATGTTTCCATCGACTCCACCCAGTCACGCTGGGTCCCGGTGCGGGTGCAAATACCGTTTGATGCCGCGCCGCCGGGGTCACACCCCATTCACTTCGAGATTACAGCGCAGGACACTCCGGGGAAATTGTCTGAGAAGTCGGTGTTCATCGTTCCGCGCTGAGCCAGGGCGTGCGGTTGCACTACTGGGTTCCAAAGATGCGGTCGCCCGCATCGCCCAGGCCCGGCAGAATGTAACCGTGGTCGTTGAGTTCCCGGTCAATCGCGGCCGTGAAAATCTGCACATCCGGGTGCTGGCGGTACATCGCGTTGATGCCTTCCGGGCAGGTCAGCAGACACAGAAACTTGATTGACTTGGGACCGCAGACCTTGAGTCGCGCCACTGCGGCGGCGGCTGAGTTACCCGTGGCCAGCATGGGGTCGACCACGATGATGTCGCGCTCTTCCATGTTCTTGGGCATCTTGAAGTAGTACTCCACGGCCTCGAGTGTCTTGGGATCACGGTACAGCCCAATGTGGCCAACGCGTGCGCCGGGAACGACCGACAGCACCCCGTCCAGAATGCCGTTGCCGGCGCGCAGGATCGAAACAAACACCAGTTTCTTGCCGTCAATCATTCTGGCGGTCATGGTTTCCAGCGGGGTCTGTATCTCCACTTCCTGGGTCACCATGTCCCGGGTGACCTCATAGGCCATCAGACTGGAGAGTTCATTGAGCAGGCGGCGAAAGCTGTTGGTGCTGGCTTCCTTCTTGCGCATCAGGGTGAGTTTGTGCTGCACCAGGGGGTGGTCGATCAGGCGGACGTTGGCGCGGGCTTCGGGGATGATAGGTGTCATGGGGTGGATGATGAGAGGAGGGAATGGTTGGTCGCGTCTTGCTTGCCAAACTCTAACCCAATTTGGCGACATTTTTTGCCAGTAGCCCAGACTCCAACTGGTCAAATAAAATTCTATAAAAGTCGTCAAAATGCGATAATTTATGCCATGAGGCTCATGAATCTGTCAAGGGCGAAGGCGGTTAACCCTGGTCACTATCCGGGTTTGCTTGGCCTGTGGCTGTGCGGCTGGCTATTGCTGGCCGGTCAGGCTTTTGCGGCGGAGCAGGTACTGGATGTCACGCAGATGGACCGGGAAGCGGTTTCGCTGACGAACTACTTTGCGGTTCTGGAGGACCCCTCGGCCACCCTGACCCTGGCCGATGTGAGCCAGCCCGGGTTTGCCGAACGCTTCAGGACCGGGCAAGCGCCGGGCCAGGCGTTGGGGTTTTCTTATACCCGTTCGGCCATCTGGCTGCGCCTGCATCTGAAAAACCCCAGCGACCAGCCGGTCGAGCGTGTGCTGGAAATTGCCTATGCGCTGCTGGCCAGCGTTGACTTCTACCATCAGCCCAGCCAGCAAGGCTTCCAGCGCATTGAGGCGGGCTATTTACGGCCCTACCCGGCGCAGGGCCTGCCGAGTCGCTTCATTGCGCTGCCGGTTTCACTACCGCCCGGGGCTGATCTACAGGTTTTCCTGCGCGTGCAAACGCCCAATTCCTTGAACATTCCTGCCAGGCTGTGGACGACCGAGGCCTTTCACGCCCACGAGCCCACAGACTATGCGCTGCAATCACTGTACTTTGGCATTGTGTTGGCAATGGTGTTCTATAACCTGATGCTCTTTCTTGGGCTGCGCGACATCAATTACCTGCTCTACGTCATTAGTTCTGCCGGTGTGGCACTCGGTTTGGCAACCTTTACCGGCATGGGCAGCGCATATGGTTGGGGGTTTGCACCGTTCTGGACAAAAATTGGGGTCAACGTGCCGGCCGCTGTGGCGCAGACGACGATGTTGATTTTTACCCGACGTGTGCTGGCAACTGAGCAGATGCTGCCGGCCCTGGACCCGTGGCTTAAGCCCTTTATTGTGGCCAATGCTGCATTTGTCGTCCTGCTTCCGCTCTGGTTTCAGGAACTGAATCCGGTGTTTGTCGTCCTGAGCCTCCTCACACCAGTGATGAATTGGGTCATTGGGCTGGCCTGCGCCTACAAACGCCAACGCAGCGCCTATTACTTCGTTGTGGCTTTTTCTGTGCTGCTCCTGGCCAGCGCCCTGACACACCTGAGAAATCTGGGGCTGGCACCGACCAATTTTTTCACCAGCGATGGCCTGCAAGTCGGCTCAGTACTCGAGATGCTGCTGCTATCGCTGGCTTTGGCGGATCGGTTCAATGTGCTGCGTCAAGAAAAGATCGCTGCGAAAACCCTGGCGCTGCAGTTTCAGAGCCAACTGGTGGGAGAACTGCGTGCGTCCGAGCAACTGCTGGAAACTCGGGTGCAGGAGCGCACCAAGCAACTGCAGGTCAATCTGGCGATGTTGCGGCTGCGCGAACAGGCACTTGGCCAAGTATCCCAGGGCGTGATGATTGCCAATGCCAAACGCCTGCTGACCGACATCAACGGCGCAGCGGAAAAAATAACAGGCTACACGCGCGAGGAGTTGCTGGGCGGGTCCTGTAAAGTTCTCCAGGGGCCTGACAGCGACCCGCAGACGGTGCAGCGGATACGCACGGCGCTCGATACTGCCAAGCCGTTTTACGGCGAGATTCTGAACTACCGCAAAGACGGAACAGCCTTTTGGAATGAACTCTCGATCGTCCCGGTATTTGATGACGCGGGTGTCCTGAGCCAGTTTGTCGGTGTGCAGCGCGACATCAGCGAACGCAAGGCAGCGCAAGCGGAGCTGATTGTGGCACGGGACGCAGCCCATGCCGCCAGTCAGGCCAAGAGCCGCTTCCTGGCCACCATGAGCCACGAAATCCGCACCCCTATGAACGGCATTCTGGGCATGGCGCAGGTACTGCTGCTGCCGGGCCTCGACGACCGCGAGCGCGTCGAGTACGCGCGCACCATTGTCAGCTCCGGGCATACCCTGCTGACCCTGCTCAATGACATTCTGGATCTTTCCCGGGTCGAGTCTGGCAATATGTCACTCGAATCCATTGCTGTCGAACCGCTTGAGTTGATCACTGCGGTCGCGGCCTTGTTCCGTGAGCGGGCCCGAGCTGTCGGCCTCCCGATCGAATGCAAATGGGCCGGTTCGCCCGATGCCAGTTACCTGGGTGATCCGCTGCGCTTGCGCCAGATGCTGACCAACCTGGTGGGTAACGCGATCAAGTTCACCAAACGTGGCCATATCCGTATTGAAGCCGGCGAAATTAGCCGCAATGCGCGGGATGCTCTACTGGAGTTCTCGGTCTGGGATACCGGGGTCGGCATTGCGCCCGATAAGCATGCCCTGTTGTTCCATAGTTTTTCGCAGAGCGACACCTCTACCACACGCGAATATGGCGGTAGCGGCCTGGGCCTATCGATCGTGCGCAACCTGGCCGACCTGATGGGCGGTCGGGTTGGTGTGGACAGCACGCCCGGGCAGGGATCGCGCTTCTGGTTTCGCGTATATCTGGCGCTCGCGCCGAACGACGCAATGACTTTGGCGCCAGTGCGCACGCACGATGCCAGCAGCACCGCCGACGAGCCACCGCTGATGCAATTTTTTGGCCACGTGCTGGTGGCCGAGGACAACCCTACAAACCAATTAGTGATTTGTACTCTGTTGGACCGGTGTGGAGTACGCACCACGGTGGTGCCGGATGGCCGGCAGGCGCTGGAGACCATCACGGCAGGTCAGCCCGGCACGTCGTTTGACTTGGTCCTGATGGACCTGCAGATGCCGGTCATGGACGGCTGCTACGCAACAGAGCGGGTGCGGGCCTGGGAAGCCCAAACCGGGAGTCCCCGCCTGCCGGTGGTCGCCCTGACGGCGGGGGCCTTCGAAGATGAAGGACGGCGGTGCTTGGAGTCAGGGATGGATGAGGTACTGACCAAACCGCTTTCCATGGACGCGCTGCAAGCGACACTGGCGCGCTGGTTACCGGTGCCGTCTCCTGCTGTGGCAACGCAAGACTCTGCTCCAGTGCCGCAAACCAAGCCTCTTGATGTGGCACACATTCGGACCTTGATGGCCGAGATCACTCCGCTGCTGGCAGCCAACAAGTTTGCTTCTGTAGCCTGTTTCAGGCAGTTGCAGGACGCATTGGCGGGCACAGAACTTGCGGCAGACATGGCGCAAACCTGGAGCTTATTACAGGAGTTTCAATTCGATCTGGTTCAACAACGCCTGCGGCAAATGGCGACCGAACACGGATGGGAAGCAGACCAGCATGACTGACCAAAGCCCCACTATTCTGGTCATCGACGATGTCCCAGCGAACCTGATGGCGCTGGGGGCGGCGCTGGGGGACGCATTTGACCTGCAAATCGCCACGTCCGGGGAAGCAGGGCTTGCGCTGGCCGAGGCAAGGGTGCCCGACCTGATTCTGCTCGATGTGATGATGCCGGGGATTGACGGCTACGAGACGTTCCAGCGACTCTTGGCGAACCCCCGCTTGCGCACCGTTCCGGTGATTTTCTTGACCGCACTGCAGGGCTTTGAGTCGGAGAGCTTTGGTCTGGCGCTCGGCGCGGCGGACTACATTACCAAGCCCATCAATGTGGAAATTGCGCGGCAAAGAATTTGCAATCTGCTCGAGCGCGAGCAGCTTCGCCGCCAGGTCGAGTCCCAGCGTGACCAGTTGGAACACGCCGTCAGGCAGCGTACAGCGCAACTACAGGATCGCATGGAAGAGCTGCAATCGATCTACACACTGTCGCCCGATGGTTTTGTTTCCTTTGATCATGGTAAACGGGTAAGTCAGGTGTCACCGTCCTTTTCCAGCCTGACCGGGCTAACTGCGGCAAGTGTCACCGGCATGGATGCTGAAACCTTCACCGCTACGCTGGATGGCCTGTGCATTGGCACGGGGCGCGGCCTTGGATCACAGAAGGCGGCGGCATTGATGAAACTGGATGCGGAAAAGACTGCGAGCGCAGACTGGTTGACCATTGCGCTCAAGGTGCCGGTGGGACGGACGCTGCAGGTGACGTTGCGTCAGTGCAGTTCCGCCTCTGTATCGCAAATCCTGTATCTGCGCGACGTGACCCGGGAAACCGAGATTGACCGCATGAAATTCCAGTTTCTGGAACTGGTGGCCCATGAGTTGCGCACGCCGCTGACCGCCGTACAGGGCTATACCGAGATACTGCTTGCACAGAACTTTGGGGAGGCAGAGCACCGTGAACTGCTAGGCATCGTGCATCAGCAGTCTACACGAGTCACCTCCATCGCCAACGACGTGCTGGATCTGGTGCAAATCGATTCACTGCAGGGGCAGAACTTTGTGCTTGAACCCCTGTTGCTGCAGCAACAAGTGGAGAACGCGGTAGCGGCCTACACGTGCGAACCCGCTCGCGATGCGCCGGTGCTGGGTGCGCCAGCGCGTACGCTGCGGGTCACCGCAGACCGGAAAAAGCTGGCCCAAGTCCTCGCCAACCTGATCTCCAACGCCTACACATACTCACCCGACGGGGGTGAAGTCCGCATTGACTACGTGGTGGAACAGCGTGAGGGCGTGCCATGGTGCGGTGTTGTGGTGCGCGACCGGGGTCTGGGGATGACTGCGGAACAGTTGGCGCATTGCTTTGAGCGCTTCTACCGGGCCGATCGCTCGGGCAAGGTTCCCGGCACCGGGCTGGGCTTGTGCATCGTCAAGGAAATAATTGACCTTCACTGCGGGCACATCGAGATCCAGAGCACCCCGGGTGAGGGCACCGTGATAACGGTCTGGCTGGCTGAATACACCGCGCTTGAGACAACGGCCTGAGCAATTCGTGCGGCGTAGATGTCGCATCGTTGCTTTGCCGCAAACCTGTCGGCAAACCTTGCTTAACAATCGTGTGCGATGCTAAACTTTGACGCGCGCGTGGTCTGCCCCGCGGGTAATGCGGCACTGTCATTGCACAAGTACATAGCAGATGAATGGGGAGTCACATATGTTCAAGCTAAATGACTTGACGATCTCAAAAAGACTTTGGTTCATCGTCGGCTTCGCCCTGCTGGGGATCATGGTTCAGGCCGCAGTATCGATGTTCTCCGAGCGAAAAATCATGATGGATGAGCGCCAAAGTGGTGTGCGTCAAAGCGTTGAGACAGCCCATGCGCTCATCGTCCATTTTCACGAACAGGTAGGTAAGGGCAAGATGACGGAGGCCGAGAGCAAGCAGCGTGCGCTTGAAGCCATCAAACCGTTGCGATACAACGGTTCAGAGTATTTCTGGATCAATGATATGCATCCAAAAATGGTGATGCACCCCATAAAACCCGAACTCGACGGAACCGACCTGACAGGTAACAAGGATCCTTCGGGCAAGCACTTGTTTGTCGAATTTGTCAACACCGTGAAGGCCAGCGGCGGCGGTTTCGTTCAGTACATGTGGCCCAAGCCCGGCAGTGCCAACCCGGTACAAAAGACTTCCTACGTGAAAGGATTCGCGCCCTGGGGCTGGGTGGTGGGTTCGGGCGTTTACGTCGACACCATTGATTCAGCCATGGCTGATCGCCTTGTGATTATTCTGATCGGTTGTTTGATACTTGCCGGGCTACTGGTGGGTATCAGCCTCGTGATCACGCGAAGCCTGCTGCTGCAATTCGGAGGGGAGCCCAATTACGCCCGTGATGTCACGCGTCGCATCGCGGGAGGAGACTTGACTACCGATGTGGAACTGAAAGCGGGTGACCAGGCGAGTTTGCTCTTCTCGATCAAGTCGATGCGCCAAGACCTTGCCGGCATTGTGGGAAGTGTGCGCGAAGGTTCTCAGGCTGTCGCAAACGCCAGTGCCGAGATTGCACAGGGCAACAATGATCTGAGCTCCCGAACCGAGAGCCAGGCAAGCACTCTGGAGCAAACGGCCGCGTCGATGGAGGAATTGCGTGACGCCGTCACCCAGAACGCAGGCAAGGCGCATGAAGCCAACCAACTGGCGATGACTGCCAGTACGGTCGCGGTGCATGGGGGTGAAGTGGTTGGGCAAGTGGTCGAGACCATGCGCGGTATTAACGATGCCTCCAGGAAGATTGCCGACATTATTGGGGTGATTGACGGCATAGCGTTCCAGACCAACATACTCGCACTCAACGCCGCTGTGGAAGCCGCACGCGCAGGTGAGCAGGGGCGCGGATTTGCAGTGGTAGCAACCGAAGTTCGTTCACTTGCAGGCCGCTCTGCTGAGGCAGCCAGGGAGATCAAGTCACTGATCAGCTCGAGTGTCGAGCGGGTGGAGCGCGGATCGACGCTGGTCGATCGGGCCGGTGTGACCATGAACGAAGTGGTAACCGCCATCAAGCGCGTCACCGAGCTCATGGGTGACATCAGTTCAGCGAGTCTGGAGCAGAGCCAGGGCGTGGCGCAGGTAGGTGAGGCGGTAACGCAGATGGACCATGTGACCCAGCAGAATGCCGCTTTGGTGGAGCAGATGGCGGCGGCGGCCAGCAGTTTGAACAGCCAGGCTCAAGAACTGGTGCAAACGGTTTCTGTTTTCAAACTTGCTGAAGGTCACACTAAGGCCTTGCCGCTCAGCAAGTCCTTGTTGACGCTGCGCTAGTCGGTAGAACCCTCGCGGCTACCGACGCGACCCGCCCAGGATGCTGCCCAGCACCCCGCGAATAATCTGGCGTCCCACTTCGCGCCCGACTGCGCTGGCGGCGCTCTTGATGAGTTGCTCACCTGCGCTGGAGCGGGTGCGGCGCGCGCCGCCACCGAGCAGGTCGCCGATGCCGTCGAAAAATCCGCGCTCGGTCTGTGGTTCGGCGGCAGGTGGTGTGCTGACGGTTGGGGTGGACATCCGGCCGCCGGAACCGGTAGCGCCTGATTGCACGGGAGCGTTGTCCATGCGGGTATTGGTGCGCCCCTTGAGCGCCTCGAAGGCTGATTCGCGGTCCACCGCTGTCTCGTAGACACCCGCGACGATGGAGTTGTCTTGCAGTTCTTTGCGTTGCCCGGAGGTGATCGGACCAATCTGGCTTGCGGGGGGTAGCACGTAGACGCGCTCGGTAACGCTGGGGCGGCCCTTATCGTCGAGCAAGCTCACCAGCGCTTCGCCCACCGCCAGTTCGGTGATAGCGGTGCCAATGTCCAGCTCCGGGTTGGCGCGCATGGTCTCAGCCGCCGACTTGACCGCTTTCTGATCACGCGGGGTGAAAGCGCGCAATGCGTGCTGAATGCGGTTGCCAAGCTGGGCCAGCACGGTGTCGGGAATGTCGAGCGGGTTTTGCGTGACGAAGTACACGCCCACGCCTTTGCTGCGCACCAGTCGCACCACGAGTTCTATGCGCTCGAGCAGCACTTTGGGGGCATCGTTGAACAGCAGGTGGGCTTCGTCAAAGAAGAAGACCATCTTCGGTCTATCCAGATCACCCACCTCGGGCAGCGATTCGAACAACTCACTCAGCATCCACAGCAGGAAGGTGGCGTACAGGCGCGGCGCGTTCATCAGTTTGTCGGCCGCAAGAATGTTGACTACGCCAAAGCCCTGCGCGTCGGTTTGCATGAAGTCGGCGATGTTGAGCATGGGTTCGCCAAAAAACTTTGCTCCGCCCTGGCCCTCGATCTGCATCAGTCCGCGTTGAATGGCGCCGATGCTGGCGGCACTGACGTTGCCATACTCGGTGGTGAAACTGGAGGCGTTGTCACCGACGTACTGGCACATGGCGCGCAGGTCTTTCAGGTCCAGCAGCAGCAGGCCATCGTCATCGGCGATCTTGAACACCAGTTGCAGCACGCCGGCCTGGGTCTCGTTCAGGTTGAGCATGCGCGAGAGCAGCAGCGGGCCCAGGTCGCTCACCGTGGCGCGTACCGGGTGGCCCTGCTCGCCAAATACGTCCCACAGGGTGGTCGGAAATGCTACAAATTCAGGAGCTTGCAGCGCACGTTCCGCAAGGACTTTGGACAGTTTTTGACTCAAACTTCCGGGTTGTGAAATGCCCGTGAGGTCGCCCTTGATGTCGGCCATGAAAACCGGTACACCGCGACGCGAAAACCCTTCGGCCAGTGTTTGCAGGGTGATGGTTTTGCCGGTGCCGGTGGCGCCGGTGATGAGCCCGTGCCGGTTGGCCTTGTCGGGGCGCAGAAAGCATTGCTGGGTTTGCTTGCCTTGCAGGTGCTGTCCTACCAGGATGCCTGCGTCGTCGGAAGATGCCATGGGAGCCTCAAAAGTACAATCAAGCCCCTAGCGTAACGAATTTTCAAAGGATTTCTTGTGGCAGGACATAGCAAATGGGCCAATATTCAGCATCGCAAGGGTCGCCAGGACGAAAAGCGCGGCAAGATCTGGACGCGCATCATCCGTGAAATCACGGTGGCTGCCCGCGCCGGTGGTGGTGACCTGAGTGCCAACCCACGCCTGCGCCTGGCGGTGGACAAGGCCAAGGCGGCCAATATGCCAGCCGACCGTGTCAAGTACAACATCGATAAGGCCACCGGGAATGCCGAGGGCGTGAGCTACGAAGAAATCCGTTACGAAGGTTATGGCATTGGTGGCGCTGCGATTCTGGTGGACACCATGACCGATAACCGCGTGCGAACGGTCGCAGAAGTACGCCACGCATTCAGCAAGCATGGCGGCAACATGGGCACCGAAGGCTCGGTGGTGTTCCAGTTCAAGAATTGTGGACAGTTCGTTTTCGCGCCTGGAACCAGCGAGGACAAGGTAATGGAGGTGGCGCTGGAAGCTGGCGCAGAAGATGTGATTGCAGATGATGACGGGGCGATCGAAGTTCTGACGACCGATGCGGATTTCGAAAGAGTCAAACAGGCGCTGGAATCGGCCGGACTGGTGGCCGATGAGTCTGGCGTGACCATGCGCGCGGAAAACACCATCGAATTGTCGGACGACGATGCGCAGCGCATGCAGAAGTTGCTCGACGTGCTGGAGGACCTGGACGACACCCAGGAGATTTATCACAACGCTGCACTGTGAGCCCAGTATGAAAGTTTTAGTTATCGGTGGTGGCGGACGTGAACACGCTTTCGCCTGGAAGCTGGCCCAGTCGCCCAAGGTTCAAATGGTCTATGTCGCGCCTGGCAATGGCGGCACCGCGCTGGATGCGCGACTGCAGAACATCAGCATCACGGACGTGGTGGAACTGCGCCAGTGGGCGCAGGAAAACAGGATCGGTCTGACCGTGGTCGGCCCGGAAGGCCCGCTGGCCGCGGGCGTGGTGGACGAGTTTCGCCAGCATGGACTGCGCATCTTTGGGCCGACCAAGGCTGCGGCGCAATTGGAAAGTTCCAAGGCCTTTTCCAAGGCATTCATGCGACGCCATGGCATTCCCACCGCCGAGTACGCCACCTTTTCAGACCCGGTCACGGCGCACACCTATGTGCAGCAGATGGGTGCACCGATTGTGGTCAAAGCCGATGGGCTCGCGGCCGGCAAGGGGGTGGTGGTGGCGATGACGCTCGATGAAGCCCATGCCGCCATCGACTTCATGCTGATGGACAACGCGCTGGGCGTTTCCCACAATGAGGGCGAAGACGGGAGGGCGGTTCCACGTGTGGTGATCGAGGACTTTCTGGAAGGAGAAGAGGCCAGCTTCATGGTCATGTGCGACGGAAAGAGCGTAGTACCGCTGGCCACGAGCCAGGACCACAAACGCCTGCTCGATGGGGATCAAGGCCCCAACACCGGCGGCATGGGGGCCTATTCGCCGGCGCCGGTAGTTACGCCGCAGGTGCACGCACGGGCCATGCGCGAAATCATTCTTCCCACTCTTAAGGGGATGGAGAAGGACGGCATTCCCTACACCGGCTTTTTGTACGCCGGGCTGATGGTGGATGCGCAGGGGCAGGTCAAGGCGCTCGAGTTCAACTGCCGCATGGGCGACCCCGAAACGCAGCCCATTCTGATGCGCCTCAAGAGCGATTTTCTGGATGGGCTGCTGGCGGCCACCGAGCCCGGTAGCGGGGAGAGTTTTGCGCAACTTGAGCTGGAATGGGACCGCCGCACCGCGCTGGGCGTGGTGATGGCGGCGCAGGGATACCCATTGGTGCCGCGCAAGGGCGATGCCATCCGCGGACTGCCCAAGGAGGCAGACGATGCGATGGTGTTTCATGCGGGGACCGTAATGGCCGATGGTGTGGTGCAGACCTCGGGCGGGCGGGTGCTGTGCGTGACCGCGTTGGCCGATGGCCTGCGCCAGGTGCAGCAGCGTGCCTATCAGGTGCTGCAGGGCATTGAGTTTGAGGGGATGCAGTACCGCACCGACATTGGCCACCGTGGCCTCAAAGCCTGAAGGCATTCCAAACATGAGCACTTCTGTGTCCAACACAACGCATGCGGTTCGCAGCTATCTTCAAGCGCTGCAGTTGAACATCACCCAAGAAATCGCCGTCATCGACGGTGGCACCTTTGTGGTGGATGCCTGGGAAAAAGCGCCGGGTGAGGTGTTGCAGGGCAATGGCATCACCCGCATTCTGGAGGGGGGGTCGATTTTTGAGCGCGCTGGCTGCGGCTTTTCGCACGTGCGCGGGCCGGCATTGCCGCCCTCGGCAACGCAGCACCGCCCCGAACTGGCGGGTGCGCCGTTTGAAGCGCTGGGGGTGTCGCTGGTGTTTCATCCACGCAACCCCTATGTGCCCACGGTGCACATGAACGTGCGCATGCTCTCGGCCTGCCATCCCGGGCAACAACCGGTGTGCTGGTTTGGTGGCGGCATGGACCTTACGCCGTACTACGGTCAGGAAGAAGACGCACGCCACTTCCACACCGCATGCCGCAATGCGTTACAGCCGTTTGGTGATGACAAATATCCGCGTTTCAAGCAGTGGTGCGACGAATATTTCTTTCTCAAGCACCGCAACGAGCAGCGTGGCATTGGTGGAATCTTCTTCGACGATTTTTCCGATGGCGGGTTCGACAACGGCTTTGCATTGATGCGTTCGGTGGGCGATGCCTTCCTCGGCGCTTACCTCCCGGTTGTTGAGCGGCGCAGGGACTGCGCCTACGGGACGCGTGAACGGGAGTTCCAGCTCTACCGGCGCGGCCGCTATGTGGAGTTCAATCTGGTGTGGGACCGCGGAACCCATTTTGGTCTGCAGTCTGGCGGACGAACCGAGTCGATCCTGCTTTCCATGCCGCCGCTTGTGAGTTGGTCGTACCAGGCGGTGCCCGAAGCCGGTTCGGCGGAGGAAGCGCTGTACCGGCAGTTCCTGGTGCGACGGGATTGGCTTTGAGTCAGCCCATTTCCAAGGTTTTGCGGGTTGGAGTCTTTGGCGGTGCCTTCGACCCTCCACACAAGGCTCATGTGGCGATGGCTGAGGCCGCATTGCGCCAACTTCAACTCGACGTATTGCACATCATTCCCACCGGTCAGGCCTGGCACAAGCAGCGCCCACTGACCCCCGTTCAGCATCGGCTGGCCATGACGCAACTGGCCTTTGCCGCGATGGACCGAGTCAAGGTTGACCCGCGTGAAACTCTGCGTGAGGGACCCAGTTACACGGTTGAGACCCTGCTGGAACTCAGGGACGAATATCCTGCGGCGCAACTGTTCCTCATTGTGGGCGAGGACCAGGCGCAGGCGCTTCCAACCTGGTACCGATGGGCAGAGATCACCAAGCTTGCTATAATTTGTGTAGCTGCTCGCGCTGTTCCTATGGGCACTGGTGGCACAATTTGTCAACAATTCTTGGCACAGCCCGGTTTTCAACGCCTGGACATGCCACTGGTGGATGTAAGTGCCACCGATATCCGCCGGCAGCTAGCCACCCAGCAAAGCGTTGCCCCTCTGGTTTTAGAGCCGGTTGCACGTTATATTGACTACCATCTCCTTTATCGATCTGCCTGATGACTACTTCCACTGCCGCCAAAAAAGACACCCAGAAACTCCAGCGCGCCATCGTTGATGGATTGGAAGATGTCAAAGCCCAGGACATTCAGGTGTTTGACACTGAGCACCTGTCGCCGTTATTCGAACGGGTGATCGTGGCTTCGGGCACGTCGAACCGCCAAACCAAGGCGCTTGCAGCCAGTGTGCGCGATGCGGTGCGCGAGGCCGGTTTTAGCAAACCCCGCATCGAAGGAGAGACCAACGGAGAATGGATCATTGTCGATTGTGGTCAGGCAGTAGTGCATATCATGCAACCCAGTTATCGTCAGTACTACCACCTCGAAGAACTCTGGGGCGACAAACCAGTGCGCCTGAAACTCGGCGCGGCCAAACCGGCTGTGGCGGTTGCGGCCAAGCCCTCCAAAGCAGTGCCCAAGGCAGAGATCAGTCTGAAGCGCTCCAATGCGGCCAAGAAGGGCGTGCAGGAGGCATTTCCCTCCAGAGCGCAGTTGAAGAAGGCACAGACTGGAAACACCGCAGTAGCGAAGGCGCCGGCACGCAAGACTGCTGCAGTGACCACCAGCAAAGCCCCCGTCAGCAAAGTTGCGGCACCCAAGGTCGTCGCAAAGAAGGCTGTAGCAAAGAAGGTCGCCGTCACGCCGGCCAAGAAGACTGCGGCCCGTAAAGCCTGAAGCTCCCGTGAAGCTGGTCATTGTTGCGGTGGGCCAGCGCGTCCCCGATTGGGCACAGACCGCCTGGGACGATTACGCCAAGCGTTTTCCCCGCGAGTTGCAGGTTGAACTCAAAGCGGTGAAGACCGAGCCGCGCGGCTCAAAAACTCTGGAAACCCTGTATGCAGCGGAGCGGGTCCGCATCGAAGGAGCTATTCCCAAGGGTGCGCGCATTGTGGCGCTGGATGAACGCGGAACGGCGCTCACCACGGTTGCGCTGGCGGAAAAGCTCAAGGGCTGGCAACTCGGCGGCGACGATGTGGTGCTGGTCATCGGCGGACCGGACGGCATCGACCCGACCTTTCGCCAGGCCGCGCACGAGCGCATCCGCCTGTCCGACATGACCTTGCCGCACGCATTTGCACGGGTGCTGCTGATCGAGCAGTTGTATCGTGCCTGGTCCATCAACGCCAACCATCCCTACCACCGTGAGTGATCAAAGCGAATTTATTTATCTCGCGTCGCAGAGCCCGCGGCGCAGCCAATTGCTTGAGCAGCTGGGAATAGCGCACCGCTTGCTGCTGCCGGATTCGCATGAAGATGCTGAGGCGCTGGAGACCATGTTGCCCAATGAAGCCCCAATGACCTATGTGCAGCGCGTAACCGCTCTAAAATTGATAGCTGCTCGCGCACGCCTGAAGCGCTCTGGAATGCAAAACGCTGCTATTTTGTGTGCCGACACCACGGTCGCGCTCGGTCGGACCATTCTGGGCAAGCCGGCCGACGCGGCAGACGCTTCGCGGATGCTGGCAACGCTGTCGGGACGCACCCATCGCGTCATCACGGCCATTGCGCTGGGATGGGGTGACCGCACCGTTGCGGCAGTCAGTGACTCGCGGGTGCGGTTTGCGGTGATGAGCACCGACGACATTGATGCATATGTGGCATCGACCGAGCCAATGGGCAAAGCGGGGGCCTATGCGGTGCAGGGCAGGGCGGCGGCGTTTATTGCCCACATCAGCGGTAGTTACACTGGCATCATGGGATTACCGCTTTTTGAAACGGTGCAGGCACTTCAATCGATAGGCTTCATGCCATGCAACAAGACATCCTGATCAACTGGTCACCGCAGGAAACCCGTGTGGCAATTGTGGAAAGCGGCTCGGTCCAGGAGTTGCATGTGGAGCGCTCGCTGGAGCGGGGCCTGGTGGGCAACATTTACCTGGGCAAGGTGGCCCGGGTATTGCCCGGCATGCAGTCGGCATTCATTGACGTTGGACTTGAGCGCGCCGCGTTCTTGCATGTGGCCGATGTCTGGCATCGCCAGCCCGATGGCGAGGCACCGCATTCAGTCAAAAGTACTGCGCCGCCCATCCCGATTGAGAAGCAGATCTTTGAAGGTCAGTCGCTCATGGTGCAGGTCATCAAGGAGCCCATTGGCACCAAGGGTGCACGCCTGTCCACACAGATCAGCATCGCAGGGCGTTTGCTGGTGTTTCTGCCGCAGGATGACCACATTGGTGTATCGCAAAAAATCCCGACCCCGCAGCGCGAGGAACTGCGTAATCGGCTGCAGACACTCACCGGGACACAGGAAGGGGGCTTCATTTTGCGTACCAACGGCGAAGATGCCACCGATGCGGAGTTGTCTGACGACATAGGGTACCTTCGCAAGGCCTGGGCGCGCATCAAGGACGCCTCACTTCGGCTGCCACCGCAATCCCTGTTGCACCAGGACCTGAGTCTGCTGCAGCGAGTGCTGCGCGACCTGGTTTGTGAAAGCTCCCAGACCATCAGGGTCGATTCGCGTGAGCAGTTTGAAGCGCTGCAGGCGTTTGGCGCAGAGTTCATGCCCATGGCCACGGAAAAACTGCAGCACTACAAGGGCGAGCGACCGATCTTTGACCTGTATGCGATTGACGAAGAGATAGCCAAAGCCCTGGCCCGCCGGGTCGATCTCAAGTCGGGTGGATACCTGATCGTCGACCAGACCGAGGCACTGACCACGGTCGATGTCAACACCGGCGGTTTTGTGGGCGCGCGCAATTTTGATGACACGATTTTCAAGACGAACCTGGAGGCAGCGCAGGCCATCGCGCGGCAACTTCGCCTGCGCAATCTGGGCGGAATCATCATCGTGGACTTTATTGACATGGTGCGTGAAGACCACCGCGAGTCCGTGCTGGCCGAGTTTCGCAAGCAGTTGGCGCGCGACCGCGTAAAGACCATGGCGGGTGGATTTTCGCAGTTGGGCTTGGTCGAGATGACAAGAAAGCGCACGCGGGAGTCGCTGGCACATGTGCTGTGCGAACCCTGTGCCACCTGCCAGGGCAAAGGCACGGTCAAGACCGCCCGAAGTGTGGCTTATGACATCTTTCGGGAAATCCTGCGCGAGGCGCGCCAGTTCAACCCGCGCGAATTCCGGGTGGTTGCCTCGCCACAGGTGATTGAGCTGTTTCTGGACGAAGAAAGCCAGCACCTGGCCGGCTTGAGTGAGTTCATCGGAAAACCGGTGTCGTTGCAGAGCGAGGCGGCGATGGGCCAGGAACAGTACGACATTGTCCTGCTGTAGCGGAGCTAGCGAGAGCTTGTCGAATCGTGAATAGACAATGTACCAGCCGGTCTCCAATTCCGATTCTGACTTACCACCAGATTGCAGTTGCTCCCGCCAAAGGTGCTGCGTTTCGCAGTTTGTATGTAGCACCGCGGGATTTCGCTGCGCAGATGGATTTTCTTGCGCGCCTGGGTTACCGGGGATTGTCCATGCGACAACTCGAACCGTATCTTCTGGGCGAAAAGACCGGTCGGGTGTTTGGCATAACGTTTGATGACGGGTACCTGAATAACCTGACCGATGCATTGCCGGTGCTGCAGCGTCTGCATTTTTCATCAACCTGTTACGCCGTCAGCCAGCGTCTGGCGCAAACCAACAGTTGGGACCAGGGCCAGGGCATTGCGCAGGTTCCGTTGATGTCTGCAGCACAACTCCGGCAGTGGGTTGCTGCTGGGCAGGAGGTTGGTGCGCACACCCGTCACCATGCGCGTCTGAGCCAGGTCGATGCTGAGACCTGCCGCACCGAGATTGTCTTGAGTAAAACGGAACTGGAACAATGCACGGGAAGCGCCGTTTCGCACTTCTGTTACCCCTATGGAGACTATTCAGAAGCGGCGCTGGCAATGGTCGAGGCGGCCGGATTTACGACTGCAACCACGACTCGTCGCGGCCGCTGTTGCGCGGGGGATGATCTTCTGGCGCTTGCGCGGGTTCCAGTGCTGCGCTCCACCACGCGTTTGTTGCTGTGGTGGAAACTGGTCAGTCGCTATGAAGACAATCGCCGCGTATGACTGATTCCCACCCAGACGAGTCGAAGGAATGCGGGGATTCAACGTCCGGTCGCAGGCTGAGGATTGCTGTGCTGAACCGGATCTTTCGGCCCACCGGTGGTGGGGCGGAACGCTACTCCATCGCATTGGTTGAACAGCTCGCTCCGCGCCATGATATTCACGTCTTTGCACAGCAGGTCGAACACCAGTGGCCGGGGGTGACTTACCACCGGGTTGTTGCCGGTCCGCCGCGACCGCGCTGGATCAACCAGCTCTGGTTTGCCCTGGCAACATGGTGGTTGACACGGCGCGGTTTCGACGTGGTGCACTCCCATGAAAACACGTGGCATGGGTCGGTACAGACGGTGCATGTTGTTCCGGTGAAGTACAGCCTGTTTCGCCAGTTGACCCGATGGGCAAAGGTGCTGCGCTGGATAAGGGTCTTCACCAGTCCCAGGCTGCTTGCCTATTTGGCGCTGGAGCATTGGCGCTACCAGCCCCGGCCTGACCGTGTCGTCGTGCTGGCATCCAACACCCTGCGACCCATCATGGAGCAGGCGTATCCCCAGGCAAGGAACGCGCTGCGCGTGGTGTCTCCCGGCGTTGCAGCGGTTCATGGCCAGACCTCTGCGCAGGATCGAATCGATGCACGTGTCGCGCTTGCGCTGCCGCAAGCCGGGCGCTGTGTTTTGTTTGTTGGCAATGACTACCGCAAGAAGGGGCTGTCGGCGCTGCTGCAGGCCATGCGCTCCCTGCCAGAGGACTGTTTTTTGGCCGTGGTGGGAAACGCGGGTCAGGTTGAAGGTTTTAAGGAAGAGGTGAAAGCCCAGGGAGTTGCCCAGCGCGTTTTCTTTATGGGCGCACTCAACGCCATGGAAACAGCGTATCGGGCGGCAGATTGTCTGGCGCACCCAACCCTGGAGGATACCTTTGCCATGGTGGTGCTGGAGGCCATGGCATTCGGACTCCCGGTCGTGGTGAGCGATGTCAGGTACTGTGGAATCGCGGAACTGCTGACCCATGAAGTGAATGCACTGTTACTTGACGATCCCCGCGATGCGCGTGGTCTTTCGGAGGCGCTCAGGCGGGTGCTGTTTGATGCATCATTGACAGAAAAGCTGGTTCAGGCAGGCACTGAGTTTGCGCGCTTGCATGTATGGTCCGAGCAGGCCAATTTGCAGGATTACATTTATCGATTTGCTGTTGCGCAGTCGTCGCGGTAAGTCAGACTCCATACCCAGCACGACTTTGAAGGTGCACATCAATGCAGGGTCATCCGATGTGCGCTGGCCCGTCTTTCCCGAGTCGGTAGAGGCGTGCGTAGAACCCGTTTTTTTCGAGCAATTGTTGGTGGCTTCCCGTTTCCACAATTCTTCCGGCATCCATTACCACGATGCGGTCAGCATGCATGATGGTCGACAAACGGTGTGCAATGACCAGCGTGGTGCGGTTTTTCATGAGTATCAGGAGCGCGTCCTGAACCGCCCGCTCGGACTCGGTGTCCAGCGCCGAGGTGGCCTCATCGAGAATCAAAATCGGGGCATCCTTGTACAGTGCCCTGGCAATCGCAAGTCGCTGTCGCTGTCCACCCGAGAGCTGCGTTCCATTGTGACCAATTTCGGTATCCATGCCCTGGGGCAACTCGTCGACAAATCGCTCCAAATTCGCAGCCCGCAGACATGCGGTCACCTTGATGCGGTCAAGCGGCATGCCGAGTGCCACATTCGCAGCAATGCTGTCATTGAGCATGACCACATGTTGACTTACCAAAGCGAACTGTGTCCTTAACGCCAGGAGCGACCAATCACGCAGGTCGTGGTCATCGAGCAGGACCTGACCGGCACTACATTGGACAAACCGTGGGAGCAAATTGACCAGGGTGGTCTTGCCGGAGCCCGAGGTTCCAACCAGGGCCACGGTCTCGCCCGGACGCACGGACAAATCAAGCTCCACAACGGCGGGGCTGGCTGCCCCCGGGTACGCAACCTCGACCCTCATGAATTCAATCCGGCCCTGGGCTCGGGGTTTGGAGAAGCTGCCGCCAGTTTCTGCAGGGATATCGTCGATCAAGTCCAACGCACGCTCCAAAGCTACTAGGCCCCGTGTAATGGGACTGGATACCTCAGACAACTGACGGATAGGCGCGATGATCATCAGCATGGCGGTAACAAAGGCGACGAATCCCCCGACTGAGGTACCACTGCTGGCACTTTGTGCCAGAGCAACCGATATAACCGCAGACAGCGCTACTGCCGCCAGCATCTGCGTCACGGGGGTCATGGCGGCACCAGCAATGGTTGACTTCATCGCCAGACGACGCAATGCTTCGCCGAGTCGATCAAACCGTTGCGCTTGTGTTTGCTGTGCGGCATAGAGCCGTATATCACGGTGCGCCAGTACGTTTTCCTCGACCACATAGGCCAGTTGGTCGGTGGCGGACTGGCTGGACTTGGTGATTTGATGAACTCTTGCAGTCAGTCGCCGCATTACCCACGCCACAGAAGGAAATACTGCCGCCACGATCAGAGTCAGTTTCCAGTTCAGGTAAAACAGATACCCCACCAGCGCCAGCAAGGTCAGGCTATTTCGCGTGAGGCTTAGCATGGAGTTGACCAGCATGACCGCACCAGTTTGCACTTCGTAGACCAGGGTGTTTGACAGCGCGCTTGAATTTTGGCTCGCAAATAGCTTCAAGTCCGCGTTCAGCACCTTATCGAACATGGCGCGTCGCAAGATCACCAATCCAAGGTTGGTGATCTTTGCCAGGCCCACCTGAGATGCATACCCAGCCGTGCCACGAACGCCAAACAGTAGCAGAAGCGCCAGCGGGACGGTCCAGATTTGTAGATCACCCCGCTGAAATCCTAGATCCAGAAGGGGTTTGAGCAGCGCGGGTATCAAAGGTTCTGTGGCGGCAGCGACGATTGCGCTGATGCCTACCAGCACCCAGGTGATACGGGAAGTTCCGAAGTAGGGGACCAAGCGGTGAATGCGCTGGAGCAGTTTTCCTTTGGAATCCATCACATGGTCTTTCGATTACTTTGTGTCCGAGCGATCGACGCGAACGGTAGATGAACCCTCATGCAGACCCAAAGCGCTCAAAAGCGCCAAGGTTACACAGATAAAGTCGCCCAGAAGATCATCATACAAAGGAGCATTGAAAAGGCATGTCAACCCAAGCACCAATGCCACTGACACAGCGCAGCGTCGGGTTGCTTCTGAAAAGTTTGACGCGTCCTTGACAGTCGCCGCCAGCAACCCTATCAGGAGCACTATGCCTGCAGCGCCGAGCTCAACCCCCCATAGTAGAAACTCCTGGTGGGGGTTGCCACTGCTGCTGGCTCCCAGGGTACTGCCTACTTCGGTTTGCTGAACCTCTTTTGAGGCAATAAGCCATCCGCCCACACCATAGCCGGACAGTGGCCGACTCTCAATCGCCAGCAGTGAACGGTGCCACATGCCAAGCCGTGCACCAACTGAGCTATCTGTTCCTGGTACTTCACGGTACTGAACCAATTCATCAATTACAGCGGCAACTCGGGAATGAAACGGGCCAGAGACAAGAAGAAGAAGCGCAATCAGGCACAACGGCGCCACCGCCATGGACCACAACCGCACTCTCTTGGGTGCTTGCCAGTAGAGCGCCAGAACAGCGCATGCCAGAACCACCACGTAGGCCGTTCGCCCCTGCATCAGCAAAAATATATTGAGTACTGCCGCTACCACAAAGAAAAGTGCAGCGACGCGCCTGGCACGACTGCCATGGTGAAGGTGCCAGGCAACAGTTGCCGAAAGGGCGAACATGATGGATTGGTCCAGATAGCTTTCAGCAAACGGAACATACTGACCGTCTGCGCCAGTGTGTCCCGAAGATGGGTTGCCCTCCAGATGGCCAGACGGCCGCACCGCCCAAAATAGTGGTACATCCGCTGCCATCAGCCACGAACTCAGTAACGCAAACACCTGCCCCAGCAACAAGCAATTCAACCCCAGACGGGCTTCACGCTGATCACGGATCAACACAAGCAGAAGTACAACTCCCAGCAGTTTCGCGTGTTTAAGAAAGGCGACGAGTGCAAAGCCGCTGGCCGCTTGTGTCCAAAGCAGGCTTAAAGAAAAAGCAGCAATGGCACACAGCAACACCCGGGGCATCCAAAGCTGCTGCAGTAGGGTTTTAGTGCGATTGTTGGGCGAAGCAACCACAAGGTATACCGCCGAACAGCCAAACAGCGTTACCTTGACAAGACTGATTATCGCCATGGGCAAGCTCACCGACAATGCCATCAGGCAGACCAGAATGAGACGGAAACTCACACCCGACGGAGGTGCGGTCAGAGCGGCCGGCATAGAGAGTCGAATTTCAAGCGCGACACCGCACCTTAGCCTGACCGGCCCGCGTCATGATTCGGCACGGCGGGCGCTTTCCAGCCTGCGCCTTTTTGAATCTCGATGGCTTTGACATAGCGGTAAAAAGTTCCCTCAAAGTTGCCGAGTGCAATCACAAATCCTGCCCATCCATCGAGAAACCCGAATTTGAAAATGTAATGTTTCAAAAAAGACCATATGCCGTGGGAAAGAGCGGTTGACATCGTCAAATTGGGAGCGGAAACGCGTGCAGCTCCAAGCGTTGAATACCGGTTGGACTTGTGCATGACCTCAGCCATATTCTTGAATGGGAACTGCCAGATCGGGTTATTCAGTGTCCCAATTTGCTTGCTGGAGTGCAGGACGTAACCTTCATGCACCGGTTTCAGGTCGTACGTCATGCAGTTTTTTCGAAATAGCTGAGGTTGGCGGTAGTTGGGATACCAACCCGAGTGCTTGATCCAGCGGCCCATGAAAAAGTTCCGACGCGGCATCCAGTAGACGTCGACTGCATTAGGGTCTTTGGTGATAGCGCGAATTTCTGCGGCAGCTTCTGGTGTGCAACGCTCATCGGCATCCAGACTGAAAATCCATTCGTGGGTACACGCTGCGATGGCATGGTTGCGCAGGTCGCCAAACCCTTTAAAGTCGACTTGCATCACCCGTGCACCGAGTTTGGCGGCCAATTCTGGCGTGCCATCTGTGCTCCATGAATCGACCAGAACAATTTCGTCCGCCCACTTAGCGCTTTCAATGGTGGCTGCTACTTTTTCAGCCTCGTTGTAGGCGATGATGTAGATGGAAATTTTGCTCATCAGAGGTGCTAGTATTCGGCGGCTTTACCACTCGTGCTTTTGACTGCAGCGTAGTCTAGTTCAAAATGACCGTTCCCCGCCTGATTTCCGTGGTCGTTACCACGTTCAATCGAAGTGACGCATTGCTGGCTGTCCTGGGAGGATTGTCGCGGCAAACCGACCGTGACTTTGAAGTAATTGTTGCGGACGACGGTTCACGCGATGACCAACAGCAGCAACTGTTTCAATCTTCCGTTGCACAGGCACTCAAAGTGGTGCATGTGTGGCATCCGGATGTGGGATTTACCGCTTCCAGGATTCGCAATCGCGGGGTGTCGGTTTCCCGCGGGGACTACATCATTTTTCTCGATGGAGATTGCGTGCCCGAGGTGGATTTCGTCGCGCGGCACCGGTTGCTGGCGCATGAGGGATGCTATGTCAACGGAAGTCGGGTTCTTTTGACTGCCGGGTTCACGCGCCGCGTGCTGCAGGAGAGTGAGCAAATTGTTGGCCGCAGCACTGCATACTGGCTGCTGCGCCGACTTTGCGGCGATGCGAGCAAGTTAACCGGCTTGCTTCGACTTCCGGACTGGAAGATGCGCCTGCAAGGTGATTTTTCCTGGAAAGGGATTCGCAGCTGCAATATGGGAGTGTGGATGGCGGATTTTGCGCGGGTGGATGGCTTTGATGAGTCATTTGTGGGATGGGGGCACGAGGATGCGGACTTCGTATTGAGACTCCATCACACGGGGTTGCGCCGTAAAAATGGATTTTGCGCAACGGAAGTATTTCACCTGTGGCACAGGGAGGCCGAGCGCGACCATGAGTCACAAAATGCCGCCGTTGTTCGACAGCGATCGCACACCAATTTGACGCTGCCTACAATTGGTTACGGGCAATGTCGACCAAATGATGACGCTGTCATTTCCAGACTGGGATAATGCAGCCATGATGAAACGTCTACTTATTGCTCTTCTTGCGTTCTCTTCGTGTCTGTCGGCGTGGGCACAATTCCGGGTGGAAGTGTCGGGTGTTGGCTTGACACAGGTTCCGCTGGCTGTCATTTCCTTTCGCGGAGAGGATGCTGCGCCGAACAAAGTAGCCGCGATTTTACTGTCTGACCTGGAGCGCAGTGGTCAGTTTCGAGGCGTTGACACGGCTGGCGTCCAATTGGATGAAACGGCACGTCCCGAATTTTCGATATGGCGGCAAAAAAGTGCAGATGCACTGGTTTCAGGCAGCGTCAGCCGCCTGGTGGATGGTCGCTTTGATGTGCGAATGCGCTTATGGGATGTGGTTCGAGGGCAGGATTTGGGCGGGCAAAGTTTCGCTGTTCCTGCCGGAGACCTGCGCTTGGTTGCGCACCGTCTGGCGGATTTTGTCTATGAAAAACTTACTGGTGACAGAGGTATTTTCTCAACCCGGATTGCCTACGTGACCAAGGCAGGCAAGACCTACAACCTGTGGGTCGCCGATGCCGATGGTGAAAGTGCCCAAAGTGCACTGAACAGTCCAGAGCCCATCATTTCCCCTGCCTGGGCACCCAACGGATCGCAGTTGGCGTATGTGTCATTTGAATCTCGCAAACCGGTAATTTTCGTGCACGATGTCGCTTCCGGAAAGCGCAAGCTGGTTGCGAACTTCCGGGGCTCCAACAGTGCTCCGGCATGGTCACCCGATGGAAAAGTTTTGGCAGCAACTTTGACACGCGATGGGGGTTCGCAGTTGTATCTGATGGAAGCCACTGGTGGCGAACCGAAGCGATTGGCGCAATCCAGTTCGATTGACACAGAGCCTACCTTCACCGCAGACGGCAAGACCATTTACTTTGTCAGCGATCGAGGTGGCACACCGCAGATTTACCGGATGCCATCTTCTGGAGGCAGTGCGGAGCGTGTGACATTTTCTGGTACGTACAACATATCACCTGCCTTGAGTCAGGACGGAAAGTGGATGGCATACATTTCTCGGGTGAATGGTGCTTTCAAATTGCATGTCATGGACTTGGCAGGGGGTGGGTCAACCCCGATTACGGACACAGTTGCGGACGAGAGTCCGAGCTTTGCTCCCAATGGCCGCATGATCATTTATGCGACGCAGCAGCAGGGCCGTGAGGCTTTGATGACGTCAACGCTGGACGGAAAAGTGAAGGCGCGTCTTGCCGGGCAAAATGGGGATATACGAGAGCCCGATTGGGGCCCTTTTCAAAAGTAATTTTTGTTTATTAAGGAGTGTTACATGAAGAAGTTGGTGATGATCGTCTCGATGACGGTTCTGTTGGCGGCATGTGGTTCGGCGGTGAAGTTGGACAACGTGCCTGTCGAAGACAAGTCAGGCTCGACAGTTGTGCCGTCTGGAACCGGCGCGCCATCCACAGGTGTGGGACAAAGCGGTGTCGCAGCGGTTGACCTTGGAAAATCAAATCAGGACACGGCAATGCAGTCGGCGAATCGACTGGTCTATTTTGATTACGATAGTTTTGTTATCAGGCCAGAGTTCCAGTCTGTGATTGAATCGCAAGCGCGCTTCATTAAAGCCAGCAAGAACCGCAAGGTGGCTATCGAAGGGCACACGGATGAGCGTGGCGGACGCGAGTACAACCTTGCTTTAGGACAAAAACGGTCGGAGGCTGTCCGAAAAGCCCTGTCTTTGCAGGGCGTTGATGAAAACCAGGTGGAAGCAGTGAGCTTCGGCAAGGAAAAGCCCGCAGTGATGGGATCGACCGAGGCATCCATGGAAAAAAACCGCCGTGCTGAGATTGTGTACCGATGAAATCCTTGCGGACGATCGGGTCCGGGAGCGGACTCAAATTGCTGGTAATTGTTGCACTATGGAGCAGCATGGGCAGTGCCTCTGCGGGCCTTTTTGATGATGACGACGCGCGTAAGGCGATCATCGATTTACGTCAAAAGGTTGAAGCGATGCGGACGGAGTCAGATCAGAAGCTGGCCGATGAAGTGCGTCGTTCCACCGACGAGACCGCGCAATTTCGAAGAAGTTTTGTAGACCTGCAAAATCAGCTGGAACTGGCGAAGGCGGAGATTGCGAAGTTGAGGGGACAAAACGAGCAGATCGTGCGCGACCTTGCAGAGGTGCAGCGCCGTGAGAAAGACGCACTGCAGTCATTCGATGAACGACTTCGCAAGTTTGAACCTGCACGTGTGACCCACGATGGGCGTGAGTTTTCGGCAGAACCAACCGAGCGGCGTGACTTCGACGCGGCCATGGCCGTATTTCGAAAGGGAGATTTTGCTAGCGCGCAAGTCGTTTTTGTTGACTTCCTCAACCGATACACCACCAGCGGATACCGTCCATCAGCCCTGTTCTGGCTTGGCAATGCGCAATACGCCATCAAGGACTATAAGAACGCCTTGATTAACTTTCGGGCCTTGACCGCCTTGGCTGCGGACCATCTTCGGGCACCAGAAGCCATGCTGGCCATTGCAAACTGCTTGCTCGAACTCAAGGATAGCAAGACGGCCCGAAAAACCCTGGAGGACTTGGTCGTCGCTTTTCCAACTTCTGAAGCTTCCGCTGCGGCCAAGGATCGCCTGGCGCGCTTCAAGTAAGCGGTCGCTTTGCCACACCTGCAAGTTGATCTTGAACGCCGGTTTTCCGGCCTCGAGAGGCTTTATGGAGTCCAGCCGCACAGTGCCATACGCAACGCGCATGTCGTTGTTGTCGGTATCGGTGGTGTGGGCTCTTGGGCAGTTGAGGCGTTGGCACGTAGCGGCGTCGGGAAACTGACTTTGATTGACATGGACCACATTGCCGAGTCAAACATCAACCGGCAGGTACATGCCATCACTTCAACGGTGGGTATGGCGAAAGTTGCAGCCATGAAACTCCGTGTTGCGTTGGTCAACCCGATGTGCAACGTTACATGCATCGACGCATTTGTCGAGCCCGATTCATGGTTGGGACTGTTGCCAGAAGGAATCGATGCAGTTGTCGATGCGTGTGATCAGGTCAAAGCCAAGACTGCAATTGCCGACTGGGCAAGGCACAGCAAGGCGATATTTGTCTCGGTCGGTGCTGCTGGGGGGAAGCGCCATGCGCACAAGGTGGATGTGGCGGACATTGGCGAAGTGAGCCACGATCCACTGCTTGCAAAAGTTCGTTACCTTTTGCGAAGATCGCATGGTGCTCCCAAGGCAAGCAAGAAGATGGGCGTGTCTTGTGTCTTCAGTCGCGAACCCGTTCAGTCCTCTGATGCCTCGTGCGCACCGCAAGAAGATAACACGCTGAATTGCCACGGTTATGGTTCCGTAGTGTCCGTGACAGCAACTTTTGGCATGTGTGCTGCAGGATGGGTACTGGACAAAATTTCCCAGGCTACAGGGGAGGTACAGGGAAAACCGATATAATTTATGGCTTCCTAGGCAACTACCCAGGAATAGGTAGATGCTTGTCGGGACGTTAGCTCAGTTGGTAGAGCAGCGGACTTTTAATCCGTTTGTCGTGGGTTCGACCCCCGCACGTCCCACCATATATACCGCGCCAGATATGGAAAGCCTGCTATTAATACGATAGTGGGCTTTTTTGTTGATGGCTCTGGTGACAGTTTGAACGCTGGTGACAGTTTCAGCAAAGTCACTTTATCGATTGATAGACGCTGCAATAGCCTCTTCAAAGATTTGCACCAACTTTTTCTGGGAGCGCGGTCCATGAAGGAAATCAGACTTTGTTGGGTAGCGGGGGGCACGTCAGGGCTGTAATCAAAGTCAAATGCGATTCGCAAGTAGAGGACGTTCTCATTTGGCTTTGAGCGCCCGCTTCAAACATCGCAGTTCATGTCATCGGTAGTTAGCAGACGCAATATCCAGTTCTTTCTTGGCTTCTTCTAAGAGTTCGACGAAATCATCAGCATCAATTTCGGCCGCGCCAATGATTCCGTTCTCTTTGCCAAGCATGAATCGCATCTTCTTATCTTTAGGCATCCTATAGACTCCAACTTGCATGCCATTCTTAAGGGTTGCGGTCGTTCCCAGAGCGGGGAACGTGGCGTTCTTGCCGTTGTACGCCATCAAATTTTTTGAAATGCTTACTAATTCATCGACATCTTCAACATCGACGTATGTATTGAAAGATTCCACGCGCTTAGTGTTTTTGTCTTCCAGCAACGTCAGAAACCGAAGTCCAAATGAGCGTTCGCTTGGTTTGCTAAAGGGAAATGTTTCCATCGCATAGACGTAAACCGTCGCCTTGTTGCGTGCAAGCGAAAAAAATGCTCCTGACGCATCACCAATTTCCTTTTCACTGACGACAACCGTTTCTTTCATTTGCAACGACCGCTCTATCCTAGTTTTCATTCCCGGTGTCTCAGTCTGATTCTGTTGTGCCAGGGTAAGACTGGGTATCAGTATCGAGCTGAATACCAGAAATAGAAACGAAAAGTTCATGAATCCTCCTTTGGTTGAATGCCAAATTTTTAGGTCTACTCTTGACCCTTTTGACAGTCCGTATGGGTCCACAGACTACCATTATTGGAATCACCCGAATGGGGGATAGAAGCGCAGTCTGTACGGAGGCACACCAAATGGAAAAACCCGGCGCGAAGGCCGGGTTCTCCCCTGAGTACAGGGCACGCTTTGATTGCGCGAGGCAGTCGCCCACCAAAACAATAACCTCGATGGGGCTGGAAGGCAAACCGCCAAAAAAGAAACCCGACACAAGGCCGGGTCAAATCCGTTTGGCACGGAACCATCAGGAGTATGAAACTGGGGTATCGCAACCCCACGGACTACTCTACGCTCAATCTGTATCCCTGCCGCCAGTAGGTGAACCACGTTACACAAAGATGCGTCGGAATTGAGGCATATGGACTAAATGCCGTTGTCTGGCTATATTGAATGAATGCCACACACGCCAACCAAACTGTCGTGGTATGCACTCGCAATGGCACCGCTGCCGGTCACGTTGACAATAAGCATCGTCTTGGAGATGGTGTCACCCGGCAGAAGTCCAGTACTTTCAGTGTTGTTCATGTTTTGCCTGGGGAGTATCCTGGCGTGCGGCGCAATGGCATTCTTGTTTGCGCCATGCCTGCTTCTGGTTTCGACAATCACTCGATTGACTGTGGGAGTCTCCGGTCTCGTTGGGGCTGTCGTAGCGGGTTCGGCCTGGTTTCCCGCAGTCTGGTTCGCGTATCGTTCCAGTGGTAGGAACTCGGGACCGCCCGCGGGAGTCTTTGCAGATTACTTTTGGCGTGAGTTGACCGGGCCGACCTTGTGGATATTTCTCGCGGTTGGTTTGGTAATTGGGTTGATTTACTGGCGCACAAGCCAAGAATCCGTAGAGTGAGCAGCTGTCGCCAGACTCGCACAGCTTCATGGATCACCAGATCAGTTTTCTAGGACCGACTCCCCCGTGACAAAGAACTGGCCCCCGGCCACATGATGAATAGTTCGCAGGTCATCGGGTGCGTCATCAAAGTACCAGCGGCCGTCGCGGAACACACGATCATCTGCCCAGGCCCCGATGACATCGCCGATAAACAAGTCATAAACTTGCTGATTGTGGGGTTCGCGTACGAGCCTGCAGGCAACCCAGCCGACACATCCCTCTACAAGGGGGGGCCCGTTCTCTGTCGCAGGAAACGTCCTGACGCCATATTTGTCCAATTTATCTGGTACATCCTTGGCACTGTCGGTGCCGACGCCGATCGTCAGACTGACCATGGACTTGGTGGGTAACTGCAGCGCAAAGTAGCCACTACATTCCACCAGCTCTCGCGTGCGCGTTGCCTTGTCCAGCACGACTGTCACTCTCGGCGTCTTTCCGTAATCGAGTACACAGGCCCAGGCAGCGGCCATGACGTTTGTAACGCCGTCGTGGCTGGCTGACACCAGGACGGTCGGTCCATGATTCATGAGGCGATACGACTTGTCCAGTGGTACGGGCGTGAAATAGGTGGGTGTCATGGGCGGAACTCTACCAATTTCTTTCGGGCGACAGACCACTGGCTTGCCTGTGGTTATATTGCTCCTTTGCCTTTCTTGGGATACCGCACTTGTTTGAAGAACTAAAACCATTCCTACTGCACTGGAGCATTACCGCTGTCTCGCTATGGGTCGCAAGCCAGGTCTTCAATGGGATCAGATTTTCCAGTTCATCTTCGCTGGTCGTGTCTGCGTTACTGCTGGGCTTTGCCAATGCAGTGGTCAAACCGCTGCTGATTGTTCTGACGTTGCCACTGACACTCGTGACCTTTGGACTGTTCCTGCTGGTGATCAATGCCTTGATGATTCTGATGGTTGCCGCGCTGGTCAAAGGGTTTAAGGTCTCCGGATTCTGGACTGCGCTATTTGCCAGCATTTTTGTCTCGGTGTTCAGCATAGTGATCGAGGCGTTCCTGCCCACTGGCAGCGCTGTGCAAAGGATTGAGATGCCGCACAGCGGTGTATGGCTGTGAAGCGTCCGTCCAGCCTGCCATTCGGACTGTGGATGACCCAACACACGCAGGAATTACTTCGTTTGACCGGGTAGTAAGCTGAGAATGTTCGCCTGATTGGCGTTGTAGAGGGCAAAGGTTTTCAATGCAGACTGCTGTCTTATTCCAGCAAGTACCTGGTCTGAACTTGCTTGTGCGTAGTTAGCATCAGCAATAGCGCTATGTGACGCACTCAGGTTCAAATTGCTTACACCCAAGTTTGCGCTGCTAGAGTCCAAAGCGGCTTGTGTCGCGCCCACATTGGCCTGCGCTTTGTCAACGGTGACCATGGCTTCGTCAATTGCTGCAAGCGCGGCCTGACTTCCTGCCGCTGTGGAAATATCCGCATTTGCAAAACCCAGCGCCGACGCGGATACGTTTCCATAGGAAATGCTTGTCTTGTCGCCTGAATTGGGACCCGTCTGGATACTTGTACTGAACGTGCCATCAAGCAGGTTTTGACCATTGAACTGGGTTTGCCTGGAAACAGTATCCAGGCTGCTGGAGAGTTGGCTGAATTCAGCTTGTATCGCTTGCCGATCCGATGCGCTGTAGGTCCCGTTACCGGACTGCACCGCAAGTTCCCGCATTCTCTGCAGAGTTTCAGATGCCTGTCCCAGCCCGCCACCAGCGGTCTCAGCGCTCGACAGACCATCGGCAATGTTGTTCATGGCGACTGCAGCGCTGCTGATTTGAACGCCCATCTGGCTGGCGATTTGCATGCCAGCAGGATCATCTTTGGTTGAATTGATACGAAACCCAGAACTCAGTCGAGCCAAGGCGGTGCCAATGGCTGCGTTGGCCGAGTCCAATGAGCTGTTGAGGGAGTTGATCATTTGTCGGATTTTGGGCACATGCGTATGTACATTGCAAGGGTAGGACTAATCGCTCAGAATTTCAAGGGATAGGTAAATGTTGGACGCCAACAGCGGAATAACGTCACAGTAAACAAAGGTAAAGCAGTCAACGCTGCTACACACCCTGCGTTTTATGTACAAGCCTGAAAGAACTTCTGGCTCGCTTGTGAAGGTCGGAGCTACTGCGATCTTCGTTTTATGAGTGAGTTCAAACCATGTTGAATACCAAGACCCTGATCGCTGCCGCCGTGATGACTGGCGTAACTGCCTTGTCCTTCGCACAGACGCCTGCTGCTCCCAAAGTAGCAACACCTGCTCCCACATCGGTGACGCCTGTCGCAGCCCCAGCGCCAGTAGCTGCTGCCTCAACGCCAACGAAGGCGAAGAAGGAGCATGCCAAGAAGGCTGCAGTTGCCAAGCCGGCTGAATCGCCCGTCAAGTAATGAGCTGTTGACCGTTGACAGATGACACCAACGAGCATTGGTGCCACTGTCAACCATCGGATCAGTCATCCGTTATCGGGGGATGGGTAGTCTTATGAAACAGTTCATAAAAACATTTAGCGTCGTTCTAGTTGCGGTTGCAATGAGTTGCAACGCCTTTGCAGATTCAGGACGCTATGAGCGCCATCGTTATGAAGGCAGATCTGGTGGCCCGGGATGGCTGGCACCCCTGCTAGTTCTCGGCGTGGCCGGTGCGATCATCAGTGCAGCGGAGAGACAGCCAGCCCAAACAGTGTTCGTCTCACCCCCCGTGACTTATGTCCCCCCTGCGCAGGTCTATGTTGCTCCACCTGTGGTGCTGGCACCACCCGCGCCTGCCCCAATGCAGTACTGGTACTTTTGCAAATCGGCGGGTCAGTACTATCCCTATACGCCCAGTTGTCCGGAAGGATGGCAGCGGGTGTCACCGGTACCACAGTAGGGTAGTTTCAAAGCGTCGCAATATGCGACAGTCGATGCCGGGTTCGTGTCCGAGGTGCTCAGTTTGCCGCAGTGCATGTAGGGTCTCGTCCGGTTTGTTAGGCGCGTGTTTTTGTTTTCAGTCTGAACTTATGTTCCCAACTCCATCTTTCGGCCGCATATCAAACCACCGTTTCCTGATGTTCGCAGTCAAACTTGCACTGCATCGGCAATGAGTGGCAAAGGCATCTTCCCATGAGAGCTGGTGAAATTCCAAAATGCGGGTGCGGCAAGACCAAGAATCCGCCATACTGCGATGGCAGTCATTACGAACCGCGGGAAGTTGTGGAAGCCTCTCAGTCCGCTCGAACCAATAAGAAGCGGGCGCCCGTTGTTCAAAAGCTTGAGACCAATCTCAGTGATGAAGTCAGGCAATGGAATGCAGCGGTTGAGCTTCGCAGGGCCGAGAAACTGCAACGGACCACAAATTCACAGTCGTAGTGCAGCCGCAACTGCTGAACTTGCAATCGGCCATCCCAGCACCATGAAGGCCGCTCAAACTCCGGTCTGCCGATGACCGAATCAGCTCGCCCATGAAAATCTCACCAGGGCCATGGCCAAGGCAAATAGAAATCCGTAGGCAAAAGTGTCCAGTCGGATGGTTTCCTCGTCGCGACCCTTCCGCCATGCCCCCAATCGCGCCATGACGAGTCCGGAAATCACGGGCGTCAGTATCAGATTGGCGATTCGCAACCAGTGAGTGGAAATGAAGAGTGCGGGAACCAGCCACAGACTCATGGCTCCAACCGCTGCGCCAAAGATGCAATAGGCGATAGCCGCGAGCCTGGGTCGAATCGGCCTGGAATGGCGAAAGGGTCCCTTCAGCAGGTGGCCAATCGCTTCGGCAATCAACTCTCCACATGCCTGAAGCAACAGTTCTCCCAGGAATTCGATGAGCCCCCACAGAACTTGCAGAAGAACTTCGGCAAGGATTTCCATGAAGCTAAATTAAGTGCCCACTTTTGAGTGGCAGCCACATGTGAAGCTTGGCCTTGTAACCGCTCGGGGTGAGTATGGCCATTGGCTCAATACCAAACGTCTCAAAACCAAAACTGCGATAGAGCTTGACCGCTGCCTCGTTCCCTTCAGTCACCGAGAGGTTGAGCAGTTGGATGTCGGGCATCACGTTTGCGTAGTCAACAGCGGCCTGAAGCAACGCTCTGCCCGCACCGGTTCCCCTCGCGTCAGGTCTGACGTACATGCCAATGACATGACCTTTGTGCTTGGTCTTGGGCTTCGATGCAAATTCAAGGGCAACCGTGCCCACAAGGTTCTGACCCAGAAACGCCCCAAATGCGGCGCTTGTTTGCAAGGTCCCAGCAATGCGCTTAGCCCAGAAGGAATCAGGCTCCGAGGCGCGCTCTTCTGCGGTTGACGTGAAAGCGTCAGCGGCCAGCGTGTACGCCTCAAGCATGAGGGTTCGGTACTGCACAGCGTCCGAAGCATTCAGTAGTTCAACGTGCATGCAACACGGTGCCTTCAAAGCGACGCATCTAGATGCAGAACGTTATTACTTACCATATTGCCCAAGCTAACCCGAGGATCGACAGCGTACCCGAATGATTCATAGAAAGCCGTCACGCTCGGGTTGTCACTATGAATTTGGAAATGTATTTTGCCGCAACCAAGATGAATAAGCGCCTGTTCTGTTCCAACCACATGGCACTCGTCCTGTGCTAGGAAAAACAGTCCATCATGCACGGCGAGCTTCTTGTCGATAGACAGTCCAGGGGAGTTGTGCGTGGCGCCATATCCAAAAACCGTCCTCCGAAGTTCAACGACCTGTTGTCTATGCTGGTCGTCGGAATACTCGATGATTGAATGCATGGTGCCTAAAGTGCTTGAATTTCGTGGAATCTGACAATTGCCTTCGCGGCCAATGAAGCCTTCACTACTACCGGCCAGGGAGAACAATCCCGTACACATAGACATCTTCGAACACGCCCTTGTGATTGGCGTGCTTGATGAGATGTCCTTCACGGCTGAGACCAACCTTTTCCATAACCCGTGCTGAGCCAATATTCCTTGTCAAACAATGGGCCACAACCCTTGTCATGCCTAGCACCTGATGGGCGTACTCGATAAGAGCGCGGGCGGCTTCGGAGCAAATACCCTTCTTCCAGTGGTCGTACCCGACCCAATAGCCCATCTGGCATCGAGCATGGTTCACTGACATGCTCAAGAGACTAATTGCACCAAGAAGTTTGCCGGTCGCGGTATCGGTGATGGCGTAGATTACTCCCTTCCTGCTCTCAAATGTGGCTGTGTGCGTTGCAATCCAATCGGCAGCCGCTCCCTTCGGATATGGGTGCGGAATGGCTGCCGTTGTTTCCGCAACTCGGACATCACCGGCGAGTCGCTCGACATCGTCGGAGTCCGACGACTCAAAAGGCCGCAGGGTCAGTCTGGAAGTGTGTAGTATTGGTTGCACTTGAATCGCTTCGTTAGAAAATTGTCGAATTCATTCCACCTCTAGCCTCTTGTGAGATGCAAATTTGTTGAAGGTCCAATGAAGGTCATAGGCGAGCGGAGAAAATGCGCTATACCGCCCACCCATTAGGCCAGTTATGGCATCTTTCCAAATTGACAAGGTACCAAGGATTGCAGCCATGTGGCCCTAACTAAATGAATGGTAATTCACGTACTCCCAGTCATCCACCGTAACGCCTCGAATGGTGTCATTGCCCACCAGGATTCGCTTGAATTCAAACCCCGCCTTTTGAAGGACTCGGGCAGAGGCAGCATTTCCGACAGTGACTGTTGCCACAAGTCGGTGTACCCCGTGGTCCATCAGGTGCTGAGTGGAAGCCCTGACCGCCTCGGTGGCATAGCCATTTCCCCAAAAGGCGCTAAAGAAGTAATAGCCAAAGTTCAGCGCCTCCATGGCGCCGTCTACTTCAGCGTCCACTCTCCCGATGTAGGCACCGTCATCTCTGAGTCGAACTGCCCAGGTGGGCCAGAAATATTGACCGTCAGGCGACATCGGGTTGGCAATATTTCTCCATGCGTGTCGTAGGGACTCCAGACTTTCCGGTCGCTTCATCGAAATCCATTCATACAGTGGCGCCTCTTGCATAAGGGGATAAAACTTATCTGCATGGCTCTGTAACATGGGCTCCAACGTCAACCGTGACGATTCCAAGGGCGCGTTCAGATTTCTGGCGACCTCCAACAGACTGGTAATCGCGTTTTGGCTCGAATCTGTTGATGTCATGCAGTGATTGGTCAAGGCAGGAAGCCCTTGGCCTCAAGCAACTGTCGCAGCTTCTCGGAATCCTGTTCATACACCTGCGGCGCGTACTTCATGTCACTGGTGTAGTACTGAGCCAGTGAAGTGATGCCAAGTTGGTCCATCTCACTGACTATCTCGTCTCCCATACTGCGGTACCGGTTCCAGCCCTTGACTTCACGGTCTTTGAAAAGGCGGTCTATGTCGTCAGCACTCGGCCACCGGTAGCGTTCATTGTGAATCCAGGCCTCACGGGGCAAACGGTCTCGCTGGGTCGGTTGCTCGGCTGGCCACCCAACCACCATACTGGTCACCGGCACGCAATGGTCTGGGCATTCCAGGCAATCAGAAATCTCTTTCATTGAATGTAGCGTGGTGCCCATGTAGCAAATGCCCATTCCGTGGCTTTCCAGCGCCAGTGCCACTGTTTGGGAAAGAATGATGGCGTCAAAGGAAGCAACGTGGTAGCTGAGCAAGTTACCGAAGTTCAGCCGGGCACCCCGCTGTGCAAGCCATTGCCTTGTGCGGAATGTGTCTGCACAAAAGGTCAATACCAGTGGCGCTTGCAACACCATGGGTTGCTCAAAGTGCAACTCGTAAAGACGCGTTTTTCGTTCAGCATTAAATGTCTTAATGACTGACACCATGTTGAGGTTGCCGCTGGACGATGACCCTTGCAGAGACTCCTCCAGTATCCGGTCAATGAGCTCAGAGTTCACCGGGCGGTCCACAAATTGTCGGATTGAGCGATGCGCATTTAGCAAATTGGAAAAGTGTCTATCTGGCATGGTGTCTTTATCTGATATGGTGTGAAAAGCAAGAGCCACTGTTGTGGACCTGCCGCTCCAGTCGAATTGGCGCAAGTCCAAAGCATTGTGCTATTTGTTCGAGCAAACTTTGAAAGAATCCACTAACCCCAAAATCCGGAGGGCCCGCCCCGAGGATGCCAAGCGCCTTGCGGTATTGGCGACTCAGGTGTTCGTCCATACCTACGCGACCGATGGAATTTCGCAGGTGATCTCGGAACACATCCTAAACGAGATTACGCCGGCAGCGTACGAGGCTCTTTTGACCGACACAGCGGTTTTCACATCCGTGGCAGAGCAAGGGGACAACCTGCTAGGATTTGCTGTCGTTCATATGGAATCGGTCTGTCCGGACATGAGTGACGCGACGGTCGAGCTCCAAACGCTGTATGTCCAGGCACATTTTGCAGGCAAAGGCATTGGCCGTAGCTTACTCACAAAAGTGCAGGAGTTGGCTCACCTCGGCGCCAACAGCCGCATTTGGCTGACCGTAAACGCAAAGAACGCCGGAGCGATTGCGTTTTACCGGCGGCAGGGCTACGAAAAGATTGGAACCACGGAGTTCGTCCTCGGTGGCATCGGATATGAGAACCATGTCATGCTCGGGCCACAGCAAGCTTAGACAAGAAGAGGCTACTTGCAGGAGGCCTTCTTTAGGTTGATGGCTCCTGGTGGGCTATTTCTTGCCAATTGTGCTGAACCACACATCGGCCTCGGCACAAAAGAGATGAGTTCATACTGTCACTGGCCCGTTTTGCATTGGGGTCGCCACTCCTGTGGCTGTGGCACTTCAGGCAGAACGCAAGCAAGCCAGACATCGTGGCCTGGCGCGGGCTGTCTTTGCGCAATCGCGCGCTTATCCTGTTCACAGGGCTGGTAATGGCTTAGGAACCAGCCACTAACAGGTCAGTACTATTTGCAGCGGCGTTGTTAGCGGCTGCCATGTGGTTCCTTTCGGCATAGATGTAGAGCATCTAAACGTAAAGAGCCGGTCGAATACGCCAGCTTGCTGGAAGACTGATCGGACAGATTGTCCCCAGTCAGAAATGATTCCTGTTCGACAGTTGTCTAACTACATCCAAAGAAGACTATTCATTCTTCGAATGGGGGTTGCCGCCAAGCCACGGCAACTCAGCCCAAGCGGCATCGGGTTGCCAGGTTGCTGCCCACGCTGGCATCTCATGGGCCGGCATGGGCCGGGCGATGCCGTAGCCTTGTGCCAGCTCGCATCCGAGTTCCAGCAGCATGCTTCCGTGCGCCACCGTCTCCACGCCCTCTGCTATCACCTCGCGTTTGAAGGCCGCTGCCAGCCCGATTACGCCCTGCAAAATGGCCAGGTCATCGGGGTCGCCAAGCATGTCGCGTACAAAGCTCTGGTCGATCTTGAGCATGGAGACGCTCAGGCGCCTGAGGTAGGTAAGTGACGAATAGCCGGTGCCAAAGTCATCCAGCGCAAACTTCACGCCGATTTGAGCGCAGGCTTCTATTACCTGCGACACGAGGGAAATGTCTTCCAATGCGCTGGTCTCCAGCACTTCGAGCTCCAGTCGGCGCGGGTTCATGCCGGGGTGGTGAGCGAGAATGGCCCGAAGGCGATCGACAAAGTCGCCTTTTTGCAACTGATGTGCGCCAATGTTGACGCTCACATTCAAGTCCAGCCCGACGGCATGCCACAGCTCCCATTGGGTGAGCGCCGTGTCAATCACCCACTCGCCAATCGCCACCGCCAGCGGGTGGCTTTCGATTACCGGTAAAAACAGAGCCGGTGCCAGCAAGCCCTTCTCGGGGTGCTGCCAGCGAATCAGCGCTTCGGCACCAATCACCTGGCCGCTGCGCATGTTGACCTTGGGTTGGTAGTGCAGTACGAACTCACCCTGCACCAGCGCCAAACGGATGCGCTCCAGGCTTTCGTGGTGCACGCGCAGGCTGCTGTCGTGATCGGCATCGAAGACGTGGTAGCGATTCTTCCCGGCAAGCTTGGCCTGGTACATGGCCTGGTCGGCTTGGCGCAACAGTTGATCGGCCTCCACGTCTTGGGCCTGCGGGTAGAAAGTCACTCCAATGCTGGCCGAGCCATGAAGCACAACATCGCCCAACGGCACGGGAGCAACAGCGGCGTCAAGGAGTCTGGTCAGCATCGGCACACAGCTCTCAATGCCATCGAGATCGATCATCACTGCCACAAACTCATCGCCGCCGAGCCGGGCCAGCGTGTCGCCTTCTCGCAGGGTGTCTTGCATCGCCGTGGCCAGGTGAATCAGCAGTTGGTCGCCCACGTCATGCCCATGGAGGTCGTTGACGCCCTTAAATCCATCAAGGTCCAGGTAGGCCACCGCCACCCGCTGGCCGCGCCGCTGTGCCTGCGCCATGGCCTGTTGCAGTCGGTCCGCCAGCAGCAAGCGGTTGGGCAAATTGGTCAACGCATCGAAGTGGGCTATGTGTTCCAGCTGCCTTTGGTGTTCCTTGATGGCGGTAATGTCGGAGAACAAAGCCACATAGTGCTGGGTGTTGCCTTGCGCGTCGCGTACCGCGCTGATGGTGATCAGTTCCGCGTAAACCTCGCCGTTCTTGCGTCGGTTCCAGATTTCTCCACTCCAGTGGCCTCGCACGGTCAAGGCATCCCACATGGCTTTATAGAATGGCTGACCCTGGCGGCCAGAGCTCAGCATGCGCGGGTTCTGCCCGGTGGCTTCCTCGCGGTTGTAGCCAGTAATGCGGGTAAAGGCTTCGTTGACGTTGATGATTGTGCCGTGGGCGTCGGTGATGGCGATGCCTTCGCGGGCATGGTCAAAGACGCTGGCCGCGAGCAGTAGTTTGGCTTCGGCTTGCTTGCGGTCGGTGATGTCATGGAATATCACGATGCCAGAGGATATTTCTCCTTTTGGGCCGTATATCGGAGACGCATTCACAAGCACCCAGCGCGCTTCACCGCTTTCATTGCGGATAATGACCTCCTCGCCGAAGGTTGTTTCGCCCTTGAGAACTGCCCGCGACAGCGGAAGTTCCTCGGAAGGATAGAGCGACCCATCGACGCGATAGGTTTGCCAGCGCAGGGCATGCTCGCTCACCTCGATGTGAGTCAGTGTTTCGCCACTGCGGCCCCGTATGCCAAGCGCAGCAAAATTGGCCTTGCGGATCGTCACGTTCGGTGCATCAGCGATCAGGATGCCGGAGGGCGATTGATCGATCGCCGCATTCAGCATGGCAGTGGATGCGCGCAGCTCATTCTCGGCCTGCTTGCGCTCGGTGATATCGCTGTTGGTTCCGATCATGCGAAGCGGTTTGCCATCTCGATCGCGCGCCATCACCATGCCGCGCCCCATCGTCCATTGCCAGCACCCGTCTTTGCGCAGCATACGGAACTCAACCGTGGCGCTGCCCGGTTTGCCATCCATATAGGGCTGCATCGCGGCGAATACGCCTGGCGCGTCCTCGGGGTGAATGCGCTTGGTCCACTCGTCAGCGGAGTCGCCAATATCCTCTTCGGCAAAGCCCAACATGGTTTTGTAGCGCGAGGAGTAGAAGGCCTTTCCGGTCTGAATATTCCAGTCCCACAAGCCGTCGCCCGCCCCTTCAAGCGCGAATTTCCAGCGCTCCTCACTCCTCAGGATCGCCTCTTCGGCTTGCTTGCGATCGGTGATGTCCTGCACCAGCCCGGCCACACGAACCACCCGCCCGCTGGCATCGGGCTCCGGGTAACCCTTGACGCAGCAGGGGCGCTGCGTGCCATCGGGCAGCACCGCCATAAGCTCAATTTCGTAGGGCGTGCCGTCTGACACCGCCTTGCCCACCGCTTCAAAGAGCGTTTGAGTGGACTCAGGAGTGTACAAGTCGGCCTGCCCCTGCAGGTTGGGCGTGCCCCGTGCCGGGTCACGACCGAAAATGCGAAACATCTCGGGTGACCAGGTTACGACGTTGGTATCCACCTCCCATTCGAATCTGGCCAGATGTTCCATATTTTAGGTTCGCTCCAGCATGGTCTTTTGGCGCTGCAAGGCTTCTTCGGCCCGGTAGCGTTCGTTGACAT
>CAIPGC010000160.1 GCA_903864505.1 uncultured beta proteobacterium | reverse complement strand
TCCTCGACCGCTGGCGACAACTCAAAGCCGATTTGCGCCGATACCAGAACTTCATCGTCCACGCGCTCAGCACGAAATTGGGATATTTCCGTGAGAGATTGGGCCTGCACCAATGGTTGCATCAGCAGCAAGGCGAGAGCCAGACCATGCCATACAGCATTAGCCCATATTCTTTTCCAATAGCGCGTAATAAAAGCCATCATGATCACACATCGGATTGTCCAAGACCTCACGGTCTTTGAGCCCATTTCTGGGCATTAAATGCCCGGGTGATGGCAGCAATTCTGCATCTCTGTTGTGTGCAAGAAACGTTTGGATCTGCTCAGAGCCTTCTTCGAGAAATATGGAGCAGGTACAGTAAAGCAGTCTTCCTCCTGGGCGAACCAATGGCCAGAGCGTTCTCAGCAACCTTGCTTGCAACCCAGTCAATTGACCAATGTCTGATGGACGACGTAGCCAACGAACATCGGGATGACGTCGCACGATCCCGGACGCTGTGCACGGTGCATCCAGCAATATCGCATCAAATGGCACACCATCCCACCATTCTCCAGGTCGGGAGGCATCAGCCATCACAATCTCGGCACTCAACGCCAGTCTGTCAAGGTTTTCCTGGATTCGCTCACATCGGCGTGGATCAATCTCCAGAGCCGTCACCTCGCCGTCGGATAACTCCAGCAAATGCCCCGTCTTTCCACCTGGCGCTGCGCAGGCGTCCAGAATACGCAAACCATCCCTCTTCACCAAACCCGTCAACAAAAGTGGTGCCGCCAGCTGGGCTGCAGCGTCCTGCACTGAAAAATTTCCTGCATCGAATCCCGGAATCAGACGAACCGGAACAGCACCCTCCAAATAGACCACGCTGCTATTACCCGACCGGGCTGCAAGCCCGATTCGCTGCAGGTCCTGAAGAAAGCCTGCGACACTGGACTTCCTGCAATTCACGCGCAGCGCCATGGGTGGCTGTGCGTTCGCAACAGCCAAGATTTCCTGCCAATGATGCGGCCGTTGACTCTGCAAGCGAGCAATCCACCAAGCCGGGTGATTCCACTTCGCCACCAGGTCCTCATCGGTGCCCGCAACCAATCCGTCTCGCTCGCGCAAGAAGCGTCGCAAGCAGGCATTGAGAAAGTTTGCTTGCGCCTTGGTCGCAGGGTTTCGTTTGGCGGCTTCGACCGTCTGATTAACCAAGGTGAAGGAATCGTAAGGGGCATCCACCTCGCACCAAGCCAGCGCGAGGGCTACACACAGCAACGCGTCCGCTGCTGGTGGCGGCAACTTTGCAGCCAATTTGTCACGCAGCGCTTGCGCCCGACCGAGATGCCGCCACGCATGAAATGCCAGCGCTTGCACCCCTGGACGCAACTCCAACGCAACCGCGTCAATCGCTGCTGTCCCTGATGTCCCGTTACGCACCTTCTCAACCACCTTTGCCGTGGTTTGCAACTGACGCCATAGCGGCAGAACGTTGTCACGAACTTGCATTTCGCCTCACATCAAACCCGCGGGTTTGAACCCCAGAACGCCAATGATCAAACGCGCAGGAAACTGTGCTAACGCCTGGTTGTAGTCGAGCAAAATCTGGTTCAGACCACTGCGCGCAAGAAGCACTTTCTCGGTGACCATGCCCCACTGCTGCTGCATCCCTTCCGGCAAGGTCGATCCAGCCAGATCTGGAGGAAGATTTTCCAAAGCAATCCAGCGCAGCTGCAAATTGTGAAACACAGCCGTCAAACGTGCCATCGGCTGAATCTCCAAAGGATGGCGACGCGCTTCCCGCAAGGTCTGTTCCAAGGTATCCAGGCTCTCATGCAAATGTACCCATTCAGTCGACCGTTCGTCGGATTCAGGGTCCATGGCGCTTAAATCGATGGGGTATTCCCTGACGAGCTCACCATAGCGTCGTAGGTACTTTTCAACGGACCCTAGCGCATCTAGCCCGTGTGCACGCATGCGCATGAGTCGGTTGTACACGCCAACTCCCCAAAAGATACCGATGGCCAATGCCAACCAGAGCCCCATAGAAGCACTCATCCGTTACCCATAGCAACTCGTCAACTATTCAGTATCATGAAGCAAAAAGGCCCCAAGCCCTTTTGAAATGAGCGTGGGGCGCTATGCTTAATATAGCAGCTCGCTACTCGCCAGCAGTTCCTTCGCTGGACTGGACAGCCATGGCTTCTGCATCACCCGCCAATTCCGCGGCCTCGGCTTCGGCAATAGCTCGGCGCTCTGCATCGTCCATACGTTCGCGCACCTTGCGAGCATCGTGGTATGCCATACCGGTGCCCGCTGGAATCAAGCGCCCCACAATGACGTTTTCTTTCAGCCCGCGCAACTCGTCGCGCTTGCCCATGATGGCTGCCTCAGTCAGCACGCGGGTGGTCTCCTGGAAAGACGCAGCACTGATAAAACTGTCGGTGGACAGCGATGCCTTGGTAATGCCCAGCAACAAGTTGGCAAAAGTTGCAGGCAACTTTCCGGCGGCGCGCAGAGTATCGTTGGTATTGAGCATTTCGGAACGCTCCACCTGTTCGCCATTAATGTAGCTCGAATCCCCTGCGTTCTCTACCACCACACGGCGCAACATCTGACGAACAATCACTTCAATATGCTTGTCGTTGATCTTCACACCCTGCAAACGGTAAACAGCTTGCACTTCGTCCACGATGTACCGCGCCAATTCTTCAGGGCCGAGCAGGCGCAAGATGTCTTGTGGGTCTGGAGGACCGTCTACAACGTTTTCGCCCTTGTTAACGACCTGTCCTTCATGCACAAGTAAGTTCTTTTCTTTCTCAATCAACTTTTCCCACACTAGGCCATCTGGATCCGTAATTTGCATCCGGATCTTTCCCTTGGTTTCTTTCCCGAATGAAACAGTGCCGGTCATCTCCGCAAGAATGCCTGCATCCTTGGGTGAGCGCGCTTCAAACAATTCGGCGACCCGCGGCAAACCGCCTGTAATATCGCGGGTCTTTTGCCCCTCGACCGGGATACGCGCCAGCACTTCGCCAGGACCGACATCCTGACCGTCGCGAACCTGCACCAGCGCACCGACAGGGAAGCCGATCGTCACCGAATGGTCCGTACCAGGAATCTTGACCTCGTTACCCGAGGCGTCAATCAGCTTGACCTGCGGGCGCACCACCTTGGCAGCGCCGCGACGTTTGGGATCAATGACTACCAAAGTTGACAAGCCGGTGACTTCGTCCACCTGCTTGGCCACGGTCAGACCTTCTTCCACATTTTCAAAATGTGCCTTACCAGCGAATTCGGTAATGATCGGACGGGTCAGAGGATCCCAGTTGGCTAAAATTGCACCTGCCTTGACAGTCTGGTCCACCTTCACCGTCAGGATCGCACCATACGGCACCTTGTGGCGCTCACGTTCACGGCCATGTTCGTCATGGATCACAATTTCGCCAGAGCGCGCGATCACCACCAGTTCTTTCTTGCTGTTGGTCACGTAGCGCATCGTCGCGTTGAATCCGATCACACCATTTGACTTGGCTTCCACACTGGAGGCAATCGCGGCACGGGAAGCCGCTCCACCAATGTGAAAAGTGCGCATGGTCAACTGCGTTCCGGGTTCACCGATGGACTGTGCAGCAATCACACCCACTGCCTCACCGCCGTTGATCAGTCCACCGCGCCCCAGGTCGCGCCCGTAGCACTTGGCACAGATGCCAAAGCGCGTTTCACAGGTTAGCGCAGTGCGCACCTTGACTTCGTCCACCCCCGCCGCTTCGAGCTCCTCAATCAGGTCTTCGTCGAGCATGGTACCGGCATTCGCCAGAACAGCTCTGTTTTCAGGATGCAGGACATCGTCCGCCGCAGTGCGTCCCAAAATGCGATCGCGAAGGGATTCGATGGTTTCTCCGCCCTCGACTATGGCACGCATGAAGTAGCCGCTGTGTGTACCGCAGTCCTGCTCGGTCACCACCAAGTCCTGCGTCACATCCACCAGACGTCGGGTCAGGTAGCCCGAGTTCGCCGTCTTCAACGCTGTGTCAGCAAGCCCCTTACGGGCCCCGTGGGTGGAGATGAAGTACTCCAACACGTTCAGACCTTCCCGGAAGTTTGCAGTAATGGGTGTCTCAATAATGGAGCCGTCGGGCTTGGCCATCAGACCCCGCATACCCGCCACCTGACGAATCTGTGCCGCTGAGCCGCGGGCGCCAGAGTCGGCCATCATGTAGATCGAGTTGAAGGATTCCTGCGGCACCTGCTTGCCATGGCGGTCCGTGACCATTTCCTTGGACAGCTTGGCCATCATCACCTTGGATACTTCGTCCCCCGACTTGCCCCAGATATCCACCACCTTGTTATAGCGTTCGCCAGAAGTCACCAAACCGGAGACATACTGCTGCTCAATCTCTTTGACTTCCTTCTGCGCGCGCTCAATGATGCCGTGCTTCTCCTCAGGTACCAGCATATCGTCGATACAGATCGAAATACCGGCCTTGGTTGCCAGACGGAAACCCGCCTGCAGCAACTTGTCCGCAAACACCACCGTCTCCTTCAATCCGCACTTGCGAAACGAAACGTTGATGAGCTTGGAGATTTCTTTCTTCTTCAATGCCTTGTTCAGGTTGGAGAAGGGCAGTCCCCTGGGCAGTATTTCTGACAGCAGCGCGCGCCCAGCAGTGGTTTCCCACAGCTTGGTGGACGGCACCAACTCACCACTGATTTTGTCCTTGGTGTACTCGGTCAAACGTACGTTGATGCGGGCGTTGAGTTCCACTTCACCCGCGTCGAAAGCACGCTGCACTTCACCAGTGTCGGAGAAGATCAAGCCTTCACCCTTGCCGTTGATGCGCTCACGCGTCGTGTAGTACAGACCCAACACCACGTCCTGCGAAGGAACGATAGAGGGTTCACCGTTGGCCGGGAACAGTATGTTGTTCGACGCCAGCATCAGCGTGCGCGCTTCCATCTGGGCTTCCACCGACAAAGGCACGTGCACGGCCATCTGGTCACCGTCGAAGTCAGCGTTGAAAGCCGCGCAAACGAGTGGGTGCAGTTGAATGGCCTTGCCCTCAATCAGAATGGGCTCGAACGCCTGAATACCCAAACGGTGCAGCGTAGGCGCACGGTTGAGCATCACGGGGTGCTCTTTGATGACCTCTTCAAGAATATCCCAAACTACCGGCGTACCCGATTCAACTTCCTTCTTGGCGGCCTTGATGGTGGTGGCGATACCCATAGTTTCCAGGCGGGCAAAGATGAACGGCTTGAATAATTCGAGGGCCATCAGTTTGGGCAGACCGCACTGGTGCAACTTGAGCGTTGGACCCACGGTAATCACAGAGCGGCCGGAGTAGTCCACGCGCTTGCCCAGCAAGTTCTGGCGGAAGCGCCCGGATTTACCCTTGATCATGTCGGCCAGGGACTTCAAGGCGCGCTTGTTGGCACCGGTCATGGCCTTGCCACGGCGTCCATTGTCGAGCAAGCTATCTACCGCTTCCTGCAACATGCGCTTTTCGTTGCGGGCAATGATCTCAGGTGCTTTCAATTCCAGCAAACGGCGCAAACGGCTGTTTCGGTTGATGACGCGACGGTACAGATCATTCAGATCGGAGGTCGCAAAGCGGCCGCCATCCAGGGGCACCAGCGGACGCAAGTCCGGCGGCAACACAGGCAGCACGTCCAAAACCATCCACTCGGGCTTGATGCCTGACTTCTTAAACGCTTCGAGTACCTTCAGACGCTTGGCATTCTTCTTGATCTTGAGCTCGGACCCGGTCAGGTCATTGCGCAACTTCTCGATGGAACCTTCGATATCGATGCTTTGCAGCAAGTCCTTTATGCCTTCGGCACCCATCTTGGCCTGAAACTCGTCGCCATATTCCTTGAACTTGGCATCAAAATCGTCTTCCGACATGATGCTGAACTTCTTCAACGGAGTCATGCCAGGGTCGGTCACCACGTATGCTTCAAAGTACAGTACGCGTTCGATGTCGCGCAGCGTCATGTCCAGCACCAGGCCCAAACGGCTGGGTAGCGACTTCAAAAACCAGATGTGCGCGCACGGTGCGGCCAGGTCAATGTGCCCCATGCGCTCGCGGCGAACCTTGGTCTGTGTGACTTCAACACCGCACTTCTCGCAGATCACGCCACGGTGCTTCAAACGCTTGTACTTGCCGCACAGACATTCGTAGTCCTTGATGGGTCCGAAAATTTTGGCGCAAAACAAACCGTCGCGCTCGGGTTTGAAGGTGCGGTAGTTGATGGTTTCAGGCTTCTTGACTTCACCGAATGACCAGGAACGAATCTTCTCGGGAGAAGCCATGCCGATCTTGATGGCGTCGAAATGCTCATCCGGCGTAAATTGCTTGAACAGGTCGAGTAATGATTTCATGTTTTAAATCCTTTTCTTTCCTGTTGAATTAACCGCGTTCCAACTCGATGTCGATACCGAGTGAACGAATTTCCTTGACCAACACGTTGAACGACTCTGGCATACCAGCTTCAATAGAATGCTCGCCCTTGACGATGCTCTCGTAAACCTTGGTGCGTCCCTGTACGTCGTCGGACTTGACGGTGAGCATCTCCTGCAAGGTGTAGGACGCGCCGTAAGCCTCCAACGCCCACACTTCCATCTCTCCGAAGCGTTGTCCACCGAATTGGGCCTTACCACCCAAAGGTTGCTGCGTGACCAGGCTGTAGGGGCCGGTCGAGCGGGCGTGCATCTTGTCGTCGACCAAGTGATGCAACTTGAGGACGTGCATGTAGCCCACGGTGGTCGGGCGCTCGAACTGCTCTCCACTACGACCATCGAACAGGTGCGCCTGCGTGCGTGCAGTTGTCAGCCCCTTGGCCTTGGCGACCTCCTCGGGGTACGCCAGCTTCAGCATGCCGCGAATTTCTTCTTCGGACGCGCCGTCGAACACAGGGGTTGCAAATGTTGCACCACTCGAAAGATTACCGGCCATTTCCAGGATTTCGTCATCACTGAGTTTGGCAAGATCTTCCTTGCGCCCTGAACCGTTGTACACGGACTCCATGAACTGGCGCAATTCGGCCACCTTGGCCTCCGCTTGCAGCATGTCGCCAATGCGCTGGCCCAGGCCCTTGGCCGCCCAACCCAAATGCACTTCCAGCACCTGGCCAACATTCATACGGGAAGGAACGCCCAACGGATTGAGGACGATGTCGCACGGAGTTCCATCAGCCATGTAGGGCATGTCTTCAACCGGCACGATCTTGGAGACGACACCCTTGTTGCCGTGGCGACCGGCCATCTTGTCTCCGGGCTGCAAGCGGCGTTTGACCGCGATGTAGACCTTGACCATTTTGAGCACGCCTGCGGGCAGCTCATCGCCCTGCGTCAACTTCTTGCGCTTTTCTTCAAATGCCAGATCGAAGCTGTGGCGCGTCTGCTCGTTGGACTTCTTGATGCTCTCCTGCTGATTCGCAACATCCTCGTCGGCCGGACGGATATCAAACCAGTGGAAACGGTCCACCGATGCCAGGTAGGCCTTGTCGATCTTGCCGCCCTTGGCCAATTTGTTAGGACCTCCGTTGGCGACCTTGCCGACGAGCAGTTTTTCAAGTCGGTCAAATGCGTCGTCTTCCACAATGCGCAACTGATCGTTCAAATCCAGGCGGAAGCGCTTGAGCTCGTCGTCAATGATCTGCTGTGCGCGACGGTCACGGGTGATTCCCTCACGGGTAAACACCTGCACGTCGATGACGGTTCCCTGAGAACCCTGATCGACGCGCAATGAAGTGTCCTTCACATCACTGGCTTTTTCACCGAAGATGGCGCGCAGTAGTTTCTCCTCTGGGGTCAGGGTGGTTTCCCCCTTTGGCGTGACCTTGCCCACCAGTGTGTCGCCGGGCATTACTTCGGCACCCACGTAGATGATGCCGGACTCGTCCAGACGGTTGAGCTGCTGCTCGCTCAGATTCGGAATGTCACGGGTAATTTCTTCGGCCCCCAGCTTGGTATCGCGGGCCATGACCACCATTTCCTCGATATGAATCGAGGTGTAGCGGTCCTCTGCTACGACACGCTCACTGATCAAGATCGAATCTTCGAAATTAAATCCATTCCAGGGCATAAAGGCCACCAGCATGTTCTGACCCAGAGCCAGTTCGCCCAAATCAGTCGAGGCACCATCGGCAATCACATCACCCTTGGCTAGCTTGTCGCCTTTCTTGACGATGGGCCGCTGGTGAATGTTGGTATTTTGGTTGGATCGCTGGTACTTGATGAGATTGTAGATATCCACACCCACTTCACCAGCCTGGGCCTCTGCATCATTCACGCGGATCACCACGCGGGTCGCGTCCACATAGTCGACGATACCGCCACGAGTGGCGGTGACTACCGTGCCAGAGTCAACCGCAGAAACTCGCTCGATACCAGTTCCCACAAACGCCTTCTCGGGGCGCAGGACTGGAACAGCCTGGCGTTGCATATTGGCACCCATCAAGGCACGGTTTGCATCGTCGTGCTCAAGGAATGGCACTAGCGAGGCTGCCACGGAAACGATCTGTGCAGGCGACACATCCATGTACTGGACGCGTTCGGCACTGACCAGAATCGATTCGCCCTTTTCACGGGCCGAAACCAGGTCTCCGGTCAGCTTGCCATCCTTGTCCAGCAAAGCGTTGGCCTGGGCAATCACGTACTTGCCTTCCTCGATGGCCGACAGGTAGTCGATTTCCATCGTGACCTTGCTGTCTACCACCCGACGGTACGGTGTCTCAATGAAACCGTATTCGTTCAGTCGGGCGTACAAAGCCAACGAGTTGATAAGTCCGATGTTTGGACCCTCCGGTGTTTCGATCGGGCACACGCGACCGTAGTGGGTCACGTGCACGTCTCGCACCTCAAAGCCAGCGCGCTCGCGGGTCAAACCGCCCGGGCCAAGTGCCGAAACACGGCGCTTGTGGGTAATTTCCGATAGCGGATTGGTCTGATCCATGAACTGCGATAACTGCGATGCGCCGAAGAATTCCTTCAGGGCCGCAGAAATAGGCTTGCTGTTAATCAAGTCGTGCGGCATAAGGGGCTCTTGCTCGGCCTGGCTCAAGCGCTCTTTCACAGCCTTTTCAATACGGGCTAAACCGGTACGGTACTGGTTCTCCGCCAATTCGCCCACACAGCGAACTCGGCGATTGCCCAGGTGGTCGATGTCGTCTACATCGCCACGGCCGTTGCGCAAGTCCACCAGAATCTTGACCACCGACAGAATGTCTTCGTTGGTAAGCACCATGGGGCCGGTCGATTCCGCACGGCCCATCTTGGCATTGAACTTCATACGGCCAACGCGCGACAGGTCATACGTGTCGGGGTTGTAAAACAGTCGCTGAAACAAGGCCTGCACCGCGTCTTCGGTGGGCGGTTCGCCGGGACGCATCATGCGATAGATGGCAACCCTTGCTGCGAACTCGTCCACTGTTTCGTCAGTGCGCAGGGTCTGGGAAATATAGGCGCCCTGGTCCAGTTCGTTTGTATAGATGCAAGGAATGTCCTGCACGCCCGCTGTACGCAACTTTTTCAGCAGGGCTTCAGTCAACTCTTCATTGGCCTTGGCCACGATCTCGCCGGTATCTCCGTCGATCACATTGCGGGCGATGACACGGCCTACCAGGAAGTCTTCGGGGACGCTGATATGGGTCGTTCCGGACTGCTCGAGTTCACGGGTGTGGCGCGCGGTTACGCGCTTGTCCTTGGCCACAATTACTTTCCCACTCTTGTCGGTGATATCGAAACGCGCCACTTCGCCGCGCAGACGCTCAGCCACGAACTCCATCTGCGCGCCACTGTCCATCAGACGGAAGTTGTCGTTCACAAAGAAGTTTGCCAGTATGGACTCGTTGTTCAGGCCAATGGCCTTGAGCAGGATCGTGACCGGCATCTTGCGTCTGCGGTCCACACGGAAGTAGAGCAAGTCCTTGGGGTCAAACTCGAAATCGAGCCAGGAACCGCGATACGGGATGATGCGCGCCGAAAACAGCAACTTCCCGGAGCTGTGGGTCTTGCCTTTGTCGTGTTCGAAGAACACGCCTGGCGAGCGGTGCAACTGGGAAACGATCACCCGCTCCGTGCCGTTGATGATGAAGGACCCCTTGCCGGTCATGAGCGGCACTTCACCCATGTAGACTTCCTGCTCCTTGACTTCTTTGACAACCTTGTTCTGGCTCGTGGAAGACTCGCGGTCATAAATGATCAACTGAACCTTTGCCCGAACGGCCGATGCAAACGTCAGCCCGCGGGTTTGGCACTCACGCACATCAAAAGCTGGTTTGGCGAGGTTGTACTCAAGGTACTTCATCTCAACAAAACCATTATGGGAAACAATAGGGAAAGCCGCTTCAAATGCCGCCTGCAATCCTTCCACTGTTCTCTTTTTGGGAGTGACATCTGCTTGCAAAAAGGCCGTATAGGCATCCTTTTGCATTTGCAGCAAGTAGGGAATTTCAAGCACGCTATCGCGGTTACCGAAGTTTTTGCGAATGCGCTTGCGTTCTGTGTATGTATAAGCCATTAGATCTCCGGGCAAAGACTGAAGGAACCTGGGGGTCCTAGGCGACTGTCAAGTTGAGCATTACGCTCAACCGCTCTTGGCGATTGGCCACTACCAATCACTGGCGGACGGCTGCGCATTGCACACAGCCCGTACCAAGGCATCTTCTGCAGTCGGGGTCAGAAGACACTAAAAAAAGGTGACTCACCACTTTTTAGTGTGCACTAACAACATGTTCCACAAGCGGCAAGGGCTGGAAGCCCATTTCAGAGCATCCAGCCCGCCAGCCTATTCAATTACTTGAGTTCGGCCTTGGCGCCAGCTTCCACCAGCTTCTTCATAGCGGCTTCAGCATCCGCCTTGGCAATGCCTTCTTTGACGTTCTTGGGCGCACCGTCAACCAGATCCTTGGCTTCTTTCAGGCCCAGACCGGTAATTTCACGCACGGCTTTGATGACCGACACCTTGTTGGCACCAGCCTCGAGCAGAACCACGTTGAATTCTGTCTTCTCTTCAACAACGGCAGCGGGGCCGGCGGCGGCGGCGGGGCCAGCCATAGCGGCAGCGCTCACGCCAAACTTCTCTTCGATGGCTTTCACCAGGTCGTTGAGTTCCATGACCGTCATGCTGTCCAGCGCGGTCAAAAATGCGTCTTTATCGAATGCCATTTCTAATTCCTAACAATATTGGTTACTAACGACAAGCGGGCAGTTACGCCGCGACTGCCTCTGCGGGTGCAGCTTCTGCTGCGCCACCGCCCCGTTTTTCCGCCAAGGCCGCCAGCACACGGGCCGTACGGGAAATGGGGGATTGCATCAAGCCCAACAACTGCGCCAACAGCACCTCCTTGGAAGGGATGCTTGCCAATTGCTTTACGCCGTTCACGTCCAGAGCCTTGCCACCATACGCACCAGCACGGATCACCAATTTATCATTGGTTTTCGCGAACTCTGCCACCACTTTCGCGGCAGCCACTGCGTCTTGGGAAAAGCCATAGATCAGGGGACCGGTCATCTGGTCGGCCACGACTTCAAATGCGCTTCCAGCTACAGCACGGCGGGCCAAAGTGTTCTTCAGAACACTCAGACTCACGCCAGCGTTGCGTGCATTGTTGCGCAGTTTGGTCATGTCAGCGACCGTGATGCCGCGGTATTCCGCGATCACGAGCGTTTGAGCTTTAGCGGCGAGGCCGGTCACATCACTAATGACCGCTTCTTTCTCACTGCGATTCAGACTCAAGGTCTACTCCTTTTAAATGCCCCACAGGACTCGCGTCCCTCGAAGCTCCACATTGCAGCGACCAACTGTCAACAGAATTTGCATTCCATCTGCAGCGGGATCGCCATCTGCGTTGGCGAGGCGCCGATACCTGAACGGAGCCAATTTAAGTGCAGTTGCCTGCACACCAACGGTCTCGGATGACCTGGAATTACTCGAAAATAAAACCAGCCCACCACATCGAGCGACTGTTTCCAGTCACCCAAATTCACGCGATTACGCCGAAATGGTCTGAAGGTCCACGCGAACCCCAACGCCCATGGTCGAAGACACCGCAACTTTGCGCAAATACACGCCCTTGCTGGAAGCCGGCTTGGCCTTGGTCAAGGCATCCACCAGCGCGGCCAGGTTGCCCTGCAACTTGTCAGCTTCGAATGAGCGACGGCCAATAGTCGAGTGGACAATGCCGGCCTTGTCGACACGGAACTGCACCTGACCGGCTTTGGCGTTCTTCACCGCAGTTGCCACATCGGGCGTGACCGTACCCACCTTGGGGTTAGGCATCAAGCCGCGTGGTCCAAGAATTTGGCCCAGCGTACCAACCACGCGCATGGCATCTGGCGCAGCGATCACCACGTCGAACGGCATGTCGCCGGCCTTGACCATCGCCGCCAAGTCGTCCATACCAACAATGTCAGCGCCAGCTGCCTTGGCCTCTTCTGCCTTGGCACCTTGCGCAAACACCGCCACGCGCTTTGTTTTTCCGGTTCCGTTAGGCAACACAACTGCACCTCGCACGACCTGATCCGACTTTTTGGCATCAATGCCGAGTTGCACAGCAACGTCGATCGACTCGTCGAACTTGGCGTTGGCAAACTGCTTTACCAATCCCAGCGCATCGGTCAAGGCGTACAGCTTGTTGCTGTCAATCTTGCCAACTTGGGTCTTCTGTTTCTTAGTGAGCTTGGTCATTTATACGCCCTCCACATTCACGCCCATGGACCGCGCTGAACCAGCAATAGTGCGTACCGCAGCATCCAGATCGGCAGCGGTCATATCTTTCATCTTGGTCTTGGCGATTTCTTCCAGTTGAGCGCGGGTAATCTTGCCAACCTTGTCCATATGAGGACGGGCAGAACCTTTATCCAGCTTGATGGCTTTCTTGATCAGCACCGTTGCGGGCGGTGTCTTGATGATGAAGGTAAAGCTCTTGTCTGCAAACGCCGTGATGACCACGGGCAGGGGTAGACCCGGCTCCACGCCCTGGGTCTGCGCATTGAATGCCTTGCAGAACTCCATGATGTTGAGGCCACGCTGACCCAGAGCCGGGCCGATGGGGGGGGATGGGTTGGCTTTACCAGCTGGCACTTGCAGCTTGATGAAACCAACGATTTTCTTCGCCATGATTTCTCCTTACGGGTATTAACGCCTTGGTACTGAAAAACTCAGCCCGTAGCTCCCCGGGGTTAACGACTCTTCACCATCCATTCGCACCGAGTCGGAAAATGCGAACTGTTCAATCTGTTGAGGACAGAGCAGATTTGCGATGCAAATCGTGATCTGTCCCACAACATTTCAAGTCTTCTCGATCTGCGAGAATTCCAGCTCCACCGGAGTCGATCGTCCGAAAATAGTGACCGACACGCGCACCTTGCTCTTCTCGTAGTTGACATCTTCCACCGAGCCATTGAAGTCGGTGAACGGGCCATCCTTGACGCGCACATACTCACCCACGACAAACTCCACCTTGTGGCGCGGCTTGTCGGTGCCTTCCTGCATCTGGTTAACGATCTTCATCACCTCTGCCTCGGAAATCGGGGCAGGGCGATTCTTCGCACCACCCACAAAGCCGGTCACCTTGTTGGTGTGCTTGACCAGATGCCAGGTATCGTCGTCCATGATCATTTCGACCAGAACGTAGCCCGGGAAAAACTTGCGCTCAGTGGTCTTTTTCTGGCCATTCTTGACCTCAACCACCTCTTCCATGGGCACCAGAATGCGGCCAAATTTATCCTGCATACCGGTGCGGATAATGCGCTCACGGATGTTGCGCTCGACCGCTTTTTCCATACCGGAATAAGCGTGTACCACATACCAGCGCAGATCCGGATTGACCGGCGCTGCCGCCACGACATCTGCCGCGGGAGTTTCTACAACATCGGTCATTATTTTTTCCACCCCAGAATCAAATCGTAAAAGACCCATTCCAGCGTCTTGTCAGTCAGCCAGAGGAACATAGCCATGATCAGAACAAAACCAAACACGTAGGCGGTGATCTGCATGGCCTCCTTGCGCGCTGGCCAAACCACCTTCTTGACCTCGCGCCAGGCATCCCGTCCAAAGGCTGCCAATTGGCGTCCCGACTCTGACGCAAAGAAAACAGCAATCGCAGCACCCAGCCCCAACAGCAGAACCGCCCACTGCACCCACAAACCCTGCTTGCCCAAAAGGTAGAAAGCAGCCAGAGCAGCGACCACCAAGGTACCGGCAGCCGCCAGCTTGGCTTTGTCTGCCCCGGTACTAATGGTTTCAACTTGAGAGGTGGCCATATGTTTGCTTTTTCGCGCTCTAAATCAATAAAAAAACCAGGAAGCTCTAGACACCGAAGCCCGCTACGCTGTAGCGGGCTCTTGCGCCACCAGTCTCAATGCAACCGGGTGGCAGGGGCAGTAGGAATCGAACCTACAACCTTCGGTTTTGGAGACCGACGCTCTGCCAATTGAGCTATACCCCTTCGAAAACCTTAGGCAATAATTTTTGCAACCACACCCGCGCCGACGGTACGACCGCCTTCGCGGATAGCGAAGCGCAGACCTTCTTCCATGGCGATCGGGTTGATCAGCTTGACCGTGATCGATACGTTGTCACCAGGCATCACCATTTCCTTGCCTTCTGGCAACTCGATCGCACCGGTTACGTCCGTCGTGCGGAAGTAGAACTGGGGACGGTAGTTGTTGAAGAAGGGCGTGTGGCGACCGCCTTCGTCCTTGGACAGAACGTAGATCTCGCCCGTGAAGTGGGTGTGCGGCTTGATCGAGGCGGGCTTGCACAGCACTTGGCCGCGCTCAACTTCTTCGCGCTTGGTGCCACGCAGCAAAATACCAACGTTGTCGCCAGCCTGACCTTGGTCAAGCAACTTGCGGAACATTTCCACTCCGGTGCAGGTGGTCTTGAGCGTGGGCTTGATACCGACGATTTCGATTTCTTCGCCAACCTTGATCACGCCACGCTCGACCCGCCCAGTCACCACGGTGCCTCGGCCAGAGATGGAGAAGACGTCTTCTACGGGCATCAGGAAGGCACCATCGACTGCGCGTTCTGGCAGAGGAATGTAGGTGTCCAGGGCTTCAGCGAGTTTGATGATTGAGCCTTCGCCGAGTTGGCGCAGCCCCGCGATGATGCGGCGGTGCAACGCCTGGTAATCGGCCAGCCGTCCGTGTTGCAGCGCCTCGCGCGATTCATCCATCAGCCGGGCGACCTCGGGCATGGCGCCGGTGCGCAGATAGAACAAGCGCGCGGTGGCATAACTCTTGGCGGTTTGTTGGGCCAGCAGCGCC
>CAIPGC010000159.1 GCA_903864505.1 uncultured beta proteobacterium | reverse complement strand
GCCGTCGATGTGCGCGTCAGCACGCTGCCCAGCGCCCACGGTGAGCGCGCGGTGCTGCGCCTGCTGGACAAGAGCGGCGCCAAGCTCAGCCTGGAGTCGGTCGGCATGCAGGGCGACGCGTTGTCGCGCTTTGAGCATCTGGTAACGCAACCGCATGGCATCATTCTGGTGACCGGCCCGACCGGTTCTGGCAAGACCACCACCTTGTACGCGGCGCTGGAACGGCTCGACACCCGTGGTCAGAACATCATGACGGTGGAAGACCCAATCGAATACGAGTTGGCGGGAGTGGGCCAGACCCAGGTGAACCCGAAGATCGACCTGACCTTTGCCAAGGCCCTGCGCGCCATCCTGCGCCAGGACCCCGACATCATCATGATTGGTGAGATTCGCGATTTTGAAACGGCGCAGATCGCCATTCAAGCCTCACTCACCGGCCATCTGGTGCTGGCCACCGTGCACACCAACGACGCGCCAAGCACAGTGACCCGCCTGATGGACATGGGGGTTGAGCCTTTCCTGCTCAGTTCCTCCCTGCTGGGGGTGCTGGCGCAACGGCTGGTGCGCAAACTTTGCACCAGTTGCCACGGAGCGGGCTGCACGGAATGCGGTCAGACTGGTTACCAGGGACGCACTGGCGTGTTTGAATTGCTCGTGACCACCGATGCCATTCGCGAACAGATTCACCACCAGGCCTCAGAGGCGGACATTCGCGCGGCCGCACTGGCGGGCGGCATGACGCTGATGCGCGACGACGGTGAGCGTCTGGTACAGGCCGGCATCACCTCACGCGAAGAACTGGTCCGGGTCACGCGCGACTGAATCGCCCACGCACCAAAATCCTGCCATGCCTGCGTATTCTTTTGAAGCCCTCACTGCCGACGGTGACACCCGCAAGGGCGTGATTGATGCCGATACGGCCAAGGCAGCGCGCACGCTGCTGCGCGGACAGGCGCTGGTACCGATGTCGGTCGAGGCGGTGGGTGCCGGGACGGCGGAAGGTGGCAATGCCACCGGAACAGGGCTGCGCCGGCAACTGTTTGCAGGACGCATTTTCAGTGCCCAGGACCTTGCCATCTGGACCCGCCAAATCGCGGGACTGGTGGCATCGGGTCTGCCACTGGAACGCGCCCTCACTGCGCTGTCCGACGAAGCAGATGATGAACGCCAACGCAATCTGGTGGCCAACCTGCGCTCGGAAGTCAACGGTGGCGCCACCTTCGCCGCAGCGTTGACGCAGCATCCGCGCGAGTTTTCTGCCACCTACTGTGCGGTGGTCGGCGCCGGCGAGCACAGCGGCAATCTGGGCATGGTGCTGGAGCGCCTGGCCGATGACCTGGAGCAAAGCCAGGCGCTCAAATCGCAGCTTATTGGCGCAGCGTTGTACCCCGCCATCGTGACCCTGGTGGCAGTAGTGATCGTCACGTTCCTGCTCGCCTACGTGGTGCCGCAAGTCGCCCAGGTGTTTGCCGGCAGCAAGCGCGCCCTGCCCTTGCTCACCGTCATCATGCTGGGACTGGGCAGCTTTGTGCGCAACCAGGGTTGGCTGGTGTTAATTGCTCTGTTTTTAATAGCTGTTGGCGCACGCCTGGCGTGGACTAGGGCCTCTTTTCGTGAGCGCTTTGACGCAGCATGGCTGACCTTGCCGGTGCTGGGAAAGCTGGCACGGGGCTACAACGGTGCGCGCTTTGCCAGCACACTGGCGATGCTGGCCGGTGCCGGGGTTCCAATTCTGAAGGCATTGCAGGCGGCGGCAGATACGCTCTCCAACCGTGCCATGCGCACCGATGCACTGGACGCACTGGTACTGGTGCGTGAAGGGGCACCACTGGCGGTGGCGCTGGCACAGAAAAAACGCTTCCCAGGCCTGCTGGGCATGTTTGCCCGCCTGGGTGAGCAAACCGGTCAGTTGCCAACCATGCTGGACCGTGCGGCCAAACAGCTCAGCTCCGAAGTGCAGCGCCGCGCCATGCAACTCGCCACCCTGCTTGAGCCGCTGCTGATTGTGACGATGGGCATGGTGGTGATGCTGATCGTGATGGCCGTGCTAATGCCCATCATCCAGTTGAATCAATTGGTGAAATGAGCCCCCACGCTTGTCGCTTCGCGTACTACGCTACCCCCCGAGGGGGCGCATTTCGCCCTCGATTGGGCTTGGCAAAGCCCAATCGACACGGGGCGGCCCGGCGGCGAAACTTTCTTTCCCCCGATGGAGTTGCTGTATGGGCGTGACGCTGGACGGCAAACTGGTGGTGGCGATTTCGTCGCGGGCACTGTTTGACTTTGAAGAAGAAAATCAGGTCTTCGAGCAGACTGACGACACCGCCTACATGCGCCTGCAACTCGAGCGCCTGGAAACCCCAGCCAAGCCTGGCGTCGCGTTTTCGATGGTGAGAAAGCTGCTGGCCTTCAATACCGCAACCCCACGCTCCCCCATTGCATGTGGGTCGCTGCCCCCCGAGGGGGCGCATTTCGCCTCGGGGCGGCCCGGCGGCGAAACTTGTACCGAGCAGCACGTCGAGGTGGTCATCCTCTCGCGCAACGACCCGGTCAGCGGATTGCGGGTGATGAAATCGGCCGCACACTACGCACTGCCAATCATCCGCTGCTCGTTCACTCGCGGAGAAGCGCCCTGGCGCTACCTCAAACCCCTGCGCGCCAATCTGTTCCTGAGCACCCACCTGAGCGATGTGCGCGCCGCGCTGGCAGCGGGTGTGCCTGCGGCGCAGGTGTACCCGCAATCGGCCCACGCCAGCGATGCACATCCGTACGAAGTACGGATCGCCTTCGACGGTGACGCTGTGTTGTTCAGTGACGAGGCAGAGCGCGTGTTTCAGACGCAGGGGCTCAACGCATTTCAACAGCACGAACTCGACAAAGTGTCATTGCCATTGCCGGATGGACCCTTCAAGCCCTTGCTGGTGGCCTTGCACCGGTTGCAACTGGCGGCCTCGCCGCAGATGCGCATTCGCACGGCGCTGGTGACAGCACGCAGTGCACCCGCGCATGAACGCGCCATTCGCACACTGATGAACTGGAACATTGCCGTGGACGAGGCGATGTTCCTGGGTGGTCTCGACAAAGGTGAGTTTTTGCGCGAGTTTGAGCCAGACTTTTTCTTCGACGACCAGACCGGTCACATCGAGTCTGCCGCTCGGCATGTGCCCTCGGGGCACGTTGCCAGCGGTGTGCGAAATGGCGACAGCTAAGCGTTCAACGACCTGTAGGTCAGGGGTACATGGTAGGAGTGAGCACAGTGGTCGCATTGCTGATGGCCCCCAGTTGCCCCTCGACATTGCGGCCCCAGCCCCACAAACTGCCGTCGGATTTGATGGCAAACGTATGATATTTTCCGGCCGACACATAAATCCATTCCTTGGAATTTCCGATTTGAATCGGTACCGCAGAATCCGACATGGAGCCGTCCCCCAACTGTCCATCGCTGTTGGAGCCCCATGCCCAGAGCGTGCCATCGGCCATGACGGCAATGCTGTGCGCTCCACCCGCAGAAGCCAATGCCCAATCCACGGCGCTGTTGGGTGAAGGAACGAGCGCCGGATAAGACGTATTCACGGTCGAGGCAATTCCGAGTTGCCCCATGTCGTTGGCACCCCACGCGTACAACGCGCCGTTGGAGCGAATCGCCAGCACGTGTGCACCCCCGGCGGAAATGGTCAAGGCAGTAAATCCGGACAGGGCAACCGGAGCGCCGGTCGCATCCACCTTGCCGTCCCAATAGGCGTTGATGGGAGTCGGCACATTCCATGCGGTTGTACTATTGTTGCCCAGCTGTCCGCGGTCATTGGCCCCCCAACCATAGATGACGCCACTGGTCTGCCTGCCCATGGAAAAGTTGGATCCTGCCGAAACACCGGTCCACAGCTTGACAGCACCCACTGCGGTCGGCACAAAGCGATCGAGGTTGGTGGCATCACCGAGTTGGCCGTCGACGTTGCGACCCCAGGCCCACAGAGAACCGTCCGCCTTCACTGCAACGGTATGGGCCCTCCCGGTGGACACGGCGGTCCATGTCTTGTCGGTGCCAATTTGTGTGGGCAGTGCCTTGTAGTCATTGCTGCTACCGGTGCCCAACTGACCAAACAGGTTGAAACCCCATCCCCAAAGGGCACCGCCGGTGGTCTTCACGTCCTTCAGTGCGATGGTGTGAAAGTCTCCGAGAACCACCGTGGACCAGGTGGTGCCCGTCCCGTACACCGGCGTTAAGACAGATTTATCAGAGGTCGTGCCATCACCGAGTTGGCCGGAGCGGTTCAGACCCCAGCCACTCAATGACCCATCGGCTTTGCGCACCATGGTATGGCTTCCACCCGCCGCTACGGCCACATACGGACCCTGGACCGTCAATTTTGTGGATCCTTTGATGGAACCCACGGTAGCAGTGACAGTGTCACTTCCAATCGCGATGCCATCTACTTTGCCGCCGGTATAGATCGTTGCGACGCGGGACCCGCCGAGAGACCAGGTAATGCCGGTTGTTACGGCGGCAGACTTGCCATCCGAATAGGTCCCGGTAGCAACAAATTGCTGACTGGTTCCCAGTGAAATCGTGGTGGCAGCAGGCGTCACGGCCAGTGATACCAGCGTTGCGACAGGGGTCGTGCCGGTAGTCGTGTCAGTGGTTCCGCCGCCCCCACCGCCACACGCACCCAACAGTGCCAGCAGGCAAAGAGAAAAAATGTGAGCGATGGTAGCGTTCATGACAGTCCAGTCCGAGTTAGGACCACGGAGCGCCCGCGGCCATACACAAGTAATGGAGGTAGTCTAGGGGCGCCGGTGCCCACCTATTGCCTAAGAAGTGGTGATTTTTGGGTGCAATTGCAGGGAACGGACACCCCAGTTGCGCTCAGATCTTCTCGTTCTTTTTGATCCTGTTGGGTGCGTACGTCAGCACCTCTTTGGCAAACAGGCCCGGCATTTCGGTCGCCACGGTCGTTTGCGGCGGAGTCAGCTGTTCTTTCACCTGCTCCAATTGGATGGCGCTGGCACTGGCCGTCCACATCGTCTTCAGGTGGTCCATCAGCACTTGTGCAATTGCCTTGGGTGGCGGAGTTTCAACCTTCTCGGGGGCTGGACGGTGAATGGTCCAGTCTTTCTGGGCTGTTGCCGCTTCGGAACCGCGCCTGCCGGGGTCGGATACGCTGGTATAGACCGGCTCACCTTCTGTCTTCTTGAGTGCCGGGTTCACCATATCAATCACTCCGGCCACCGGTGCCAAGGGTTTGGCGTGGGTTGACGGATTGACGGGAGCCACCGGAATCACCTTGTTTGCCCCAGACGAGACCAGGTCTGCGCCGGCAAGGCGCACACTTTGGGTTCGTTCTATAGAAGGCAATTGCATTTTGCAGCGGGCTTTTGGCCCCTCCAGTGACTTTTATTCGTTGACGTACGTTTCTTAACGGCAGATTTAGATGCCAATTTAGGTCTATTTCCAAAATATTTCGAGATTCGTTGGTTGGCACAGGAAAATCCGAGTGCTTTGCACTGATATGGTGCGTTTTCACTCAACAGT
>CAIPGC010000158.1 GCA_903864505.1 uncultured beta proteobacterium | reverse complement strand
TTTGCCGCCATCGCCAGAAATAACACTGGCGTAGATATGCAAGTTGGTGCGATTGACTGTCAGTCGGGCTACGCCCTGGTCTGCAATACGAATCCGGGTTTGCCGGGCTCTGCGAAGACGCTGCTCTTTTTTGGTCAACATGTTGCAGCTCCTTATTTCTTCTTGGTTTCTTTGATGGTGATCTTCTCATCCGCGTAGCGGATTCCCTTGCCTTTGTAGGGCTCGGGAGGACGGACTGCGCGCACTTCTGCAGCAATCTGGCCGACGCGCTGACGATCAGCGCCTTTGATCACAATCTCGGTCGGCGTGGGCGTCGCAACAGCGATGCCGGCCGGCATATCAAAATTCACTGGATGGGAATAGCCAACTGCCAGGTTGAGCTTCGTACCCGTGGCCTGAGCTTTATACCCCACGCCCACCAAATTCAGCTTTTTCTCAAAGCCTTTGGTGACACCAATGACCATGTTGTTTACCAGCTGGCGCATGGTTCCAGACATTGCATCAGCTTCGCGAGACTCATTGGCCGCCTTGAAGTTCAAGTTGCCGGCGAGACTCACTACTTTGACCAAGGCATTTTGAGCCAAGTGCAACGTACCGCCAACGCCTTTGACACTGATCTGGTCGTCTTTGATTGAAACGTCCACCCCAGTCGGGATGGCTACGGGAAGTTTGCCTACACGGGACATTTTAAATTTCTCCTCAGTGCGACGTTAAGCAACATAGCACAGCACTTCACCACCGACACCGGTAGCGCGCGCCTTGCGATCTGTCATCACACCCTTGGGGGTCGTCACGATGGCAACACCCAACCCGTTCTGGACCTGGGGAATAGCATCGCTACCGCGGTACACACGCAAGCCAGGACGGCTAACGCGCTCAATACGCTCAATCACAGGTTTGCCTGCGTAGTACTTCAAAGCAATTTCCAACTCTGATTTACCACCCTCTGTAGAAACTTTGAAACCGTCGATATAGCCTTCGTCTTTCAACACTTGGGCAATCGCAACCTTCACTTTGGAAGAGGGCACCAAAACTGTTGTTTTGGCAACCATTTGTGCGTTGCGTATGCGCGTCAACAGGTCGGCGATGGGATCACTCATGCTCATGTTTGGTTCTCCTGCCGCTTACCAACTGGCCTTGACGATGCCGGGGATTTCCCCTGCAAAGGCCATTTCGCGAATCTTTGCTCGACCCAGACCGAAGTGCTGGAACGTTCCACGGGGACGACCCGTGATGGAACAACGGTTTCGCTGACGCGTTGGATTTGCGTTGCGTGGGAGCTTTTGCAAACCCAGCCGGGCCGCAGCGCGCTCATCGTCGGAACGCTTGAAATCGCCCGCGACCGCCTTCAGTTCGGCATATTTCTTCGCATACTTTGCCGCCAACTTGTCGCGCTTGAGTTCGCGCTCGATTAAAGCCATCTTAGCCACAGGTCACCTCAATTCTTGAACGGGAAACGGAAGCCGGCGAGGAGCGCCTTGCACTCTTCATCGTTCTTTGCCGTCGTGGTGATACTGATATTGAGGCCGCGCAAGGCATCCACCTTGTCATATTCAATCTCAGGGAAAATGATCTGCTCTTTCACGCCGATGTTGTAGTTACCACGGCCATCGAACGCACGACCAGAAATACCGCGGAAGTCACGCACACGGGGCAACGCTACCGTCACGAAACGATCCAAAAATTCATACATTTGCACGCCACGCAACGTCACCATGCAACCAATCGCCTGGCCTTCGCGGATCTTGAATCCAGCAATCGCCTTCTTGGATTTCGTGACCACCGGCTTCTGGCCGGCAATCTTGGTCAGGTCGCTGACCGCGTTGTCCATAACCTTCTTATCAGCGACCGCTTCGCTCACCCCCATATTCAGAGTGATCTTGGTCAGACGGGGAACCTGCATGGGCGAGGTGTAGCCAAACTTGGCCATTAGCTCGGGGGCCAGCTTTTCGCGGTATTGTGTTTGCAGACGTGCCATGCTCATGCCACCTTGATTTCTTCGCCGCTCGACTTATAGACGCGAACGCGTGTACCGTCAGCCAGCACCTTGATACCAACACGATCCGCCTTGCCGGAAGCAGCATTGAAGATCGCCACGTTCGACTGGTGGATAGGCATGGTTTTCTCAACGATGCCCCCGGTCGTGCCCTTCATGGGGTTGGGCTTGGTGTGCTTTTTCACCAGATTAACCCCTTCAACCACCACGTGCGAGTCGTCCTTGCGCAAGGAAATGGTTCCGCGCTTGCCCTTATCGCGTCCCGCGATAACGATGATTTGGTCGCCTTTGCGAATCTTGTTCATGGCGTGTCCTTACAAAACTTCAGGAGCCAGCGACACGATCTTCATGAACTTTTCGGTACGCAACTCGCGCGTCACTGGTCCAAAGATACGGGTGCCAATCGGCTCTAACTTAGCGTTCAACAAAACCGCTGCGTTGCCATCAAATTTGACCAAAGAACCGTCGCTACGTCGGATGCCCTTGGCAGTGCGAACCACCACCGCGCTATAAACCTCGCCTTTTTTGACGCGACCACGCGGAGCAGCTTCTTTGATGCTTACCTTAATGATGTCGCCAACGCTGGCATAACGACGCTTGGACCCACCCAGCACCTTAATGCACAGGACGGATTTAGCGCCGGTATTATCGGCAACTTCTAATCGAGATTCAGTCTGGATCATTTCAATATTCCCAACTTGCACCAGGAGCAGCATTTCCGCAACATGCGAAAGAACCAAACCAGGTCAGTCTTGGGCCCGCTAATTACCGTGCAAACCACTCGCACGACGCTTATTTGGGCAGAACCTTCAGCTTTTACAAGCGAAGCCCGCAATTATGCACGGATTTCGACCGTCGGTCAACTGCTATGAACTGGAACTTGCAAATATTGCTTTGCCAACGTCAAAAAGTCCGCCACTTTCGGAGGCAGTCCTGTCTCCTGCATCAACAGTGCCCCCACCTGCGGAGCCAAACTGGCAGCCAGTCCCGCGTCCAGAAAAAGCATCCTGGAGCGACGCGCCAGCATGTCTTCTACTGTGACCGCGTATTCATGACGCGCCGCAAACCGGACCATCGCTTCACTCAAGCCAGGGCACAGCCAATGCGTTGCGCCAGGCAGTGCTTGCACCAGCAGTTGCTCTGCGCCATATGAATGCAAACCCTCCGGCAGGCCTATCGAAGTGAACTCGGATATGCCAGCCGGTACCCCTACCAGCCTAAGGCGAGTGGTCACTCCTTTATTGCGCCTTTCGATAAGCTGCTTAGTTGCACAACGGTCCAAGACATCCTCTGCCATGGCGCGGTAAGTCGTCCACTTACCCCCTGTGACTGTCACCAGACCGCTGCGACTTACCAGCACTGTGTGTTCACGGCTCAACACTTTGGTGTTTTCGCCGTCGTCGTCTTGGGGCTTGACCAAAGGCCGCAGTCCGACCCAAATACTTTTGATGTCTGCACGCGTAGGCGCACGCCGCAAATATCGACCCGATTCCCTCAGGATGAAGTCCACCTCGTCCTTGAACGCCAACGGCTCACGCGGCAGGTCGTGCCGCGGTGTATCGGTAGTACCCAAAATGACTTTGCCGAGCCATGGCACAGCGAAAAGCACGCGACCGTCCGCCGTCTTGGGCACCATCAAGCCCACGTCCCCGCCCAGAAACTCCCGGTCCACCACAATATGAACACCCTGACTGGGGGCCACCATCGGTTTGGTTGGGCGTCTGCCGTCATTTGCGTTGGCGGCACCGTCTTTTTCGCGCAATGCATCGACCCACACTCCGGTAGCATTCACCACGCACCGCGAGCGGATGGAATAAGACTTCTCGGTCAGAACGTCCTCACACACCAGTCCTGATATCCGTCCACCTTCGTAGCGCAATTCTGTTGCGCGACAATAGTTCAACAGCAAGGCGCCATGGGTTGCTGCGGTGCGTGCCAGAGCCAGCGCCAATCGCGCATCATTGAACTGGCCGTCCCAGTACTTCACCCCACCGATCAACCCGTCAGGCAATGCGCCAGGCAGAAGGTCCAACGTCCCTTGACGGCCCAAGAATTCGGTTTTCCCCAGGCCCGATTTTCCCGCCAACAGGTCATACGCCGTCAAACCAGCACCGTAGAAAGGTATTTCCCACCACTGATAAGAAGGCACGACAAAGGCAAGTGGCTGCGCCAGGTGCGGCGCATTGTGCAGCAATGTGGTCCGCTCCCGCAGTGCCTCGCGAACCAGCGAGATATTGCCTTGTGCCAGGTACCGCACACCGCCATGCACCAGTTTGGTTGCCCGGGAAGATGTACCTTTGGCAAAATCATCCGACTCCACAAGCACCACCCTGAAACCCCTGGCCGCGGCATCCAAAGCGACACCCAATCCCGTCGCACCTCCACCAACAATGGCGATGTCATAGGCAAGGTCATGGGATAGACGGGATACTAGGCTATTGCGCTGGGTCGATAACGGTTCAGTCATGTTGCTCACAACTTCCAACAGCGCGCGCTCAGTTGATGCACCGGCGCGGCCGCTTCTTCATTCGACGCGCCAGCACCCGCTGGCACGC
>CAIPGC010000157.1 GCA_903864505.1 uncultured beta proteobacterium | reverse complement strand
GCTGAGTAGTGCTGCCAGCAACCATGCTCCTACGACTATTGGCCCCGTGAGTTGCATGCAGAACTGCCACACCCCCACGACGCATGCTACGGCCATCAGCCATGGCACCGCCGCAGACGAGGGTCCATTGGCAACCGGGTTCAGCCAGGGAAAGACGAGTAATGTGCGGAGCAACCAGACTGCCATATAGTCGGCCATGCAAAATTCATTTTTCAAAATGCACCCAGCGCAGCGTGACCAAAAGCGGGTTTCTTGACCACCACGGTGTCAACCCAATTTCGCACGCTGTCCAGCCACGAGGTCCCAAGCGTTCGGTATGAGCGTGCTGTTGGGTGCTGTTTTGAGAGTGCTGCCTGCAACAGACGCAAAAAAAGTGCCCCTATGCCCAGCCGGGCAATGGCGCGTAGTAGCCAGCGCAGGTTGTAGCCCGCAGCACAACCAATCATGTGCAAGGCGTCGCCCAGCGAACCCTGCAACCAACACCGATCCATACGGTGGTCTGACTTCAAATGTCCAATGGCTGGCTCTACTGCTGTTCGCCGCTTGAGCCAGCCCCTTTGCTGTTTGCTCAGACTCTTGAACTTGCCTCTGTGAATGATCTCTTTGTCGGGGTTGTCTGCGTCCACACCGCGAAACCCCAGATCAATCACGATGTGTTTGATCTTCATGCCAACGTCTTGTGTCAGGATGCTTGCCTGCTCCAGCACGGCGCTCAGGATGTGGCCGTCGTAAGGGTTGCCGGGGAAAGTGCGAGCGCCGAGCATCAGGCCATGTTTGTGGGCGAGCACCACAGCACTCTTGACGCCGAACTCGTAGGGCTTGCGTGCTTTGCCTTTTGCCAAACATTCGACTTCCGGTGCATGCAGGGCGTACAGCTTGTTTTTGTCGTTTCGCTGCTGGGTGCGAACACGCTCGGCACGTTCCATCCAGGTGTTCAGCGATGTCAGCGCCAGGACGTTATCAGTGGGGTTCAACAAGAGTTTGCGCTGAACTTCGCGCATGACGATGCCCAGGATAGTGCGTTGGCGTTTGAGTACCCGGCGCAGACGCCGAAATTGTTTGGCATGAGCGTAGCCGCCAGCCTTCCAGCGCAAGGTCTTGCCTTCTTTGGCGAAGGTTTGTTTGAATTCAATGCCAACTCGCTTTGCGGCGCTGACAACCTTGTGACGCGCGATCTCCAGCAAGCGGCTGTCCACCGGGTGGGCAATGGCTTTCTCCTGCGCCGTCGAGTCCACTATCACCCGCTCCAGGTCTTTGGGTTTGACGGCATCGATGGCAACGGCGGTGTCGATGGTGGCTTTGAGCAGCAACTCCAGGCCGTCTTCACCAAGGTCACGGCGAAAGCGTCCAATTTGTGTGGCATCGCAGGGCAGGCGGTGTTCGTAGTAGGTCTGGCCGCTGAAGTATTGCCACAAGACGTTCTCGCTCCAGCGCACCACCAGTTCTTCATCACTGAGGTTGAAGCTGTGTTTGAGGTACAGGAGGCTGGCCATCAGGCGTATGGGTAACTTGGGGTGCCCGGCATTGGAGCGACCGGCGCCCACCAAAACCTCGGTGGTGCCGAACATGTCCTGCGCTTTGAGGATTTCACCGGTACGATTCTGGCGTTCAAACTTCTGAGCTACCGCCGCTTCGATCTGACTCCAGGGCAGCCGACTTGCCAGAACTGCCAAGGGATCGTTCATGTTGATCATCGCGTCAATTCGGTTGCGGAAAAAGTCAACGGCTTGCATACCAAAATCCCTTAGAAAGTATCTCTGCCATTAACGTTTTTGAGGGATTTGGTGCACACGATTTATACAAAAAAGCTAGTGTTCATGCGGGTTTCTGGGGTTTTGCATGGCCGACCATATAGCGAGGGATACGCAATAGTGCCATGCGATGCGTCACGAGGTCGAAAGGTTATGACGAGGCTTGAATTGTGCGACACCGATCACCGACGCTGCATTGAATCATCTACTTGCACGCCTATGGCAATTGCAGTTGTTTCAGTTGCGGGTATTGGCCGTCTGACAGCTCTTTCCAGTTTCCAAGGATACCTGCAAACGCCTTTTCACCATGCATGGCACGTATGACCTTGAGTTGGCGGAGTGCTTCGTCGGGATTGCCATTCAAAGCTAAAGACAGGGCGTAGCGATTTTGTTGGACTGGAAATGGATAGCGTATGGCGACCTTTCGCATCAACTCAATGCGCTGCTGTGTCATCACGGGCTCTGGCACTATCCGAAAACATTCCAACATCGCATCCAACTGAGTTAGCAATATCACTTTGCTTCTCACGTGTGGACTATCAGTGTACCCAATATGCAGTGCCTCAAATCGCGCAACGCGATAGTCCTCTTCAATACGGATGTACTCGCACACACTCCATGCCATTAAGACGGTCATGCAGAAAACAACCGTTACCGCGTGCCACCACCGAAGACGAATATAGAACTGCGGCGCCAGACAACCTTCTAAGACGCCCACGACAAACATGGCAGGGGCCAAAAAATAGGCATAGGCAAATGGAAACTCCAGCATAGAGTGCACACAGAACGGAATCAATAACGCCAAGCAGTACCATGGAAGGAGGGTTTGAGCGGCGGATACCCGCCGCCACAGCCAAGTTATCGTCAGAACCAACAATACGAACGTAAGCGGTAGCCCGATACCGATTGCCAAGTCAAGAACAATATTATGTGCATACGTAAACGGCTCGCTGTTTACGTACGAATGGAGAACCGAGTTATGCGCTTTCGAAACTTCACCCAGACCCCATCCGAACCCGGGGTGCTCCAATACTGCCGCAATGAGTTGTGGCCAGACAATCAAACGTGCTCCAGCACTGGTGTTCACCCGCGCAGCTTCATCCACCCCAAATCCACCGCCATTGATTTGTGAGAAGATTGGCGGCCAATACCAAAATAGGACAAGCATCGAAATGCCCCAAAAAAATACGTATCCAGGTCTGGCACGCAGCCCTGCGGCTCGATAACGTAACCACCACCACACAAGCATTACAAGAAAACCAAGGATGCCTGCGCGTGATTCACTCACTGCGACGCCACAAATCAACAATAAATACAATGCTATTGTTGATGCGAACTGCAAACGTTTCGTTTCGAACAAATACACAAGACTAGCCAACCCCATTAGCAGCAAGGTCGAAAGCTGGTTGGGTTGACCCACATTTCCCCCGGGACGCCGCAAACCTGGCATAGGTGTTATCCAACTCACATTTTCCGAAACGCCCAAGGCCTGTGCCAATGCAATGGCGGAAGAACACGCGGCGCCAAACGTGAGCACTATGGCAAAGTAATCCACGGCCAGAAGTCTTGTCACTCTCTGATGGTTACGAGGATATTGCGCTACCGCGTAGCGCCCAGCAATCAGCGCCAACAAACACAAAAACAGGTAGAACGAAATAACCAATGCATCGCCATAAAACCCAATGTCTCCCAGTACACATTGAATTAGCACCACAAACCACAATCCAAGCACTGTCCATGCAAGTCCAGGAACAATGACCAGCTGTTGGTTGTGCTTCTTGAACGACCTGAGTCCACCCACGGCCAAGCAAAGCGCGGCCGCAAACACCCATAACTCATTGTGCCAACTAACCCATGGTGGGAAATGGTCAGCAGTTAGCCAGCCGAGAACAAGAAACAATGCAGAAATACTCAGCGTCACGGTGAACTGCATAATAAAAAAAGGGCTCCGAAGAGCCCTTTTGAAGGGATCAATATTCCAGTCGAAAAATTATGGCGCAAAAGTACCTGTCAAAGTTAACGGATCACGGCATGAGCCTGGCAAATACTTGGCAGGCATAGCGCCAGCAGGTCCGCATTGCCAAGCACTGATCTGACCACTTGCATTTAAAGTAGCGGTCATCAAGACATAAGAGGCGGCGGGAATACTCGGAGTAAGTCCTTGAACAAGAACCCTGATATCGCCAACATCGTTTGTCGCAATTCCAGCTACATATTTTGTTGGACCAACACTGGCCCCAGCTGCGAACTCACAACCCCATGCACCGCCAACCGGAAGAGAAGCGGCGCTGATACTTTGGCGGACTTCGGTAACTCCAGTTCTGCACTGCGAAGCAGCCAGAATAACTTCCGAAACCTTTGCACGAATGGTGTAGTCCTGATAAGCCGGCAAAGCCACCGCAGCCAAAATACCGATGATCGCGACAACGATCATCAATTCGATCAGGGTGAAACCCTTTTGGAGAGAACGCTTCATATGAAACTCCTTGGTTAATAAAACAGGCCCCCACCAAGTCGCAGGTTCCGTGCCAGCATTCTAGCGTTGCATTTTCACCTTGCAAGGCCCTAAAAACCAGGATTCACGACATTCGTTGCCAATTCACTCAGCAAGATTTGGCTCGAAGCTCATTAGAGTGACATTTTTGTCACGGAACAAGGTGTCACTTGATACACACCGACCGAACCATTTTGAGGTCCGTCAGACCCATCATGATTTTTTCCATACCATCCATTTTCAGGGTCCGCATACCGCCTTCGACGGCCTGAGCAAAGAGTTCGGCTACCCGTGCTCGTTCCTGAATCAGCTTCTTGACGGGGTCGTCCGCTACCAAGAGTTCGTGTAAACCGACACGGCCCTTGTAACCGGTCTTGTTGCACTTATCGCAGCCAACGGCCTTGTAGAGCTTGATCTGGCCGTTTTCGCCGTAGGTTTCAATCCACCTATCGACCATTTTCTTGCTCTCACCGGCGTAGTCTTCCTTCCAGGCTTTGGAGTGACGCAATTCTTCGGCGTACTCGGCGGCGAACAGACGTAACTCTTCTGCATCTGGCACGTACGATGCCTTGCAGGCACAAAGTTTCTTGGCCAGGCGCTGCGCCAGAATACCCAACAGCGCGTCGGCAAAATTGAACGGGTCCATGCCCATGTCCATTAAACGTGTGATGGATTCGGGTGCGGAATTGGTATGCAACGTGGAGAACACCAAGTGGCCGGTGAGGGAAGCTTCCACACCCATGGACACGGTTTCCTTGTCGCGAGACTCGCCTACCATGATGATGTCCGGGTCAGCCCGCAGGAAGGCTCGCATGATCAAGGCAAAGTCGATGCCGGCCTTTTTGTTGATCTGCACCTGCCGCAAGCCCTTTTGGGTAATTTCCACCGGGTCTTCGGCGGTCCAGATTTTGGTGTCAGGCGTGTTCAGGAATTTGAGAATGGAGTGCAGCGTCGTAGTCTTACCGGAGCCCGTAGGACCGCACACATAAAACAATCCGTACGGTTTACTGACCGTGGCTTCCAGCCGCGCTTTGTTGTGCGGTGTGAGGCCTAACTGCTCCAGTGGAATCGGCTCACCCGCCGCCAGAATACGCATAACCACATCTTCAACACCGCCGGCCGATGGAATGGTTGCAACGCGCAACTCAATATCCAACGGACCATATTTTTTGAATTTGATCTTGCCGTCCTGTGGTTTGCGGCGCTCGGAAATGTCCAGGTCGCACATGATCTTCAGGCGCGTGACCATGGCTTGGCGGAAGTGCGCAGGCACTTCGACGTAAGGAATCAAGCTGCCATCAATGCGAAAACGGATGCCGGTCTTGAACTTACCCGGCATCGGCTCGATGTGAATGTCCGAAGCCTTTTGGTTGTGGGCATCGATGATGACCTTGTTGACGAACTTGACCAGTTCGTTATCCGCAGCGGCTGATTCCAGCGAGTTGTCATCCGAGCCATCTTCGAGCGGCGCAGAGTCCATGCCAGCCAGAAGTTCGTCTACCGTGGTTCCGTCGGCCGCACCGCCGAACAACTGGGCCATTGTTTCCTGGAACTCGAGCAAGGTGGTCACACGGTAGGCAAACTTGGTGATGCGCGGAAACACCTGCGGCACCACGCGCGAACCGCGCACAGCCTCGGGGTCCACACACATGATGACCAGTCCCTCTGGGGATTCTTCCAGCGGAATCCACCCCTGCTCGACCACAAACTCGCGCTTCAGAGCGCCATGCAGCATTTCCGACCGAATGCGCCCGGGATTGAAAGGCTCGTATTGCACGCTAAAGAACTTGGCCAGTGATGGCCCCAATTGCTGTGGCTTGATCTTGTAATTGGCCATCAGCAGTTGTTCTACCGGGCAAGCCGCTTCACGGGCGTCATGGATACATTGACTCAGCTCGTCTTCGGTCATCACACCGTCGCTGACCAGTCCATCGTACTTGGTTGCCTTTTTGCGGGGCGCAGCACTGGCGGCGGCTTCCTTGACGCGCTGTCGAATCGCCGTGGCAAGGGTTTTGCACAACTCGGCAACGCCATCGACTTCAAGATCTCCGAACGGTTCATCGCTCTTGTTGTTGATGACTTGCAGAACGCCATGCAAAGTGTCCCCATCCAAGATCGGGGCTACCAGCATTTGCCGCGTGCGGTACCCAGAGCGTTTGTCCACGACCTTCAGGAAAGTGAGAGACGGGTGAATTTGCTTGAGCGCCTCGTCATCGTAGACGTCGGGGAGGTTCAACGACTTCTTGCTGAACGCAGCATATCCCGCAATGCTTTGCGGCGAGATAGGTAACTTGAGATCGCTGCTGCTGTTCAAACCAGTCTTGATCTTGGAAATGATTGCTGTCTGGTCTTCGTTAACGACATACAAGGTCAGCCGGTCTGCATTGAGCAACTTGCAGATGTCCTGGCTTGCCTCGAGCATGATCTGTTCGAGATTTTCGGTATCGTGAATACGCGCTGTAACGTGGTGGAGCTGACGATAGAACAGCGCCTCAAAGGTCATTCCACGTTTGTTGGAAGGCAGCTTTTGCGATTCATAAAACGCCTGTTCTGGTGTTTTTTCAGCGCCCGCCACTGGCATGACTGCACTCATATTTCAAACTCCTGTCCTACGCGCAGCCAGCGAATGTCGTGGGTCACATTGGGTCCAAACGGTTGGGTTTGGTCAAAACGTTGAATTTCAGCCATGATCAGTTCGGTTTCGGCGGGTTTGGTGTGGGTAATGTAGATCGGGTAGTTCTTGCCCTTTGCAATGCAGTCAAGTTCGCTGGCCAACACCGTAGGGGACAGATGCAAGCTGCGGCGAGCCAGGTCTTTTTCTCGGTTGCTGAAGGCCGTTTCAATGACCAGCATGGCAACATTAAGTTGATTGAGCCGCGCCCAAAGTGTCGGGTTGCGCTCGGTGTCTCCCGTAAATACCCAGCATCCACTGCCCGCCGTCACCGCAAAACCAGCAGCGGGTACTGTGTGAACAGCAGGTAGCACCTCAATCAACTTGTTTTTCAGTTTGATGGTTTGGCCAACCCGTATTTCTTCAAAGCTGATGAATGGTGCCTGCGGCGTCGGAATGCACGTAAAGTCGGGCCAAATAATATTGTTGAAGATGTGCGTCTTCAACGCCGCGATAGTTCCGGCCAGCGCGTAGACCGTTAATGGCTCTTTGCGTTGCGCTGCGGTGGCATCGACCATCAACGGCAAGGCCGCCACATGATCCAGATGGGAATGAGTCAACAGAACCGCGTCGATGCCGCGCATCTCTTCAAGCGTCAAGTCACCCACCCCAGTACCCGCGTCTACCAGGATCTCTCCATCCAGCAGAAACGAGGTGGTCTTGCAATCTTTGGCAATCGCACCGGAGCAACCTAAAACGCGTACTTTCACAACTGAAGCCCTATTTGGTTTCAAAATTGGTTGCACCGTCCCATTCGGGATCAAATGGCAACAACCGCATGGAGGCTACACGCTCTGAGTAGAGTTGGTAAAGGTATTTCTTTGCATTCATGCGTATCAAGTTGACCAGCAAGACATCGGTTTGGTCCCAATTTTGCTCGCGGTAGGCCTTTATGAACCCGTTCCAGGCTTTCAGTTCACTGGATGCCTCGTCGCTGAGTCGATCGGCAGGTGCCATGGGCCAGAAAATCGCCACCGCCTGGTCCTTGCCTTTGACGCGTACCCGATCAAGTTCCTGCCACGCAAAATCCATAGCCAGCTTTCGGGTGGACTCGCTCACCACAATGTCTACGCCATAGGCCTTGGACAACCCCTCTAGGCGTGACCCCAGGTTTACGGCATCGCCGATGACCGTGTAGGCGCGACGAATGTTGGAACCCATGTCGCCAACGCACATGAAGCCAGTATTCAGACCAATACCGATACCGATTTCTGGCAGTCCACGCGCACGGTGGTCCTGGTTGATGTCGCGCACCGCGTTGGCCATTTCCATGGCAGACTTAACCGCCAAACGGGCGTGTTCCGCGGTCTCCACGGGGGCACCCCAAAACGCCATCACACAATCACCCATGTACTTGTCGATGGTTCCGCGATTGCTGCGAATGATGCTGGTCAGTCGACTGAACACGCCGGTCAGCAGTTCCTGAAGCTGAATCGGTTCCATGCGCTCCGACATTTTGGTAAAACCGCGCATATCGCAAAACATGACCGTCAACTCGCGATTGGTCGCCTTCATACTGTAGCTGTCGGGGTCCTTGACCATCTCATCCACCAACTCGGGCGGAACGTAGGTTCCAAACAGATGTGCCAACTCGCGCTTGGACCGGCTTTCCACAAAGTAGCCATAGCTCATGTTCAAGGCGAAGGCCGTGATTGCCATGGTGATCGCCGATGCCAACGGAAGCACGAGCCCGTAGGATCCATGCAGCCAGAAATTGGTGCCCACCATCACTACCAGCGTAACCACACTCAGCGCCACCGCCCGAGGGGCGGAAAGCATGGGCAGTCCCAGCGCAAGAATCAAGCCGGCCAGCGTTAAAAGAAAGACTTCGTACCCCAGAGCGTAATCCGGCTTGACCAAAACGTTGCCATCCAGCAATCCTGATAGGAGGTTGGCGTGGGTCTCTACACCCGGATAGGTCTCGCCCACGGATGTCACACGCATATCCATCAGGCCGGGAGCCGTGGTGCCGATGAGTATGATTTTGTCTTTCAGACTCCCTGCAGGCACCCGATCCGCGAATACATCGGCTGCTGAAATGTACTGAAATGACCCGCTGGTCGGGCCGCCTGGACCACGAAATGGAACCAAAGTGGCGACCCGCTCATCCACCGGAATGGCGAACACCTTGTCGCCTTGCCTAAGCAATACACGGTCCAGACCCTGGTAACTACGCGACAAAAACCGCTCGTCGGAAAAGCCCGCCTCCACCGTGGGCATCCCAGCCAACACTCGAAACATCGCTAAAGCCAAGGATTCGTAATACTGATCACCGAACTCGGCCAATAATGGCAAGGAACGAATCACACCATCCCCGTCAGAAATGGAATTAAAGTGCCCCGCCATGGGCGCTGCCCGTGCCAGTTTCTCGATGTTGGCGCCATACCCCGTCCAGGAAAAGGCATGAATCGCTCTGCCCTGCAAATCAGATTTGGACAGTACCGGCTTGGGGAGGTCCCCAACAATATGGCCGCCACGGTCACTGGTGAGGTAGTACCCCATCACCACCGGTCGATTTTCCAGCGACTTCGCAAAAACTGCGTCAAAATCAAGCGACGGTTGGAGTTGTCGCAGTTTTTCGGTAAACCCTGGCTGATCTTTGAGCTCGGTCCGCGCCAACTCGTCGAGTTTGAGGAGACCGGAACTGTCGTCCCGCTCCGCAAACACCATATCAAACCCCGCAAGTGCGATGTGGTGCCGCTCGAACAGAACATCCATCATATGCCCGAGCTTGTTTCGGCCCCAGGGCCAGTGCCCTACTTCTGCAAGGCTTTTTTCATCAATATCCACAATGACAATACGTGGATCGAGGGAACTGGGCATGGTTGCACGCAAGCGCGCGTCATAGATGATGTCGTCCAGCCGATTCAACACACCTATCCGCACTATCCCTACCGAGTGCAGCAGGGCGAACACTACCGGAATCAAGGTGACCGCAATGCGCGCCCAGTGTTTGGCTATCAACTTCACGTCATATCACCCTGAAAACGGCCGAATGCAGGCTGCACCAAAGTGACACGCGCGGTCAGGTTTGCACGAATTGCATCTGGGTACCGGCCAACTCGATCAGGTCTCCGCTTTTCAGGGGAATCGGATCCGTTCCAATGGGGGCACCATTCAAAGACGGGTTGCCCGCGCCTTCGACGTGATGAACCACAAATCCGTGCTGACGCCTTGTAATTGCAGCAACCGCAACCCCGGGCTTGCCAATCGTTGTCACTACTTTTGTCAGAGGAACTTCCCGACCCGCTGCGGCGCCCGACAGCACCTTGATCGCTGCGTGGGCAGCAGTCGCAGCACTCAAGGGGGGTGCTACTGCAACGCTGGGGGCAATCCCGGAAGGAACTGCCGCACTGGCGACCGGTTGGGGTGCAACCGCTGGCCTAGCCTTGACGACCATGGTTTTGTCAAAATCTTCCGCTGCGTTATCAGCAATGAACTTGATTTTGTACTTACCAATTTCTATTGCGTCGCCGTTGTTCAGTTGCTGCCTCTTGATGGCTTTCCCGTTCACGTACGTACCATTGGTGCTGTTCAAATCCTCAAGAAACACCTCGTCACCAACCATCTGAAGCAAAGCATGCTCGCCACTAACGGCCAAATTGTCGATGACGATGTCGTTGTACGGCCTGCGCCCCAAGGTTGTTTTGTCCTTGGTTAGCTGCACTTCTTTGATCACGACCTCATCGATCGAAACGATCATTTTTGGCATGACCCGCTCCTTTTCCTGTAATTTGTTCTCGGAAAACACATGTGCTTAAACCTTCCCCAGCAATCTTGCAATTAAACCGCGCTTTTCGGTTGCCCCGCTAGCCAGTGCCAATATCACTGAAATATTGTCCCGCCCGCCATTCGCGTTTGCGGCTTCAATCAGCCTTTGTGCCATCTCGGTCAGGTCCGCGTTTTCGGCAACAATTTTAGCGATTTCAGCGTCATCAACCATATCTGACAAACCGTCCGAACAGAGCAAATATACATCTCCCACCTCCACCAGGTGCTCATTTACCTCCAGCATAACCACATCTTCAACACCCAAGGCACGCGTAACCAGATTTTTGATGGAGGATGTCGCCGCCTGCTCCAGGGTAATCAAACCAGCATCAATTTGCTCCTGCAGCAATGAATGGTCCTTGGTAATTTGCTCCAGCACCCCAGAACGAAACCGATAGCAGCGTGAATCGCCAATATGGCCTACCAGCAATTTTTCGTCGCGAAAAACGCCCATTACCAGAGTGGTGCCCATCCCTGCGTACTGTGCGTTGGAATTTGCGGAATTGAAGATGGACAGATTGGCGTTGTCCACACAGATTTCCATTGCACGGCGCACCTCCTTCAACTGCGCACCATCTCCTGCCTCCGACAACCAGCGACTGAGTTCAGACTTGATGAATGCGGTAGCCATGCCGCTGGCTATTTCGCCTGCGTTGTATCCGCCCATGCCGTCGGCCAGGACTACGGTACCCGTGCTCTCGTCAAACACCACCGAGTCTTCATTGTTCTGGCGGGCCCGACCGGGATCCGACTTTGCACAAAAGTTGTAGTTCATTGGGTAGTTCCCGGCCCTTTTTGCGCTGACTTCACAGCTGGTTGCGCCGAGGTTTTTTGAAAATCATTTGGGCTCGCCGGACTTTGCACGCTCATGGTGACCGTTTTCTGACTGACTGCACCAATTTCTGAAACATGTGCTCTTTCAGGCGCCAGAACAACGGAAGATTCCGAACCCGAAACTGCATGCAGCACATCACGCAGATCGCCGGCGAACTGATCACCATCCTGGTACCGCAGTTCCGGACGCTTGCTCAACGATAGCGCAACGACATCTGCCAGGGAGCCTGGCAAATCCGGCCGAATGATCCGAATATCGGGCGCCTCCTCGTTGGCAATCTTGAACATCAGTTCGGCCATCGAGTCGCCCCGGAAAGGCAAAACCCCTGCCAGCAGCTGAAACAGCATCACACCCAGAGAGTACAAGTCGGACCGCCCATCCACCTTTTTACCCGCGAGTTGCTCTGGCGACATAAAACTCGGAGTCCCGAGCACCAGTCCGGTCTTGGTCTTGCTTGAGTCGGTAATCCGTGCAATACCAAAGTCTGTTACCTTTACCGTGTCGCTCTCGCGTTCATACATGATGTTGGCCGGCTTGATGTCACGATGCACCACGTGCTGCTTGTGTGCGTAGGCAAGCGCTTCGGCCACCCGCGCAACGATGCTCAACACCAGAGGAACCGGCAGCAGGTTATCTCCTTTGCAATGATCCGCCAGATCACGCCCCTTGAGAAACTCCATGGCTATGTAGGCGAGATCGTGCTCTTCGCCCGCATCGAATATCGTGACAATGTTTTGATGCTGGAGCCGGCCGGCTGTTTCCGCTTCCCGGAAAAACCGTTCGCGCGCGTCAACCAGATCTTCACCGGCAAACTCCTGGCTCAAGGCCATGGTCTTGATGGCTACCACGCGACCAATCTTGGGATCCTTCCCGAGGTACACCACGCCCATGGCACCCTTGCCCAATTCCTTCTCGACCTGGTAGCGACCCAGCATAGGCTTCTCCACTGCGCCGCCATCGAGCAACATGGTTCCGCCGGGGTGGCTGGCTCCGCCGCCCAACATCACCGTCTCGGAAAGGTTCTTGGCGCGGCTCAGCTTGGTCTTGATGTCCTTGTAGTTCTTGTCAAATGCAGCGATGTGCTCGTAGACCGCTTCGGCCTTGTTGAACTGGCGCTTGCGCTCAAAATCCATGGCCAAACTGTACAGGTTGCCCATCACCGCTTCATTCATGGGCACTCGGCGGAAACGGTCAAAAGCCATGTCCAGCTGCCCCTGGCCTTGGAGCGCCAGCCCCATCATTCGATTGGTTTCCGCTGACTCTTCGTCTGCCTTGACCTTACCCGCCTCAGTCATCAAAAACCGCTTGGTTGTCAATGCCAGATGACCGAGCACCAGCACGGTCGTCGGAAAAACCAGCTTTAACCAGATCGCTCCGACCGAAAGCAGTCCAAACTCGACCCCCAGCAGTGCGATAAACAGCCCCAGAGTAAGCCCTGCTGCCACGCCCGCCGAGAGTCTGGGCAATGCAGCCACAACGTATGCCGCCACCAACAGGAACACAGCCAACATCGCCCATACACCCCAGGTTGGCTGGACGATGAAGTGCTCACTCAGGATGCTGGAAGTAATGTGTGCGATCGTCTCGGCAGGAGTCAACCCGGCATAACCGGGCACGGGAAACTGGATGCCCACCCCCCCGGCCGTAGCGCCAACGATGACGATTTTGTCGGCGTACTTGGATGCGGGAATCTTGCCCGTCAACACGTCATAGAACGAATCCACGGCGAACGCCGGCTTTCCATCGCGACCTTTATAAAACTGTGGCAGCATCAATGCAGTCTCATCGGTCTTGACTCGGAGCTTCCCGATTTGTACCGACTCTCCCGTGTGGATTCTGATATCAGCAAGTGACAGGTTCAGGCTGTTGGCTGCGGCAAGCAACGCCATCGAGGGCACCGCCTTGCCGTAGTAATTCACCAGCAGCGGCTCCATCCGTACCGCGCCATCCACATCGTTGAGCTGGTTCAGGTGCGCAATGCCAGCGGCAGCACTCCCGAGCGACTCTATGGGCTGTTGGCCGCGCACGGCCGCAATGGAAAACCCGCTTCCTTCGTCCAGCGCACTCTTGAGCGCGTAGGGCGGCAGCGGCTTGTCCGGCTTGCCGTGGGGATCCCCCAACACAAAAACCGAGGGCAGCAACACATTGCCGGCACTCGAGATGCTCAGGGCTAAAACCGTATCCGTATCCAGCGCTGCCTCGGCTTGCGCAATCAGCTTTACTAGTTGTTCGTTCTGGGCATTGGACTCAGGCGTGTCGCCCAACGCTTCCTTCATCTTACGAATGAACACCAGGCCGGGATCGACCTGCGGCTCAAAAAAGAACGCTGTGTGTACGATGGTTTTGGCCTTAGCCGATGCAAGTTGATCGATCAGCTTGGCATGGATGTCCCGTGGCCAGGGCCAACGCCCCAGATTGGCAATACTCTGGTCATCAATGGCAATCACCGCAATACGGTCCGAGGGCTGGCGTGACGTGCTGGTACTGCCAAAGTCGAAAAAGCGCCGCTCCAGAGTGCCAATGAAGTCGGTGGAAGCGTGAAGTACCACAGTGGCGAGCACGATGACCACACCGGCGAACCAGTCAGCACGCCAAAATGAACCCGACTTAGATAAAGATATTGCCACTCACCACCTCAAAAACCTCCGATGTAAAACACATTCTGAAACGCCGCGAAGCCGCACCAGACGAGGACGTTAGCAGATGCGGCTACCCGCGACAAGGGACTTGTTCACATATTTAAAGCGATGGCGTTCCATCGGACGAATGTACATGGCGTTTTTGCAAGTACTTTCCAACCGCAACCACCACTATCGCGCCAAGCGCGGCACCCGTGTAGTGCATCCAGGGATTGCCCTCTACCAATTCTTTCAGAGCCACATCGCTGACCATGGTCTCGCCGCCAACCCAACCAATCAAGGCCGCCCCCAACAACACAATGATCGGAAACCGCTCCATCAGCTTGATCATCAAGGTGCTCCCAAAAATCACCAGAGGAATGCTGATCGCCAATCCAAGAATCAGCAGCGTGGTGTTTCCCTTGGCAGCAGCTGCCACCGCGATTACGTTATCCATGCTCATAATCAGGTCGGCGATCAGGATAGTGCGCACTGCCGCCATCATCGAGCCCACTTCCTTGGCCTCGTCCCCGCCGTCCTCTTCATCGCCCAACAACTGCACCCCAATCCATAACAACAGCAGCCCACCCACAACTTGCAGATAGGAAAGCTGTAGCAGTATGACCGCAAACCATGTGAGTGCGATACGCAGGACGACCGCAGCCCCTGATCCGAACAAAATGGCTTTCCTTTGCTGCTCCGGCGGCAATGAGCGCGCGGCGAGCGCTATCACAACCGCATTGTCACCCGACAGAATGATGTTGATCCAGATGATCTTGAGCAGGCCTATCCAGAAGTCTGTACTTTGCAACAATTCCATCTGACGATTCTCCACAAGTTGAATGCAAGAAGCGCCCCCAACAGCACGTTCGGAGCGCTTCTTCAAGAAACTGCCGGCATGACCGGCTGTACCGCGACGGCATTGCAGCCGTTATTTTCCCGCCTTGTTAGAGCATGGCTTTCAACAGTTTGGCCATTTCTGACGGATTGCGTGTAACCTTAAAACCACATTCCTCCATCACAGCGAGTTTAGCGTCTGCCGTGTCCGCACCACCGGAGATCAATGCACCGGCGTGGCCCATGCGTTTGCCAGCAGGTGCCGTGACACCGGCAATGAAACCCACGATAGGCTTCTTCATGTTGAGCTTGCACCAGCGCGCAGCTTCGGCTTCGTCGGGTCCACCGATTTCGCCAATCATAATGACCGCATCGGTATCTGGATCGTCATTAAAGGCGCGCATCACATCGATGTGCTTCAGACCGTTAATGGGATCACCGCCAATACCAACCGCACTGGACTGACCCAGCCCGATTTCGGTTAACTGGGCTACGGCTTCGTAAGTCAGCGTGCCAGAACGACTGACCACGCCAATGCGTCCCTTGCGGTGGATGTGGCCGGGCATGATCCCGATCTTGATTTCTTCAGGAGTGATCAGGCCCGGGCAGTTGGGGCCAAGCAGCAATGTCTTCTTGCCACCCGCGGCTTCCTTCGCCTTCATGCGGTTACGTACTTCCAACATGTCGCGCACCGGGATGCCTTCGGTAATGCAAATCGTGAGATCCAGATCGGCCTCGACCGCTTCCCAGATTGCGGCTGCAGCACCCGCGGGTGGCACATAAATGACAGACACCGTTGCACCGGTGTTAGCGGCGGCATCTTTGACAGACGCAAAAATTGGAATATTAAAGATGGACTCACCCGCCTTCTTGGGGTTCACGCCCGCAACAAAACAGTTCTTGCCGTTGGCATATTCCTGGCATTTTTCGGTGTGAAACTGGCCCGTCTTGCCGGTAATGCCCTGGGTGATGACCTTGGTGTCTTTATTGATATAGATCGACATTTTCTTAACCTTTCACCGCTTTAACAGCCGCTTGTGCGGCCTCTGCCATGGTGTCCACGGAAATGATGGGCAAGCCGCTTTCCTTCAGCATCTTCTTACCCAAGTCTTCATTGGTACCCTTCATGCGCACGACCAGTGGCACGTTCAGGTTGGTGGCCCTGCAAGCGGTGATCACGCCGGTCGCAATGGTGTCGCACTTCATGATGCCACCAAAGATGTTCACCAAAATAGCCTTCACTTTGGGGTTTTTCAGCATGATCTTGAACGCTTCCGTCACCTTCTCCGGGGTAGCACCGCCGCCCACGTCCAGAAAGTTGGCAGGCTCGGCACCAAACAGCTTGATGGTGTCCATGGTGGCCATGGCCAGGCCTGCGCCATTGACCAGGCAGCCGATGTTGCCATCCAGGCTGATGTATGCCAGGTCAAACTTGCTGGCTTCCACTTCCGCCGGATCTTCCTCATCCAGATCGCGGTAGGCCACGATTTCGGGGTGACGGAACAGTGCGTTGGCGTCAAAGTTGAACTTGGCGTCCAGTGCAATCACGTTGCCCTTGCCGTCGCGGTTGAGCGGATTGATTTCCACCAGCGACGCATCGGTATCCATGTAGCACTTGTAAAGCTTCTGGAACACGTCCGTGGCCTGGGCCGTGGAGTCGGCGGGCATGCCAATGCCGTCTGCAATTTCCTTGGCCTGCGCGTCGGTAAGTCCCGTCAACGGGTTCACAAACACCTTGATGATTTTCTCGGGGTGGGAATGAGCCACCTCTTCAATGTCCATGCCGCCTTCACTGGAGGCGATGAATGCAAGCTTCTGGGAATCCCGATCCGTCACCACAGAGACGTAGTATTCCTTCTGGATATCGGCGCCGTCTTCGATGTAGAGCCGGCGCACTTTTTGCCCATCGGGGCCGGTCTGGTGCGTCTTGAGCTGCATGCCCAGGATTTCGCCAGCGATGCGCTTGACATCTTCGATGGTTTTGGCGACCTTGACACCGCCACCCTTGCCGCGGCCTCCGGCGTGGATCTGCGCTTTGACAACCCATACCGGGCCGCCCAGTTTCTGCGCGGCTTCCACCGCTTCCTGAACCGTAAAGGCGGGAATGCCGCGAGGCACTGGTACGCCGAATTGACGCAAGATTTCCTTGCCTTGGTACTCGTGAATCTTCATGACGTCTCTCTCTGGACTGGACAAATTTCACCATGGCGCGGCACGAAATCCGTGAAGCGCATGGCACTGGACACATCAACGTAGAAATGTATCATGTGGCAGCGCACAAAGCTTGTGTGAGCCTTACAACTGCGGCGCTCTATAGCGCGCCCCTGAGCATGAAGAAAATTTTTATCGATGGCGAGGCGGGTACCACAGGTCTCCAAATCCGCGAACGGCTGCAAACCATGCCAGAGCTGGAACTGCTCAGCATTGCACCGGATTTGCGCAAGGACGCGCGGGTCAAGCGCAGTCTGATGGCACAGGCCGACCTGGTTGTGCTGTGTCTACACGACGATGCGGCGGTTGAATCGGTCGCGATGATTGATGCCTTTACTCTGGAAAACGGTGGCGTCGGGCCCAAGGTCATCGACGCGTCCACGGCACATCGCATCGCACCCGACTGGGTCTATGGTTTTCCTGAGCTTTGCGCCACCCAGCGTGAGGCGATCGTTGCGGCGCGACGCGTCACCAATGGCGGCTGTTACGCCACGGGGGCCATTGCGCTGATCCGGCCGCTGGTCGATGGCGGGCTGATTCCAGCGGACTTCCCGGTGTGTCTGCCCGCGGTGAGCGGGTATACGGGGGGCGGTCGCAGCATGATCGAAGCCCATGAATCGGGTAGCGCAGCGCCGTTCGAGCTTTACGCCCTGGGACTGAGACACAAGCACATTCCGGAAATCATGCGGTACACGGGATTGACCCGTCGTCCACTTCTTCTCCCAGCCGTGGGAAATTTCCCGCAGGGCATGCTGGTGCAGTTGCCGCTGCATCTGGACATGTTGCCCGGCAAGCCCACCGCGCATGACCTCCAGCAGGCACTTCAGAATCACTACGCCACAAGTACGTGGGTTACTGTTGAGCCGGTAACACCCAATGACAAGCTCGACGCAGTAGCATTGGTCAATACCAACAAGATGGAGCTACGGGTGTTTGCCAGCGAAGCGGCGCGTCAGGCCGTGCTCGTTGCGCGTCTGGACAACCTGGGCAAGGGCGCAAGTGGCTCTGCGGTCCAGAATTTGCGGTTGATGCTTGGGCTGTAGCCTCACAAATCATCCGTTCCCTGCACCACCCGGTGGATAGTGTCACCGCCAAAGCCTCGACTGGCCAGAAAGCGCATTTGTTTGGCGCGTTCTGCCGCGTCGTGCGGATGGACGCCGAACTTCTTGCGCCAGATGTCCCTTGCGCGCTCGAATTCGGTGGCGCGCAAAGCGCTGACAGTCTGGGCAATCACCTCCGGTTCGATTCCCCTGGCTTGCAATTCCTGCTTGATGCGAGAAGCACCAAGCTTGGTGGCTCGGCGGTGCAATACCGAATCCACCACCCTACCTTCGTTGATGAAGCCCTTGGCCAGCAGGGCATCCAGCACTTTTTCCAGTGCGCCTGGCTCTTCTTCAAACCGGGCCAGCTTGCACTCCAACTCAGCGCGTGAATGCTCGCGTGCACTGAGCAGGCGCAGGGCCCGCCCGGTGAGCGATATTGCTGGGGTGACCATCTCCTAGCGTCGGCGTTGGTTGCGCCAATTCACTATCCTTTTGATAGCTGCTTGCGCCGCATTCACGAAGGCTATAGCCATTTAAGATGCCTGCTCTGCCTTATCGGCCTTCCTGGCTTTGCCTTTGGCTTCCACTTCAGCCACCGGCAGCAGCGGAATGCCTAGCGACTCACGAACCCTGTTTTCAATCTCGATCGACAGATCGGGGTTCTCACGCAGAAACTCGCGCGCGTTATCGCGGCCCTGCCCGATCTTTTCGCCGTTATAGGCATACCAGGCACCCGATTTTTCCAGAATGTGGGCATTCACGCCCATGTCGATAATCTCGCCGTGGCGGCTGATGCCCTCACCGAACAAAATGTCGAATTCCGCCGTCTTGAATGGGGGCGCGACCTTGTTTTTCACCACCTTGACCTTGGTCTCGTTTCCAATCGCCTCATCACCCTTTTTAATGGTGCCGGTGCGGCGGATGTCCAGACGCACGGAGGCGTAGAACTTGAGTGCATTGCCCCCGGTAGTGGTCTCGGGCGATCCAAACATTACGCCGATCTTCATGCGGATCTGGTTGATGAAGATGACCATGCAGTTGGTCTTCTTGATGTGGGCGGTGAGCTTGCGCAGTGCCTGGCTCATCAGGCGTGCCTGCAAACCGGGCAGGGAATCGCCCATTTCGCCTTCGAGTTCGGCCTTGGGCGTCAGGGCGGCCACCGAGTCGACCACGATCAGATCAACTGCGCCCGAACGCACCAGACTGTCCACAATTTCCAGCGCCTGCTCCCCCGTGTCGGGCTGGCTGATGAGCAAATCCTGCAGGTTCACACCAAGCTTTTGCGCGTATTGGATGTCAAGTGCGTGCTCGGCGTCGATAAAGGCGCATTGGCCACCAGTTTTTTGCATCTCCGCAATCACCTGCAGCGTCAAGGTGGTTTTGCCGGAAGATTCGGGACCATAAATCTCAACCACGCGCCCGCGCGGCAAACCCCCTACGCCCAGGGCGATATCCAGGCCCAGCGAGCCGGTAGAAACCACCTGAATGTCTTCAATTACCTCGCCCTCTCCCAGGCGCATGATGGTGCCCTTGCCGAATTGCTTTTCGATCTGGGCCAGCGCTACCTGCAAAGCCTTGGCTTTTTCGCTGTTGGCAACGAGGGGTCTAACGGGTGCGTCCATAAAAATCTCCTTAAATATCAATCAATTAGGTTGCTCAATTGTCTGTTTGGAATCACAGGCTGGATGTGTGAACAGTAGTTTAACGCACATGATTGAAAATGGTAAACACATTTTTTAGTCAGTTTGCATTACTATTTGACATGCTCGATATGGCCTTCACTTCGCCCGACCCTGGCCCACCACACCAAAGCCACCTTTGCCACTGGCTGCGTCTGGCACTGGAGCGCTTTGAAGCGCGGGTAATGACACTCATGACCCACCACCCCGCAGTGCCCTTGGGACTATCCAACCTGGCTGCACGCGGGCAAGTGGGAGCCGCACACCTGCACATCACACGGCACTTGTCCGCGCAAGGTTCTCGCCTGACAGAGTTGGCCCAGCGGGCGGGCATGACCAAGCAGGCCATGGGCGCACTGGTCAATCAGTGCGAGGCGTGGGGCATGGTGACCCGCGCTGCCGATCTGCGCGACGCCCGTGCGCGTCAGGTGCAATTTACGCCCGTCGGACTGGCCTGGCTACAAGCCTACCGGGAGGCTGTGGCCCAGGCCGAAGCCGAAATGCGCGCAGCCATTGGAGACGAAGTGGTGGCCGTGATCGCCCTTGGCCTGGAAGCCTACAGCAGCCAGTGACATCCCGGACCGGGCGCGCCTAGAATGCCAGCAAACGCCCGATGCCATTTGCAATTGCCCACGGCATCAACGGACTGGCGTTCATAACCAGGAGACACGCATGCGGATATTGATCGCTGAAGACGACCAGGTGCTGGCCGACGGGTTACTGCGCGCACTGCGTGGCGCAGGTGCCGCAGTAGACCATGTAGCCAGCGGCACCGAGGCCGACGCGGCTCTGATGACCAATACCGAGTTTGATTTGCTGATTCTTGACCTGGGCTTGCCCAAGATGCATGGGCTGGAAGTGCTCAAGAAGCTACGCGGTCGAGGTTCTTCTTTGCCAGTACTGATCCTCACTGCAGCCGACAGCGTGGAGGAGCGCGTCAAGGGGCTCGACTACGGTGCCGACGACTACATGGCCAAGCCCTTCAGCCTGCAAGAGCTTGAGGCCCGTGTGCGTGCTCTGGTGCGCCGGGGTATGGGCGCATCGAGCAGCACCATCAAGCACGGGCCCCTGATCTACGACCAGGCCGGACGGGTGGCAACCATAGACGGCAAGATGGTGGAGCTCTCGGCGCGTGAATTGGGCTTGCTGGAAGTGCTGCTGCAGCGCGCCGGGCGACTGGTGAGCAAAGACCAGTTGGTAGAGCGCCTTTGCGAGTGGGGTGAAGAGGTCAGCAACAACGCCATCGAGGTATACATCCACCGCCTGCGCAAGAAAATTGAAAAGGGCCCGATTCGGATCGCCACCGTGCGCGGTCTAGGCTACTGCCTGGAGAAAATACCCGGGTGAAAATTTTCCAGCACGAGCAACGCAGCCTGTTCGGGGAGATCCTGGACTGGATGCTTACGCCGTTGCTGCTGCTGTGGCCAGTCAGTTTGGTGCTGACGTGGCTGGTGGCCCAAGGGATTGCCGGCAAGCCTTTTGACCGGGCACTGGAGTTCAACGCCAATGCCCTGGCCCAACTTATTACCGTCAACAAATCGCATGCGCAATTTGTCCTGCCGCTTCCGGCGCGCGAGTTGCTACGGGCCGATGACTCCGACAATGTCTACTACCAGGTGATGGGTCCCCGTGGCGAATACCTCAGCGGTGACAAGGACCTTCCGCAGCCGCCCGATGATGAAAGGGTGGTGGCAGGTGAAGTCCGAATTCGTGACGATGAATACCATGGCACCGGTGTCAAAGTGGCCTACACCTGGGTCAAGCTGGAAATACCCGACAGCAAACCCGCGTTGGTACAGGTGGCAGAAACGATGGACAAGCGTTCGGTATTGGCCACCGAAATTGTCAAGGGCGTCATGCTTCCGCAGTTCGTCATCCTGCCGCTGGCGGTGCTGCTGGTATGGCTGGCGCTGGTGCAAGCCATCAAGCCGCTCAGCCATCTGGAAGAGCGCATTCGCGCGCGCAGCCCGGACGACCTGAGTCCGCTCGACGTCGACGCCGTGCCCATGGAAGTGGCACCGCTGGTGTCTTCCGTCAATGACCTGCTGCTACGACTGAAAGATTCGATTTCCACCCAAAAGCGATTTCTTGCAGACGCTGCACACCAGCTTAAGACGCCATTGGCAGGACTGCGCATGCAAGCGGACCTGGCGCAGCGCGAAGGCGCCAATGCCGAGGATCTCAAACAATCCTTAAGACAAATCGGCCGCTCCAGCATTCGCGCCACGCATACCGTCAACCAGTTGCTCGCGCTGGCGCGCGCAGAAAGCAGTGGAACCGTCATGCTCCACCAAAGCTGCGATCTGGCGCGCCTGACGATGGACGTGATTCGCGACTGCGTTCCTCGCGCCATGGAAAAACACATCGACGTGGGATACGAGGGCGCGCAACCGGACACCGACGGTGTCACGCTGCAAGGCAATGCCACGCTGCTCAAGGAAATGGTGCGCAACCTGGTGGACAACGCCATCAACTACACCCCCTCAAGCGCAGAGAAGCCGGCCGTGATCACCGCCCGCGTGCTGAGCGACCCGTTCAGCCGGGTACTGGTGGTGCAGGTGGAAGACTCGGGTCTTGGCATCCCGGCTGCCGAGCGCGAATTGATTTTTCAACCGTTTTACCGCGTCCTGGGAACCGAGGCTGATGGCTCGGGACTGGGCTTGCCCATCGTGCTGGAAATTGCGCGCCAGCACAACGCCAGCGTCACCGTGGATGACAACCGCCCCGGGCAGACACCCCCTGGCACCTGTTTTACCGTTCGCTTTTCCAACCGTTCAGTGCCCGACTGAACGCCCTGCGCCGACTCAGTTGCAGCTTGTCAGTGGCTTGCCTGCCAGCGCCGGCTTGAGTTCATTCAAATGCGTTTTCACAGACTCTGTCACTGCCGACAACCGCAGCTGGGCCATGCTGCTTTCAAGCCTTTCCTGTACTACCCTCGCTGTACGGATGCCACGCAGCGTCAGCTTGTTTAGCTCAACGGTCGCCGCAGCCTGCGTTTCGTAGACCCCCAGCGACAAACCCAACTCCAGTGTAGGGTTGGTCAGCGTTTGCGGCGTAATGTTCATGGCCAGTAGTTCCCCACGCTTCTTTACAACCGCTTCAGGGTTGGCAAACTTGCCCATGTAAATGATCCAGCGCGCCGGTATCACTACCGGGTCAAGTTGCCAGCCACTGCTGCCCAGTGTCGACTCCAGTGCGCGGCGCAGCACCGCCGACTGCCCCTCGTCAAACGGGCCGGACTGCAGACATTCCCGCGGCGCAAGATCAGCTTGCAGTTGCGCCTCTATCCGCTTGATTTCAGCGGGTGTAAGCAGCCGGATGGCATCCGGCTTGAGTTGTTGCTTGGTGCGCTGCGGTTCACGCTGCTGCGTCGGACCCAGGCCGTAGGCCCGCAATAACCCCTCACTCCATGCAAAGAAAATGCCGTTCGCCAGGAGCAGGGCCAGCACAAGAAGTCGCAACATAGGATCAAGACCGGTTCAAGGGTGCGTGGCAGTTGGTCGCACGCTGACCTCCGCACTGGTAATTTTTTTTACGCCAACGCCAGTATGCACCAGCAGTGCCCCGGATGCGTCCACACCCCGGGCTATACCCGTCACGCCATCGCTGCACAACAGTTCGCGACCATACAACAGGTCCAGCGCATGAAAGGCAGTCTGTAGCGGCGCAAAACCCTGCGCTTCAAAACGCAGAATGCTGCGTGCAAGGGCCTCTGCGATGCACTCCAGGGCTTGCGGCGCATCCACCTGCGGCAACAGCTGCTGCAGCCCTGCTGCAGGCGTGCGCAAACCGTAGTCAACGTGGGGGGCGATATTCACACCGACCCCGATCACTGCATAGCGCCTGTCTCCGATGCTGGCCGTCTCGATCAGAATGCCCGCCAGTTTGCGCTCGCCCAGCCAGATATCGTTGGGCCATTTCAAGCGCAACTCAGGATGCAGGCTCACCGCCACCGACAACCCCACCGCCAGTGAGAGTCCCGACCAATTGGCTGGATTCAGAGGCAGTCCGAGCGAGAACGTCAGCGCAGGGATCGCCCCCCCACTCTCCCAGCTGCGTCCCATGCGCCCGCGCCCGGCCGTTTGCCGCTCGGCAACCAACAGAACCGGCTCGGCCCGTCCGGCACGGGCACGACGCATCAGTTCCGTGTTGGTGGAATCGATCTCGGGGAGAACTTCCAGGGTGAATCCTGGCAACAGCGGCGCCACCGCTTCCCAAATTGCCTCGGCCGGCCAGATCACTTATTTGCGTCCGCGCTTGGGCGACAACAGGGTACCCCTGCAGGACTTTGTGCCGCACCAGCAGGGGTGCTCGGCCTTGAGCTTCTTGGTGTAGCGCTCTTCCAGAATCAGGCCGTAGTCGTAGCTGAGCTCTTCGCCAGGTGCGATGTCGCGCAGGGCCTTGATGAAGATGCGGCCATCGACTTCATCGGCCTCACAGTTGCCATCACACGAATGATTGATCCAGCGCGACGAATTGCCGCCAACCTTGGCATCGATCACATGGTCTGCATCAATGTGGAAATAGAAGGTGTGGTTGGGGTCCTTCGGGTCATGCGGATGGCGCTCCAGGGCCTCTTTCCAGGTAATGATTTGACCCACGTACTCAATGATGGTTTCACCCTCGCCGATATCCTGCAATGCAAACACACCCTTGCCGTGGACACCGGAGCGTCGGGTTTGGATGCGGCGGTTGTCGCCTGGGGGCATTGTCTTGCTCACTTTTCCTCCTTCAAATCTGCACTTCAGCGGTGGGGCTCAAAAATTTGGTATGGTGAACCGTATGGGCGCGCATGTGTGCGCCTGCGAGTGTGTGGGCGCGCGTACACGTGCGCACGCGAGAGATTGGATTGTAGTCAGATGAAAAACGTAACTTTCAATAAAACACTGGTCATTGCAGAGAAGCCGTCAGTTGCACAAGACATCGTGCGGGCGCTCACGCCAACCGCGGGAAAATTCGAGAAGCACGACGAGTACTTCGAGAGCGACACCTATGTGGTCTCCAGCGCGGTGGGCCACCTGGTGGAGATCCAGGCCCCGGACCAGTATGACGTCAAGCGCGGCAAGTGGAGCTTTGCGCACCTGCCCGTGATTCCGCCGCACTTTGATCTCAAGCCCGTCGACAAAACCAAGACCCGCCTGAACGCCGTGGTCCGCTTGGCCAAACGCAAGGACATCGACAAGATCGTCAACGCCTGCGACGCAGGCCGCGAGGGCGAGCTGATCTTCCGCCTGATAGAGCAGTACGCCGGAGGAGCCAAACCGCTGGGAAAGCCGGTTAGTCGACTCTGGCTGCAGTCGATGACACCTCAGGCCATTCGCGACGGATTTGGTACCTTGCGCACCAATGCACAAATGCAACCGCTGGCAGATGCGGCACGCTGCCGTTCGGAGGCGGACTGGCTGGTGGGCATTAACGGCACCCGCGCAATGACGGCCTTCAATTCACGCGACGGAGGGTTCTTTCTGACCACGGTTGGCCGCGTTCAAACACCCACCCTGTCGGTGGTGGTCGAGCGCGAAGAGCAGATCCGTAAATTCATCAGCCGCGACTACTGGGAGATTCACGCCAGCTTTGCCACCCAGGCGGGCGAGTACCCGGCCAAGTGGTTTGACCCGACATGGAAGAAAGATGCCGAAGATTCCGAAAAGAAGGCCGATCGCGTCTGGAGTGAGGGCGAAGCGCAAGTCATTGCCGCCGCGGTGCGTGGTCAGCAGGCCACCGTCACCGAGGAAAGCAAGCCCACGACCCAGGCCTCGCCCCTGTTGTTTGACCTGACCAGTCTGCAGCGCGAAGCCAATGGCAAGTTCGGCTTCTCGGCCAAGACGACCCTCTCCATTGCGCAAAGTCTGTACGAACGCCACAAAGCCCTGACCTACCCCCGTACCGATTCGCGTTACCTGCCGGAAGACTATGTTGCAGTCGTCAGAAATACCGTTGAAATGCTGGCTCACAGCAGTATGAAGCACCTGGCTCCCTTTGCCGCCACCGCGGTCAAGGGCAATTACGTCAAGCCCAGCAAGCGCATCTTTGACAACGCCAAGGTCAGCGACCACTTTGCCATCATTCCCACGCTGCAGGCGCCCCATGGCCTGTCCGAAGCCGAGCAGAAAATTTACGACCTGATCACACGCCGCTTTATGGCCGTGTTCTTCCCCAGCGCCGAGTACCAGGTCACCACACGCATCACCACCGTGGCCCAACACTCCTTCAAAACCGAGGGCAAGGTGCTGGTCAAGCCGGGCTGGCTGGCCATTTATGGCAAAGAAGCCGCCGACGAAGTGGCCGACGCCAAAGACGGCGACAAGGGCCAAAGCCTGGTGCCAGTAGCGCCCGGCGAGAAGGTGAAGACTGACACAGTCGACCCCAGGGGCCTCAAGACTCGCCCACCGGCACGTTACTCCGAAGCCACTCTGCTCGGTGCCATGGAGGGTGCCGGCAAGACCGTGGAAGACGACGAACTGCGCGAAGCCATGCAGGAGAAAGGACTGGGCACACCGGCCACCCGCTCGTCCATCATTGAAGGCCTGATTGCCGAGAAATACATGCTGCGCGAGGGCCGCGAACTCATCCCTACCGCCAAGGCGTTCCAGTTGATGACACTGTTGCGTGGACTGGGCGTGGAAGAACTCTCCAAGGCCGAGCTCACCGGCGAGTGGGAGTACAAGCTCAACCAGATGGAGCACGGCAAGCTCAAACGCGAGACCTTTATGGCAGAGATCGCCGCGATGACCGAGCGTATGGTGAGAAAGGCCAAGGAATACGACCGCGACACCATCCCCGGCGACTACGCCACGCTGGCAGCGCCCTGCCCCAATTGCGGCGGCATCGTCAAGGAAAACTACCGCCGCTACACCTGTACCGGAAAGAGCGGCACCGAGGAGGGATGCGGCTTTTCGTTTGGCAAAACGCCCGCAGGACGCACCTTTGAAGTGGCCGAGGTGGAGCAGTTCCTGCGCGACAGGCACATTGGCCCACTCGACGGTTTTCGCTCCAAGGCCGGCTGGCCCTTTACCGCCGAGATGGTCATCAAGTTTGACGACGAGACAAAGAACTACAAGCTGGAATTTGATTTTGGTGACGACAAGGCAGGCGAAGAAACCGGAGAGCTGGTTGATTTTTCAAGCCAGGACTCCCTCGGAAAATGCCCCAAATGCGGTGGCTCTGTATACGAGCATGGCAAGAACTATGTGTGCGATCGCACGGTGCCCACGCACGCCCACCCCACCCCCGGTTGCGACTTCAAGACCGGTCAGGTGATCTTGCAGCAACCCGTGGAGCGTGCGCAAATGCACAAGTTGCTGGAGACTGGCAAGACCGACCTGCTCGACAAGTTTGTGAGCATGCGCACGCGGCGCGCCTTCAAGGCCATGCTGGTCTGGGATGCTGCGGCAGGCAAGGTCAACTTCGAGTTTGCCCCGAGCAAATTTCCGCCACGAAAGACTGCCGCAAAGCCTGTGATTGCTACCAAAACAGGAGCTGCTCGCGCACTATCCACGGGGGATGCAGGCAAGAAAGCCCCGGCAAAGAAGGCGACCACGCGCAAGGCCGCTGCCGTCAAGGAGGTCAAGCCCAAAGCAGCACGCAAAACGACAGCGGCTTCGGGCAAACTGCCCAGTGCTGCGCTGGCTGCCGTCATCGGCGCCGAACCCATCAGCCGACCGCAGGTGATGAAGAAGCTGTGGGACTACATCAAGGCCAACGGCCTGCAGGATGCGAAAGACAAGCGCAGCATCAATGCCGACGCCAAACTGCTGGTGGTGTTTGGCAAACCGCAGGTCACCATGTTTGAGCTGGCCGGCATTGCGGGGAAGCACTTAAGCTGAGGCGTACTCACAAGCGACGCCGTCCACCATGCACCGCACCATCTTCGACACCCCGGTGGTTAACACCGTCTTGCGCCTGCTTTCCGTCGCCTACCTAAAAATGGCAGGCTGGAAGGTTCAGGGGAGCCTGCCGACCGAATGCCGCAAAAGCGTTTTCATTGCCGCGCCCCACACCAGCAACTGGGACCTGCCCTATACCCTGATGGTGGCGTTTGCCCTGCGCCTGAACATCTACTGGATGGGTAAAGAATCCATCTTCAAACCCCCCTTTCGCGGCCTGATGATGTGGCTGGGGGGCATACCGGTGGACCGTGCCAGGGCCAACAACCTGGTTTCCGCTTCAGCCGATGCCATCCAGTCGGCCGATGGTCCGCTGCAACTGGTGGTTCCGCCTGAGGGAACGCGCAGCAAGGTACGTTACTGGAAGACCGGTTTTTACTACATTGCCGTCGGAGCGCAGGTTCCCATCGTGATGTCGTACCTGGACTACCAGCGGAAAATTACCGGCATTGGACCGGTGCTGCGACCCAGCGGTGATATCGAAGCCGACATGATCGCCATCAAGGCCTTTTACGCCCCCTTCAAGGGCAAGAACCCGGACCAGTTCTAGCTACTCGAGCATTGCTTCGAGCCCCTCGGTAAGTTCGGCCAGCGGTGGCATGGTGGCGATGGTCTGCCCTGGAAACTGCGCTGCGTGCGCCGGAGCCCAGTCGGCTGCCAGACCCAGTCTTTTGCCTACCTCGGTCGGATAGCTCGCCAATATCTGTTCTTCGTCCATGTGGAGCACTTCGGTTCGTGCGCGCCACGCACCCAGATGCACCCACGCAGACACCTCGGAAAACTCTTTGGCTGCCATGGGTTCCGGCACATCGCGCAGGGCTTGAATGATCGGCTTCGGGAATTTCCAGATGCTGGCCAGTTCCGCCGCTACGTCCCCGAAGTGAAAGCCGAAAACCTGCTTTTCCAGACCTGCCCGACCGGCATCGAGCACCGTGAGTTGTCGGTCCAGCGGCACCATCTGCGCGGGAGCCGCCGCGTGCATATGCAACTGCCCGATGCCGTGCATCAATCCCACGGTGAACACCAGATCGGCGTTGATGCCATCACGCCCGGCCAGCCAGCGCGCTGCGCAGGCGGTATAGAGGTTATAGCGCCAGAACTGGTGCAGGTCCATACCCTTGGTATTTCGAAACGCCGCTGCCATACTGTTGCCCAGCACCAGGTTGCGCACCATGACAAAGCCCAACATACGCAACGCGTCGTCCACCGTGCCGATGGTGCGCGACAGGTGGAAGTAGGCAGAATTTGCCAGACGCAGCAACTTTGCGCTCAGGGCCGGGTCGGCCGACAACTGCTGGGCAATTTCGTTCACTGAAACGTCTTCGGAACTGAAGCTGATAATCAGTTCCTGGGCAACCTTGGGAATGGTCGGCAGCTTGTTGGGTTGGTCCAGAAGGCTCTTGAGTTCCATGGGTAACTGCTTTGCAACGGTTGATCGGAGAACCGAGTTTGCCATCGAACAGGGTGCTCCATCCCTGCGCTGTGTCAAACAAAACCACACCAGAACTGCTAGCATGGAAGCGTTACCTGGCCCGGCCGTCTCCTGCGAGACACGGATGCAGCGGGTAGCCGAAACCAAGAACAGCTGAAGGGATGCCATCATGAGTACGCGCCAGACTTCGAACCACCAGGCCGCAAGACCGTCCGGAGCCAACGCCACGCAGAAGTCCGTTGCCGACACCTATCTGACCGACTTTGCCCAACGCACCGCGCTGTTTCTCGATGCACTGCTCGATCGCGGCAACAACTATGTGGAACACCTCGAGAAAGGCACGCCGCCGCTGCTGAAGTTCGACTACGAAACGGTGATCGATGGCCGCGCGATGGAACCCCCCTGCAACTACGCCCTGTTGCATCTGCTGCCGCCTGCCAGCATGCCGGTCAACGTCAGACTGCGCCCGGTAGTGGTGGTGGACCCGCGCGCCGGCCACGGCCCTGGCATTGGCGGCTTCAAATTCGACTCCGAAGTGGGGGTGGCGATGCGCGCCGGGCACGCGGTGTACTTTGTCACCTTCCGCCCGCAACCGGAAGAGGGCCAGACCCTGTTCACCGTGATGCACGCCGAAGCACGTTTCATGGAAGAGGTCATCGCGCGCCACCCCGCCTGCAAGGCCAAGCCGGTGGTCATCGGCAACTGTCAGGCCGGCTGGGCCATGATGGCCCTCAATGCGGAACGCCCCGAATTGTTCGGTCCGCTGATGGTGGTGGGCGCGCCCCTGTCGTACTGGGCCGGCGCCTCCACCCTCAACCCCATGCGCTATTCGGGTGCAGCACTTGGGGGCTCGTGGCTGGCATCCATGACGGCCGACCTGGGTGCCGACCGCTTTGACGGTGCCCATCTGGTGGACAACTTCGAAAAGCTCAACCCGGCCAACACACTGTGGAGCCGTTACTACAAGCTGTGGTCCAACGTCGACACCGAAGCCGAGCGCTTTCTGGAGTTCGAGAAATGGTGGGGTGGCTACTTCCGCATGACCGGCGCCGAGATTGAAGCCATTGTCGAAAACCTCTTTGTCGGCAACCGTCTGGCACGTGGCACCGTGATGGACGGCAACACCGCCATCAACCTGCGCAACATCACCTCACCGGTGGTCGTGTTCGCCTCGCATGGCGACAACATCACCCCCGTGCCCCAAGCCCTGGACTGGATCATCGACACCTGGGGCGACGAGCGCGCCATCACGGCAGCCGGACGCACCATCATCTACGTGCTGCACGAGAGCGTGGGGCACCTCGGCATATTTGTCGGCGGCGACATTGCACGCAAGGAGCATGACCAACTGGTTACCTCGCTGGACGTGATCGAGAGTTTGCCACCGGGTCTGTACGAGATGAAGCTCATCGCCAAAGCCGGAATGGAAGCGTTGCGCTGGGAACAACTGGAGCCGGGCGACTACACCGTGCACTACGAGCACCGCAAGATGGCCGACATCCTGGCACTGAACCCGGAGGGCCGCGAAGAGGAAGCCTTGTTCTCTACCATCGCCAAGGCTTCGGAGCTCAATGCCACGCTGTACAAGACCATGGTCCGGCCCTGGATCAAAATGTTCGCGACCCGCCCGATCGGCGATGCCATTGGAGCCATGCACCCATTGCGTATGCAACGTCAGATGTTTACGGACGAATTCCCGCTGGCCCCACTAATCCGCCAATGGGCCAAAAAAGCCCGCGAAGAGCGGGTCACCGTTCCGGACGACCACCCGCTGCGCCAGGCCGAGAAAAAGCTCGACGCACAGATCACCGAAGGCCTGAACAAGTACCGTGACAAACGCGATGCAGATGCCGTGAAGCTGGCGCGCACACTGTATGGTCCCAACGGTCTGGGCATGTTCTTCAAGCCCGACCCGCCCGATTCGGAAGTCGCCATGTCCCGGGCCAGCAAAGAGCTCGAAGCGGCACGTACGTCGGTTCTGAAACACATCACCAAAGGCGGCTTCGCCGAAGCGGTGTGCCGCATTGTTCTGGCCGGCATGGCATCCATCGGCATTTTCGAGCGCCGCAGTTTCCGCCTGGCCAGACTGCTGGCCATGCTGCCCAGCGACACGCTGGGCAAAGAGGCCGCCAGCACCAACTGGCTCACACTGTTCAAGGAGCAGGCCCGCATCACTGCGGTGGCACCGGTAGAGGCGCTCAACGCACTGGAGCAAATGCTGCCCGATGCGGTGAGCCGCGAACGCGCGCTGGCCATCTCGGCGGCTGTCATGATGATCGAGCCCACCTTGCAAAACCCCCGCTCGGAGATCATCGAATTCCTGATTGACACCCTCCATGTCGACCCGGCCCGCGTCATTGCTCTGGCACGCAAACTCACCGACTCGGTAGATATGCCCAAGACTGCACCGGCAAAACGCAAACCGGTTGCGGCAAAGAAAGCGGCACCGGCAAAGTCGGTGGCAAAAAAGGTTCCACCTCCAAGCAAGGCGGCCAGGAAGGCTCTTCCAAAAGCAAAACGCGGCAAATAAGACAACCGCTGCCACCACCAAATCGCTACAATTTATGTAGCGGCTCACGCTTTTCCGGCGCTGGCTTGCAACCAAATTACCTCAATAATGCGGCTGCCTCACGTGCCGCAACGCGACCCTCGTCGGTAGGAATCACCCACACCTCCACCGTGCTTGTGGGCAGGTGAATCGCCATCACCTTCTCGCCCACGGCCTGCTGGTTCAGAGCTTCGTCGAGTCTTACCCCCAGAAAGCCCAGGCGCGTGCAGACCTCGGAACGCAGCACGGCATCGTGCTCGCCGATACCGCCACTAAACGCCAGCACATCGAGCCCCCCCAGGCAGGCCGTGAGCGCCCCCGACTCGCGCACCACGCGGTGCGTGAACATATCGATGGCCTTGCACGCCGCCTCGCCGCCATCGCTTCTGAGCTTGCGCATGTCCGCCGAAATACCCGATACGCCCAGCAAGCCACTCTCTTTGTACAACAGCGTTTGCAGGCGCTTATGGTCCCAGCCCTGCTCCAGCAAGTAGAGCATCACGCCGGGGTCCAGCGTGCCGGTACGGGTGCCCATCATCAGGCCGTCCAGCGCCGAAAATCCCATGGTGGTGGCACAACTGCGCCCATTGCGAGCGGCACACAGACTCGCACCGTTACCCAGATGCGCCATCAGCACCTTGCCTTGACCCCGCGCGCTTCGCTCGAGCAGCGTATCCATGATGAACTGGTACGACAGCCCATGGAATCCGTAGCGCCGCACCCCCTGCGCCGCCAAAGCCTGCGGCAGGGCAAATGCGTAGTCCACTTCTTCCAGCGTGCCGTGAAACGCCGTGTCGAAGCAGGCAATTTGCGGCAACTGCGGAAAGGCGGCACGAAAGGCGCGCACACCTTCGAGGTTGTGCGGTTGGTGCAACGGGGCCAGGGAGTTCAATTTGGTGAGTTGGCTCAACACGTCGTCGGTAATGATGACGCTGGCGCGAAACCCCTGTCCGCCATGCACGACACGGTGCGCGACGGCTTCAATCGGCGGCACGCCAGGCTCGGTCGCCAGCAGATCGCGCAGGCTCTCCAGCGCACGCTTGAACGCGCCTCCCTCACCCGCAGGCAGGACTTTTTTCTTGGAATTTCCCTGGAATGACCAGCCCATCTCGGGCGTTCCACCGGGTTCGAGTCCCTGAATATTGCCCGTCATCGCGCTGGGCTGAACCTGTTTGTCCTGTAGGGGATGAAGAGAAAATTTAAGCGTGGACGAACCCGCATTGACAGCAAGAATAGCCATGGGTATGTAACTCCGTTGGTGACCTAGGTCATCGATTTCCAGTCCTGACGCGCACGATCACGCCGCGCGTTGTGGGCTGCCAGCTTTGCCAGCAACGCCGAAGCAACCCGATTCATGGGGCCATCGGCGCGACTGGTCAGGGCGATCGGGATGCGAGCGCCCAGCACCAGACCCGAACCCGAAGCTCCCGCCAGATATTCGAGTTGCTTGGCCAGCATATTGCCGCTCTCCAGATCCGGCACCGCCAATATATCGGCGTAACCCGCTACCACCGATTCGATGTGCTTGATTTCTGCTGCGTGGCTGGAAATGGCATTGTCAAAAGCCAACGGGCCGTCAAGGACTCCGCCGGTGATCTGGCCACGGTCCGCCATCTTGCACAGCGCAGCGGCATCTACCGTCGAGGGGATGTTGGGATTGACCGTCTCCACCGCCGACAGAATGGCGACCTTGGGTGTCTTGACGCCCAAGATGCGGGCAAAGTCGATGGCGTTTTGAATGATGTCCACCTTCTCCGACAGAGTTGGATGAATGTTCAGAGCTGCATCAGTGATCAGCAGTGGCTTGGCGTACAACGGAACATCAAAACGGAAAACATGCGACATGCGCCGACCGGTGCGCAGTGTGGGTCGCTTGAGCACCGCCGTAATCAGTTCATCAGTGTGCAGACTGCCCTTCATGATGACTTCTACCTCGCCGGCGACGGCCATGTCGGCTGCCTTCTCCGCCGCAGCGTGACTGTGCAGCACCGAGACAATTTCCACGCCGCTGAGGTCGATATCGCCTTCCTTGGCAAGATGCCGAATGCGTGCCTCCGGCCCGATCAGGACCGGAATAATCAACCCATAGTGCGCTGAATCGATGGCACCGCTCAGCGAGCCAATGTCGCACGGATGCACCACCGCACAGCGCACTGCCTCCATGTCCTTGCCCAGGGCCAGCAGTGCGCTGAAACGGGCTTGCGGATCGAACAGCTGAATCTGCGGCGCATGGGTCTTCGGCAGGCGAACCTTGCGCATGGGTGCCAGCACGCGGGCCGTCCCGTACAACACACGATCACCCTTCTGATTGAGCACCTGGCAATCAAGTTCTACCGATTTTTTGTCATCGTCCTTGCCCGTCACGGTGGCGGTGACCGACAGGGTGTCACCCACGCGCACCGGTTTGGTGAAATGCAGGATCTGCTCCAGGTAGATCGTTCCCGCTCCCGGAAACTGCGTGCCCAGCAGCGCCGAAATCAGCGCCCCGCCCCACATGCCATGGGCCACCACACCATGGGTCAGCGTGCCGTTGGCATAGTCTGCATCCAGGTGCGCCGGGTTGGTGTCGCCAGACACTGCGGCAAAAGCCTCAATGTCGGCCCGCGTCAGCGTGCGCAGCAGCCGGGCACTTTGGCCGATGCTGAGTTCGTCGTAAGTGACGTTTTCAATGAATTCTTCATTCAGGTTCATATTCATGGCGTGAATCTCTCAAGTTCGGGTCCTGGCGCAGTCCATCCGACCCACCTCACCACCTTAACGGGTCGCTCGCCGATTGTCTACGGGAAAACCCTAGTCTCGGCATTGGCGTGTTTCGAAATTTTGAAACTTTGACATAGGTTAAGCTGCAAACAAAATTCAAGGAATTGACCCATGCAAGTGCCGCCAATACCGCCCAGGATTCTCGTCGTCGAGGATGAAGCCATTGTCGCGCGCGATATTGCGCAGCAACTCGTGGCATTGGGCTACGCATCAGTTGGTATTGCAACCAGCGCCGCACAAGCGGTGCAGATGGCGCAGGACCTCAAGCCGGATCTTGTACTCATGGATATCCAGCTCGGCGGCCCCTCCGATGGTATTGCAGCCGCCGACACCATTCGCACCAGTTTGCATTTGCCCGTGGTGTTCATAACCGCCTATTCCGCTGACGAGATCCTGGAGCGCGCCAAACTAACCGAGCCTTTTGGCTACATACTCAAGCCGTTTTCAGAAAGGGAACTGAGCACCACCGTGGCCATGGCTTTATACAAGCACCACGCGGAGACCCGCCTGCTCAACACCACACGCCAGTTGAAAGCGCTTTCCAGAAGGGTACTGGAGGTACAGGAAAAGGAGCGGCGACGGGTTGCGGTTGAACTGCACGACGAGTTGGGTCAGTCGCTTACCGCCATCAAGATCAATCTGCAGTTGGGCGAGCGCCTGAGGGACAAACCGCTGGCTGAACTCAACCGCGAAAACATCCGCATCGTCGAGGATGCGCTGCAGCAGGTGCGCCGCCTGGCCACCACGTTACGCCCCTCGATGCTTGACGATCTGGGCTTGGCCGCTGCCTTGCAGTGGGTCACCGAGCAGAGCGCCAATCGCAGCGGTTTTTCGGTCAACTTTCACCATGTACGAGCCCAGACGCGCCTGGCACCCGACATCGAGACCGCCTGTTTTCGCATCGTGCAGGAAGCGCTGACCAATATCGCGCGGCACGCTCGCGCGAAACGGGTGGACATTCGGCTCGATCGCGAAGACGACTTGCTCTGCCTGCGTATTTCCGACGACGGGTGCGGCTTCAGCCTGGAAGACATGCAGGCACGCGCGCTGGCGGGCAACAGCACCGGTGTCCTGGGAATGCAGGAGCGTGCGACACTGATCGGTGGCCAACTGACCATCCAGTCGTCCGTTGGTGCCGGAAGCACTGTACAACTGAGCTGCCCTTGGCGCTCCCATGAGGAGACACTGTGAATAGCATCCGGGTCCTGCTGGCCGATGACCACACACTGGTACGCGCGGGCCTGCGCAAACTGCTGGAGTCAATGCCGGGCATTGAGGTTGTCGGCGAGGCCAGTGATGGTCTGGAACTGCTGGAACTGGCGGAGAAGTTGCAGCCCCAGGTGGTCCTGATGGACATTGCCATGCCTGGCCTTAACGGGCTGGAAGCTACCGGACGCATCGCCCGGGCGTGGCCAGACATTCGTGTCCTCATCCTGTCCATGCACCAGAACGCGGAATACGTGCGCCAAGCCTTGCGCCACGGCGCCGTCGCCTACCTGCTGAAGGACTCAGCGCCGATGGAACTGGAACTGGCACTCAAAGCCGTGCTCAACGGCGAGACCTACCTCAGCCCGGCCGTATCCAAGGGGGTGGTCACCGATTATGTGCACCGGCTTCGCACCGAGGAACAACCTGCCGACGTGCTGACTCCACGCCAGCGCGAAGTGTTGCAGTTGATCGCCGAAGGCCAGAGCACCAAGGAAATAGCGCGTCGCCTGGACCTTTCGGTGAAGACGGTGGAGACCCACCGCACCCAACTCATGAAGCAACTCGATATCCACGAAGTGGCGGGACTGGTGCGCTACGCCATGCGCTCAGGGCTGGTTTCTTCGCTGGGGTAACCCTGTGGCGCTTCAGGTCAGCTCGCTCAAGACCCGCATCACGCTGGTCACGCTGACCCTGTTCGTGCTCAGCATATGGTCGCTGGTCCTGTTCACCGGGCAGTTGCTGCGTCAGGATATGGAACAGTTGTTGGGCGAACAGCAGTTTTCCACCGCGACAATTGTTGCGCAGGAGATCAACCAGGAACTGGTAGACAGACTACATGCACTGGAACAAATTGCGCATGGCATACAGCCCGACCACATGGGCCGACCGGCGACCCTGACCGAGTTGCTGAATGGAAACCCACTGTTTCTGGACCAGTTCAATGGGGGTGCCTTCGTTACCCAGGCCACGGGCACGGCGATTGCCTCGGTTCCCCCTTCCGCCCGGCGCGTTGGCGTCAACTTCATGGAGCGCGACCACATCGAAAGCGCACTTCGCGACGGCAAGACGGCGGTCAGCGAACCGGTGGTAGGGAAAGTGCTGAAGGTTCCCGTTGTTTCGCTGGCGACGCCCATTTTTGATGGTGAGGCACGCGTCATCGGGGCGCTGGTGGGGGTAATCAACCTCAGCAGCGACAATTTTTTCGACCGGATCATCCGCCACCGCTACGGCAATACGGGCGGCTACATGCTGCTGGACCCCAGACACGGTCGAGTCGTAACCTCCACCGACAAGAGCCAGGTGCTCACGCCTTTACCCATGCCCGGACTGTATCCGCTGCACGACCGGTACCGGCAAGGCTTTGAAGGCTATGGCGTTGAGGTCAATGCCAAGGGAGTCGAATACTTGTCTTCCACGCACTCCATCCCTGCTTCGGGGTGGATGCTGGAAGCGCTGCTCCCTACTGAAGAGGCGTTTGCGCCGATTCGGGCCATGGGGCTGCGCATGTTCTTTGCCGCAGCCCTGCTCACCGTGCTGGCCGCAGGCCTCACCTGGTGGGGGCTGCACCGTGAACTGTACCCACTGGTCACGGCCGCCGCCCAGTTGACATCTTTGACCCATGGCAAAGAGTTTCCCAAAGCGTTGCGTATTTCACGGCAGGATGAAATTGGCCAAGTAATTGGCGGATTCAATCGACTGCTGGAGACGCTGCGCGAGCGCGAGACCGCTTTGCATGAAAGCGAGGAACGCTTTCGAACCCTGGTGGACTGGTCACCGGAGTCCATCGTCGTGCACGCGGGCGGGAAATTGCTATTCGTCAATCCGGCCGCCGTCAAATTGCTGGGCGCCAACCGTGCTTCCGAACTGACGGGGAAGAAAATTATTGACTTTGTGCATCCGGACTTCAGGCAGCTTGTCGAAACGCGCGCCCAGGCCAGCAGTATCAGGGGAACGGTCTCGCCGCCGTTGGAAGAGCGGTTCCTGCGACTCGATGGAACTCCGATTGATGTTCAGGTACAGGCCATTGGTATCCAGTACGCCGGTCAGGACGCCATTCAGGTGGCGATCTACGACATCACCGAGCGCAAGAACACCGAGAGAAAGCTTCGTCAGCTCTCGCGCATCACCGAGCAGGCCCAGATCGCGATTGTCATTACCGATCTGCAGGGCACGATTGAGTACGTCAATCCCAAATTTGTGGAGGTCACCGGCTTCACCGCAGCGGAGGTAGTTGGCCACAACCCCCGCATATTGCAGTCTGGCAAAACACCCCCGCAAACCTACGCGAGCCTGTGGGCAACTCTGGGGGCGAGCGGGGTCTGGCACGGTGAGTTCCTTAACCGCAAGAAAAGTGGCGAGGTTTTCGTGGAACAGGCGGTGATCGCCCCCGTGCTCGACTCCGAGGGCATCGCCACCCACTATGTTGCCATCAAGCAAGACATTACGCTGCTAAAGCAAGGCCAGCAAAGGCAGGAGCGGCTGCTGCTCGAGAAGACGGCACTCCTCAACGAAGTCCACCACCGGGTCAAAAATAATCTGCAGGTGATCACCAGCCTGTTGCGGCTGGAAGAGGGGCAATCTACCCATAAGGACACCAAAATGGTGCTGCGCGACATGCAAGGACGCATTCGCTCGATGGCACTGGTTCACGAAACCCTGTACCGCTCGGGCAACTTCGCCGAGGTGGATTTGCACAGCTACCTCGGACAGGTCGCTTCGGTTGCATTTCGAGCGCAGGCAAGCGCGCTGGCATCGGTACGGCTGGCGCTGGACCTGGCACCCGCCAGGTCCACCCTGGACCAGGCCACCCCGTGCGGCCTGCTGGTCAACGAACTCATCTCCAACAGCCTCAAACATGGTTTTTCCAAAGACCAGGGTGGAGAAGTACGTGTTGAACTTCAACCCACCCCTGCCGCGCCGGGTAGCGATGCCAGTCGGCCACTGTGGTGCCTGCGCGTGAGCGATACCGGGGTCGGGCTCCCGGCCGACTTCGAGTTGCGCCGTGGTCAGTCGCTGGGGCTGCAATTGGTGTCCGATCTGGTGCGCCAACTCGGCGGCACGCTGCACATCGAGTCCGGACCTGGTGCTGCATTTGCTGCCACCTTTCCCCTGGAAGTTCCACGAAGGGTTTGAGGCCCCTAAGGTGTTTCCCCCGCCTGACTAGGGTATTGGCCCGATTTTTATTCGCCCGGTACCGGCCTAAAGTTGGGGCCATGTTTCCAATTTCGAGACTCCATCCTGGTGCCGCCGCCCCGCAGGCTCGGTCTTTCCATCCTGCGCCCGTGGGGAATACAGCGTGAGACTCCAGATTCTGCTGGTCGACGACAACAAGACTTTCCTGGCAGCGGTCAGGAATTTTCTCGAAACCCTGCCCCGAGTCGAGGTAGTGGGTCAGGCACACGACGGCAAGACCGCCCTCGCGCTGGCCGAGCGCCTGCTGCCCGACCTGGTGTTGCTGGACATCGTCATGCCAGAAATGAACGGTTTTGAAGTTGCCGCTGCCCTGCAACAGATGGCATCGCCCCCGCGTATCGTGTTTCTATCCATGCATGACAGCCAGTCCTACCGCGCGGCCGCGTGCGAACTCGGAGTCCAAGGCTATGTAGGCAAGGGCGATTTTGTAGTTGACCTGGTGCCCCTGATTGACAGCATCGTGAGCGGGCTGACAACCCCAGCCCCCACGCAATCCTCTGGCACGGCGGTGCAGCCATGAAGGCGCTGCAGCCGTCCAAGGCACCTCTGCTCTACCCGATTGGCCTGTCGCTGGTAGGAGCCATCGCCCTGCTGGTCGCTGGTAACTACCATTGGGACGACATCGCTGG
>CAIPGC010000156.1 GCA_903864505.1 uncultured beta proteobacterium | reverse complement strand
TCACCCTCGGGGATTCCCAGCTTTTCCGAGAGGGATGTGTCCAGCACCACATGGTCAGCATCACCGCCGCGACGCTCGGCAGATCGGGCACGCGCAAAGTCAACGATCACAGAGCGCATCACGGTAGAGGCATAGGTGAAGAAATGCTTCTTGTCTTCTATGGGCAGTGCCTCTACCCCCACCAGCTTCAGGTAAGACTCGTGAACCAGGGAAGTTGTATCCAGAAGGGTGAACTGCTGGTGCTGGCGCAGCCTGGAGCGAGCCAGCCTGCGTAGATCGTCATAGAGCAGGCTAAATGCCTGTTGTGCAGCTTTACCGTCACCGTTTCGGGCCGCAGCCAAGAGGATTGTGAGTTCAGCCATAGATTTCCGATGCTTTTGGGAAGGATCGTGTCCCGAAATTCTCGTCCCTGCCTACCGTGGTACTTCCCGTGAATATTTCTGTTGCGGCGTGTGGCCGGATTTCCCGAAGTATTGCGTACATCCCTCTAGGAAAGCCGAATAGTACGGCTATTTGCAACAGCACCTTCAGGGGGATTCCATGTCAAACCGCACTCAACCAAAGCAAGTCCATGATCGCAGGCTGCCATGGAAAGCCACCGCTGCTGGCTACCTGTACTTCACGACGCTGTCGACTCTCGTAGTTTCGGTACAGCGCAAATTGCTTTGCCCGGAGGTGCACTTCTTGGTGTAAACAAACCGGCCAGGGGATTGCTGCGGAAAGGGTAAGCTTTCTTACGCGGGTTGATACCGCTTCTGTAGTTTAATGCTTGGTTTCATGTGGTTGGAAGGCCTATCCATTCAGGCCAAAGTTTGCTGGATCCTATCAAACCTCCCGAGGAATTTCATGAACAAATCTTCCAGACTTCGCGATCGAGGGTTCACAATAATTGAGCTCATGGTTGTCGTGATGATTATTGGAATACTTGCAGCAGTAGCGCTTCCTGCCTACCAGACTTACGTCTCGCGCGCCAAGATTTCTGAAGGATTCGATTTGGCAGGTCCTGCACAAAAATCTGTGGCCGCATACTTTGATCGATGGGGCTCTTTTCCAAGCGCCAATGAGCAAGCTGGACTGCCCTCACCCAAGTCTTTTGCCGGTCGCTATGTGACCTCCGTTTCTATCGTCCAAGGCTCTGTTGTCATTGAGTTCGACAAGACGATTGGGAAGGCGGAAACCGGATTTACATTGACGTTGCGTGCGGGCAAGAATAGTACTTATCCCAGCGGACCTCTTGTATGGGGTTGTGGAAATCAACCTGCACCCAACGGCTTTGCGTTCGTGTCCGCTGTCGCACCGAACGCCTTTGCAGATTCCTTGCTTCCAAGCTCTTGCCGGGGGCCAAAGTGAGGTCTATCAAGCTCGCAAAACCCGTTGAACTGATGTTTGTTGTATTGATCATTGTTTTCACCGTTGGCTTGCTAGCGCCTCACATTTACCAGATCACCCAAAAGACGCGCAGCACTGAGGGATGGTTACAGCTGAGATCGGTTCAGGCGCGCGCAGTGGAGGATTTTGCTTTTGCAGGCGTTCTCAATGCCTCAGTAGAAGACTCCACATCCCAAGGAATTGGGAAGAACGCCGGAGTTTGGACTTCAACAAACGGCATCGTCTTTGCGACTCAGCCAACCTTTGGCAATGCCCTGCTTGCTTACGAGCCTTCCGTGATTCAAGGGGAACCCGCTGGCTCCATGCAGTGGAATTGCGGCGCAAACACACCCCAACCTGGCTGGAGCGGAAAAATTGCTCCTCATTTCACAACCATGAGGCGTGGCGATATGCCCCATACATGCAGACACGGAGGTCGCTGAATGAAACCACCTAAACAATTTGACAGCAACCAGATGCACCTGGCTTACCTGTACCTTAAGTCTGCGGCATCCAATGGGCAGCCGCTCAAACAGGTTCTTTCCGATTTGTCGAATGACGAGACTTTTTTTAATTTCAAGAATAGGCTGACTACCGGTCAAAGCACTGACCTTGTTGGCTACTTTGTTGACAAGGGGCTTTTCCCATCTACAGCGGTTGATGTGATGCTTGCAGCGCAGGAGGAGGGGGGGTTGGAATCGGCGCTAGAGGTCTTGGCCCTGGATGCAAAAAATTCTTCGATGGAGACTCGAAGTGTTTCCGGAACGCTCTTCTGGCCGGCTTCTTTGGCTGTCCTTTTGTTGTTTCTATTGGCCATTTGCCTGATCTTTGTTGTCCCAACTTTCAAAACGGTTTACGCCTCCTTTGGGGGGGAGCTTCCGATGCCAACCTTGATACTCATTGGGGTTTCCGAAGCTCTCGCCTACGTATGGCCGTTGCTCCTTATACTTATTTTTGCGTTGATATTCGGCTGGAAGAAGGCTCGTCCTTTTGCACATCGCGTTGGACTCAAGTGGGGTTTGTATCGGCGCTTTTGCGACATGGCGTTTGCATACCAAGCATTATCCTGGGCGTCGGTAGTTCACAACTCCAAATCTCTGAGCGGCAAAGTTGCATTGCATCTTGAGGCGACAGCTCCGGTTTTTCATTCGACCCATGCGAAAAATCTCTTGGCGAGCGTAACAAGCCACTCTGGTCATTCAGCCTACAGCGAGGCTGTCCCCTCCTCTTTGCGCTCGCCCTTCACTATCCTTGACGCCAAAAAACGTGCAGCTGCGTTTGGGGAATCTGCGTCTATTGCGCGCGAATCCTCCCGATACTCTTTTGCTCGCCTGACGTCAATCATTACCTTGGTCTCTTACGGCTTTGCTGGTGCCGTCACAGGGTTTTTGTTGATCGCTTTGTATTTGCCGATTTTCAAACTAGGACAAGTTGTCTAAGGATGTCGACCATGAATAAGTTCCAAGGTTTCACACTTATCGAGCTGATGATTGTGGTGGCTATTCTTGCCATCTTGAGTACGCTTGCCATGCCATCCTTTCAAGACCGCATCATCAAAACCCAAGTAAATGAAGGCGTTGTCATGACAGAGTTTGTTCGTCAGAGCGTTGGCGTTTTTTACGCAAAAACGAAAATCATGCCCGAGAACAACGCAGCAGCTGGGCTGCCACCTTCTGACAAGATTCTTGGTAACTACGTGACTGGTGTTGAGGTTAAGAAGGGTGTTGTTAACATTACCTTCGGGGCTCGTTCTAACTCCAATCTTTCCGGCAAAGCACTAAGCATTCGCCCTGCGGTGGTTGAAGGATATGCGTCAGTTCCAATCGCTTGGGTGTGCGGCAAAGCCGAAGCGCCGCAGAAAATGAATGTTTTCGGTTCTGATGCCACAACGATCCCGGCGCCACATCTTCCGCTGGACTGTTTGCGCTAATCTTTATTGAAAAATATTGCCGCGCATGCTTCGACTAGAGCGGGCTGGGGTGGTTATCCCCTGAGTGGGCTCTTTCAGATGGGCCGTGAATCTCGACGGCATAACGCCGCTTCCCGACGCTTCATTGCCCTCCAATGTCGTACATGAACGCCCCCTATGCCAAGCTCTCAATTCGTTCTGACTCAAAGGTATCTTGCCAACGCAGAATCTGACTGTATCGGTTGCCCAGAACATTGAAGTCAAAGTTGACACGTGAGCACTCGGGGTCGTGCACAGACCGACGAGCCAGCCATGGTTTTTCCAAACGAGCATAATTGCTTTCCAGCTTGGAGGGAGCGGGAATGAATAATCGCCGCAGACTACTCGTTGCGCTGGCGGCGCCGTGGAGTTGTTTTGCTCAAACCCCCGCCACCGGGATGCACCGCATAGGGTTTCTCGGCGTGACCTCTGCTGCCGATACCGAAACGAGGGTGGCAGCCTTGCTGGCCGGACTGCTCAAACTCGGCTACGTCGAGGGAAAAAACACCACGATCGAATATCGCTTCGCGCAAGGAAAGTATGAACGACTGGCCGACTTGGCGACCGAGCTCGTTGGCCTGAAGGTTGATGTCATCGTCACCTATTCCAACCTGGGCGCCCGCGCCGCAAAGCAGGCCACGTCGACGATACCCATCGTCGTCGCTACTTCTGCCGACTTGGTGAGCAGGGGCCTGGTCAACAGCCTCGCCCGACCGGGTGGGAACATTACAGGTGCGAGTGTCTTCACTGGAGAACTGGGCCAAAAGCGGCTGGAGATGATCAAGGAAGCCATGCCGCGCGTTAAGCGAGTGGCGTACCTGATGAATCCGGGCAGTGATGTGGCCGACTCGAACTTGCGGGCGATACTGGTTGCAGCGCAGACGCTCAAACTGGAGGTGCAGCCGTTCGAAGCGCGAAGCCCGGATCAGTTCGATAGCGTCTTTGCTGCGATGAGCAAACAACACATCGCCGCTGTCCTGTTCCAAGAGGAACCCATGCTGGTCTCAAGCACCAAATTAGCGATGAGCCATGCAGCCAGGCATTTGCTCCCAGCTATCGGATTTGCCACTCTCGCCGAAGCCGGTGGCCTGATAGGCTACGGCGCCTCTCATACGGATATGTTTCGCCGTGCTGCCGTGTTTGTCGACAAGATCCTGAAGGGCGCCAAGCCGGCTGACCTGCCGATAGAGCAAGCGATGACCTTCGAATTGATTATTAACCTCAAGACGGCGAAGACGCTTGGGCTGTCCATTGCGCACTCGGTGCTCGCGCGGGCGGATAGGGTCATCGAATGACGCTGCGCTGGCGCCTGTTCCCGAAATACGCGACACTGATCATCGTCTTGGTGGGCGGCATGCTGGCTGCGAGTGGCGGCATCAGTCTGTACTTTTCCTATCAGGAGATCCAGGAGCACTTGGCAGCACTGCAAAGCGAGAAAGCGCATTCCACGGCTACGCAGATTGAGCAGTACATCGGCGACATCGAGCACCAACTCGGCTGGACGGTACTGCCGCAAGTCAGCGCAAGTGATAGTCCAATTGACCAACGCCGCTTCGAGTACCTGAAACTTCTGCGCCAGGTTCCGGCGATCACCGAAGTGGCATGGATTGACGCGAGCGGCCACGGTCGGTTAAAAGTCTCGCGTTTGGCGATGGATGTGAGCGGTGCGGATAATGATCTGTCACAGGACCCCAAGTTTCTCGAGGCCAAGTCCGGCAAGACCTGGTTCAGCCCGGTGTACTTTCGCAAGGAGACCGAGCCTTACATGACTATTTCTCGCCCCGCCGGAAATGGTGGCGTCACCACCGCCGAGGTGAACCTGAAGTTCGTATGGGAAGTGGTATCGCGCATCAAAATCGGCCAGGCCGGTCTCGCCTTCGTCGTTAACGCTGCGGGCACGCTCATCGCGCACCCGGATATCAGCCTGGTGCTGCAGAAAACCGATATGTCCATACTGCCCCAGGTTGCGGCACGGGCCAACGCCGCTAACGCACAGGAGGACAGCGCCCCGCTATCCGACAAAGCACGCGACCTGAAGGGTGTCGACGTCCTCAGTGCCCACGCCCATATCCCGACGCTGAACTGGACCGTGTTTGTCGAACTGCCGCTGGCCGAGGCTTTCAAGCCGGTCTATGTGTCGTTCCAGCGCTTGGGCCTGCTACTGCTCGCGGCGCTGGTAGTGTCGATGCTGGCGAGTTTCGTTCTGGTCCGCCTGATGGTGCGGCCGATCCGCGCCCTGCAGGAAGGTGCGCAAAGAATCGGCAAGGGCGATCTCGACCAGCAGATTGATATTGGCACCGGCGATGAGCTTGAGTCGCTCGCAGGGCAGTTCAATCAGATGGCGGAGCGGCTCAAGGAAAGCTATGCCGGACTGGAACGCAAGGTCGAGGACCGCACTCGCGATCTGAGCGAAGCGCTGGAGCAACAGACCGCGACAAGCGAGATTCTGCGCGTAATATCGAACTCGCCCTCAGATGTCCAGCCGGTCTTTGACATCATTGCGGAGTCGGCCGTTCAACTCTGCGGCGCCCAGTTCTGCGCGGTCTTGCGGCTGGACGGAGAACTGCTCCACCTAGTCTCTCACCGTGGCTTGTCCGGTGCCGGCCTTGAGGCCTATCGTCGTGTGTTTCCGACTCCGGTTTCGAGTGGCACCGTGGCTGGTCGATCGCTGCTCGAGCGTGTCGTCGTTCAGATCCCGGATGTGTTCGCCGACCCGGACTATGCGTACAAGTCGGTCGGGCTCGCAACTCCGTTTCAAGCGATTTTCGGCATACCTCTACTGCGCGAAGGACAGCCGCTTGGCGCTATCGCGGTCTCGCGAACCGAACCCGGCCCACTCTCCGAAAGAGAGGTTGAGGTACTTAAAACCTTCGCCGACCAAGCGGTCATCGCCATCGAGAATGTTCGTCTATTCAACGAAATCCAGGAAAAGAGCCTCCAATTGGAACGTGCAAACCGCCACAAGTCGGAATTCCTTTCCAACATGTCTCACGAACTGCGCACCCCTTTGAATGCCATCATCGGATTTTCCGAGGTGTTGCTGGAACGGATGTTCGGGGGAATGAACGAGAAGCAGGAGGACTATCTAAAGGACATCCACTCCTCGGGTCAGCACCTCTTGTCGCTGATCAACGACATCCTCGACCTCGCCAAAGTCGAGGCCGGACGCATGGAACTGCATCTTGCTACTTTTCATCTGCCTGCTGCCATCAACAATGCGCTCACTTTGATTCGTGAGCGCGCCATGCGCCATCGAATCACTCTCGCGGTGGAGCTTGATCCGCAATTGGGCGAACTCACTGCGGATGAACGCAAACTCAAACAAATCTTGCTAAACCTGCTGTCGAACGCGGTCAAATTCACGCCTGAGGGTGGTCGGATTACGGTCACCGCGCGCCGTGCCGATAACATGGTCGAGATCTCTGTGAGTGACACTGGCATTGGCATCGCGCCGCAAGATCATGCAGCGGTATTCGAAGAGTTCAAGCAGGTCGGCACAGACTACACGCGCAAGGCAGAGGGAACTGGACTGGG
>CAIPGC010000155.1 GCA_903864505.1 uncultured beta proteobacterium | reverse complement strand
GTGGCACTGGTTACAGGCAGCGATGGTGACATTGTCACGCGCAAACGCCTGATTGCCGGAAGCATCCTTGAGCATCGTGCCCGCGCCAGACGCTGCGGGAGTGAAGTCGTAGTGCAGGTTGGTGCCATTGATATTGGTAAACGAGGCGAATACGAGACCGGTCAATGGGTTGATCGGACCAAGGTACGCGCCTGCGGTCTTGCCAACCACGCCAGGCACAGCAACGCTGCGCACACCCACTACGACGCGGTGCGTCAGCGCGGCATCGTACACAACCTTGGTGTTGGCCTTGATGTTGGCGCCAAACTTCACAGCATAGGTACCGTCACCATTGTCGGTCACGGCATAGCCCTGTGCCTTGATCGTACCATCGGCGTTGTATGTGGACACGCCATCAGTACTCGGATTCACTTTGGCGGTTGTCGCTGTCGGATCGGCTGTCAGCGGCAGACCATCAGCAAGGTAGTTCATCCAATAGGAAGCGCTGCCATCTTTGGCGGGTTGCAACTGTGCAATGTGCAACGAGAAGGTCCGCAATCCGCGAACGCCTAAGCCGGCATCTTTCAACGTCACCTGGAAGTTGACGATGGGTTGATTGCCAGAAGTATCAACACTCAGAATCTTGCCACCCAGGGCCTTGTTCGTGAGGTCGTAATACGTGAGTTCACGCGCGTCAACCGAACCGGCGGTCTTATCGACACCAGCAGGGCCCGCTGGACCCGTAGCGCCCGCTGGACCCGCAGGCCCGGTCGCACCATCGCTGCCGCTACCGCCGCAACCCACAAGCGCTGCGGTCAGCAAGCCTGCCGCGGCAAGCTTCCCCCAGAGCGAAAGGGGTCGATTTATTCTCGACATTTCAATTGACTTCACTTGAGCCTCCTAGGCGTTACGTTAAAGATACCAAAAAACTCTTTACACACTTTTTACACCGTTACATTCTGTAACTTCAACTGCATCGATTCTTTGCGCTACATCAAATTTCGTAGATTTGACAACGGAACTTGCGGTCATTGCCATGGTCCCTATGGCAACTGCAGCAGGTAGTTCACCCCGATGAAGCTCACGCTCTGGTTGGGGCGCTGCCACACGCTGGTTCCGTCCGAGTATGCGAACGGCACTCCACCCGCGCCCCAGGCCCAATCGTTGGTACTGGTGGCCTGGTGGATCAAGTCCAGACGCACTGCGGCGCTCTTGTCCAGCGCATACTTGCCGAAAACCTTCAGCGTGGTCTGGCGGAACTCCACATCGGGCAATCCGCCGGTGCTGGCCAGCAGGGCCGCACTCTCGGCGCTGGCAAAGGTGTCCAGCGACTGGGCGTACACGCTCTTGTCGTTCATGAACGACAAGCTGCCACCCACGTTTAGTTGCGCATTGACCTTGCCGGTGGCACCAAAGCTGGCGCTGAGATTGCGGTTGTCAAAAGCCATCACATAACCCGCTGGCCGTGCCTGGTTCAGGGTCTGGACCGCCTGCGACAGGTAGCCGTTGAGCGCCCAGTTGTCGGACAGGGCGTAATTCCAGTCCAGATTGAACTGGTTCATGCCGGTGTCGCGCAAGCCATAGATGCTGGGGGTGGAAAAATTGTCTCGGCCAACTTCAGCGCTCAGTTGCAACGAAAGCGTTTCAGTGGGCTGCCAGTCGCCAGTCAGTTTGAATTTGTCACGCTTGCGGTCGGCCAGTGTCGGCATATAGATGGCGCTGGAGGCCAGGCCAGCCACCGGGTCGGCCGGGTCTGTCACCTCGGTCACACCCTTGCCGCTGTTGTCGCGCAGCCAGTTGGAGCCATCGCGCCGGCTGGAGGCCAGTCCGACCGAGCCGCTGAACTCGTCGGACAGCTTGCTGCGCACATCGGCCCGCACCGTGGTTTCACCGGTTTGCTGGCGCAAGGCGCTCACGCCCGAAATGGCGCTGGACGCGGTAAACGTGCCACGGTCAATCGACTCGCGGTCCGCGCCCACGGTTGCCCGTGTTTCGCCGGAGAACGCCCACTTGGCCTGGGCTTTGACGAGGGTCTTGCGGTACGGCAGGTTGCGGTTGTCGTAGCGCAGCGTGCCATCGGTGTTGTACTGGGCCAGCGGTGTCTGGTCGTCGCGATTCTCATAGCGCGCATCGGCCAGCAGCGTCAGTTGCGGCAGGGGTCTTGCACTCAAACCCAGTTTGGCCGTGGTGGTATTCATCTGTCCACCCAGATCACCCAGACCAGCAGGCGCACCGGTCAGCCCGGCACTATTGAAGTTGAGGTTTTGCGTGGACGTCAGGCGCGCGAGCTTAAAGGTGGTCCGCGTGGTTTTGTTGAAGTCGTAGCTGCCACTCACATCAAACTGGTGGGCCTCGTTGTTGGGCGCAAGCGCCACCGATTGCCCCAGAATAGCGAGCAAACTGGCGTTTGAGGTGGTGTTGAGCGCACCGGGAAGATTTGGCGTCAGGGTGAAGTAGTCGTTCTTGTAGAACGAGCCGTAGTAGCCCACATTGACTCGCAACTGGTCCAGCGCATAGTTCGCACGCGCCTCGATCTGGCTGTGGTTGGCACTGATAGGCTCCGGCACAAAGAGCACGCCCCATGCGTTACTGGCGCCACAGGTTGGAGCAACTACCGAAGGGCAATTCATGCCAATGCCCGAGAGGCGCTCGCCGGTCTTGTTCTCGCTCTTCAGGTCCAGGGCAAGCTGCAGTGCAGGCGTCACCCACTTGGAAAAGCCCAACCCAGAGCCCGCACGCTTGGTGCTGAGCTGCACATCGGTGCCGGAACCCACGGACACGTTGACCACGTTGGGGTGGGTGAATCCGATGCTGGTCATCGCAGTATTCACAGTATTGGGCTCGGCACGCACCAGTTCGCTGTAGTCTGCGGTGAGCTTCCAGCTGCCCGGGTTCTTCCAGACCAGGTGCAGTTCACGTTCGTCGCCCAGCAGGTCGGAGCCCTGCAACTGCACCCAGGTGGAGGTACTCTCCTTGCGCAGGTTGTAGTCAATACCCAGCTTGCCAAAGGCGCTGCGGTCGCTGCGCATGCCGTTGTACTGGCCAAACTGGGCACGGTCTGCGCTGTCGGCACTGACCAGACCCACGCCTACCGAGATGTTGGTCTGAACGCTATCCCTGGGTTCAGCGTCATCGGACTGGGCATACGCCCCCATGCAGGCAGCCAGAACCGCCGCCGCCACGGCTGTGCGCCGCAATGAATGTGAAAAAACAGTAGTACTCATTCTTGTTCTCCGTGCTTCAACGCATCTTCAATTGCGGTGTCAGGTTGCTGGTGGACGGATTGTTGGAGCCGTGTATTTGCGTGTGGCAGTTGAGGCAACTGCGACCCTGCCAGAGGTTGGCAACGTTCTTGCCGCTGACCGAGCCTGCATTGGAAATGCCGACCGCACCCACTGCGCCGGCCACGTGTGGCGTATGGCACTGCTGGCACAACAGCGGTGCCCGGGTCTTCAGCATGGCGGGCACGACGCTGCCGTGCGGCGAATGGCAGTTGGAGCAGTCCTCAGCCACAGGGTCGTGCTGGTGCACAAACGGTCCGCGTTTCTCGGCGTGGCAGGTATAGCAGGTGGCGTTGGTACTGTCGCGCTTGACCAGCTTTGGCCCCATTGAACCATGCGGGTTGTGGCAGTCAGAGCAGGTCATCTTGCCTTCAGGCAGTGGGTGATGCGAAGGCTTGTTGACCTGCGTGCGCTGCTCCTTGTGGCAGGTAAAGCAGAGATCGTTCTGCGTTGCCTTGGCAATTGCCTTGTTGTCGTTGCTGTGTATCTTGTGGCAAGTATTGCAAGCTACGTCGGCATTGCTGTGCTGGCTGCCAGTCCACAAGGTGCGGTTGGGGTCCTTGCTGTGGCAGGTCAGGCACACCTCGCTGCGCTCAGCGGCGGGTAGCGCCAGACCGCGAATAAACATGCGGTCAGGCTTATTGGCCGAAGGCTTCTTGGCGTGCTTGTCGCTGGAGCCATGGCACGTGGTGCAGTCCGGAGCACGTTTGTCTGCCGCGAACCCGTGAGCAGTCTTGCTCATGTCGGGCAAGTCCTCCTCGTCGTGACAGGTCACACACAACGCCGCCCCCGTAGGTGCCGCTATGGCGGGAGCAAGAAAGCCCACCAAACACAAGCCAAGAATGGCCAAGGAACTCTTGATTTGCATCCCAAATCCTCTCAAAGCTGAATGCGATACGTTGTCATGCATGGGTATGCCTCGTGCTATTTCTGACCGTGGACAATGTCCACGCTCTTGGATCCGCCGCTGGCGTGGCAATCGTCACAGGTTTCGCGCGGCAATGCAGCAACTTCGGCCTGGGTCTTGGTTCCAAAATTGGCTCCGCCAAAGTTTGTCACGTGCGTCATGGCCGTCGCCGAGTCGTGGCACGCTGTGCAGGTAGCTGCCTTGGGTGAAATGACCTTCCACTTGTTGGGATCGGCCTCAAGGACTGCTGCCGTAGTACCCACCGCCGGAATCAGCGTGGGTTTCATGACCACCGCCCCCAAGGGACTCAGGTCACGCTTGTAGGAATTGTTCACGTGGCAGGCGTTGCAGTTGATACCCGTGCCAGGCCAGGCCACTTCGGCCGCGTAGTTTTCCACACCGGCGGTAACGCCAAGCGCGGGTGTGGCGGGACTGGTGACCTTCAGCGGTGTGCCATCCATTGCGAACGCCACCGTACCGACCTTGTTGCCATGCGCAAACGGACTGGTGCGTTTGGAATTGCCGTGAATTCCGTGAATCATGCGTTTGAACTGGAACGACTCGTACAGGCCGGAACCGTTGGTCATCATGTTTCCACTGGATGCCCGGTTCACATCGTGGCAGACCACGCAGGCTTCCACCGTGTCGCGCGCCCCACTATGGAAGGCGTTGGCCAGTGTGTTCGAGCCTGAGGTTGAACCCAGTGCTCCGTGGCACACGTTGCACTTTGCGCTGCTCACAATGGTGCGACGCGGATTCAGGGTGCCCGACAGCGCAAATTCAGCAAATGCGTTCTGCACCACCACATTGACGCGATTGGCCACCACCTCAGGTGTCACCGCCGGACGGGGTACCGCCGCGGACTTGACCATCAAAAGTGGCTCTTTCACTTGCCCAATGCTGACCACACGCGCTGTACCGGACGCGACGGCAGTCGCAGTGTCTGCCGGCAGAACAATATCAACGGAATAGTGGTTGGAGCCATCGTTGGTGCCCTTGTAGGCGTACGCATTCGCGCCACTGCCACCATTGTTGTAGCTCGTATATTCGGTCATGACCGCAGGCTGCCCGATCAGGTTCTGATAGGCCACATAGAAGCGCAGATTGCCGAATTTTGTAGTGCCGGCACACGTGATCGTGGCCGTACCAGTGCACTCCGAGGTCACCAGGTTATAGGCTGCATTGCCATTCGTCGGGTCAGACAGGAAATATTTGATGGTCACTTTCCTGGCGGCCTCGTCGTACGCAACATTCTCGATGTTCATCTTGTACTTGGCGGCGTTTTCTTCATTCTGATTCCAGTGAACGTTTTCCGAAGAAATTGCGGTACCTGGGCTGTGGCAGGAAGCACAATGCGCGTTGCTCATCGATTTTGCTGCAGCCCCTGGAGCCACACGCGTTTCGGCAAACACCTTGTGGAGCTGATCGAAGTACGAACCGGCCCCACTTGCATGGCATGTCAAGCAAGCTTCTTTGCTAGGCTTGCTCTTCCAGTTGTCGCCCTGCGGTGTAGCGGCGTTTGTGCCGGAATGGCACTTGCTGCAGTTGCGAAGATCTTGCGGAAAACCTACTTCAGCGTAGCTGTGCTTGCTGTTCTGGTAACCCCAAATCGTGTAATCCTCACCACCG
>CAIPGC010000154.1 GCA_903864505.1 uncultured beta proteobacterium | reverse complement strand
GACACCGTCTGCGCCGTCGTCAGCGCCGCGACCTGGTCGGTCGTCAGACCCTTCTTGACCTGGTCCGTCGGCAACGCCGCCAGCGCCGTCGTGTTCAGCGAGGCCACATCACGTGTCTCCATCGCCCTGATCTGGTCGGTCGTCAGACCCTTGCTGACCTGGTCGGTCGTCAGAGCAGCTACCTGCCCGGTCGTCAGTCCAACAATCTGGTCCGTCGTCAAGCCCTTCTTGACCTGATCGGTCGTCAAGGCAGCTATATCTGCTGTTGTCAGTACAGCAACAACATTTGTTGTCAACGACCTTAGCTGATCGGTCGTCAAGGCCCTCACCTGATCCGTGTTCAGTGCGATGTAATCTGTGGTAGTGAGTGACCTCAATTGATCCGTCGTTAAAACAGCAACGTTTGCTGTTGGCATACCGACAAACTGTGAAGTCATGTTCTTCCCCTAGACAGATCAAAAAAGCCGAGCCCGACACACCCGGTATTCCAATTGAAAACCATGGACGGATTACGAGTATCCTGCATCTATCGGCAAGAAAATCAGACTATTAAGGGGAATATTCACGCTATTTCAGTTTCTTTGAAACTGCGCCACGTCCCATTGGAAATGGGTTCACCTCAACACCTTCGGCTCAGCAAGTGGGCACGCATCAGGGATTGAACGCTTCCTTGCGCCCCGACCCCATAGCCGCAGCGCAGGCGGACTCCATATCACCGAAGGCACCATATTGGTGCGAACCCAGCTCGTTGTCGGCGGGGTCAGCCTAATGAAGGGTTCTTGGGCCGTCGAGCCCCTGGCTTGAGAAGTGGTCGAGGCCCGCCTCAGCTAGGTTTCGAATTTGCGCATCGTTTTTCAAAATACGCATCATGATTTTTGCTTTCTCAAATCGAGAAGCCTCGTCTAGCTCTTCCGAATTCGCGCGACTCCGCAATTGCTCAATCAGAACAGCGCATGCGCCCTCACAACGCAGTACGCCATCCCAATCTTCCTCTTTGGCGGCTGCCAGCATGCGTGCGCTTCCATCTTCAATCGCTTTGTAGCATTCAATTAGTTGTTGGGGCATGGCTGTCAGTCCCACTATTCAAACCGGGCGCAGGTAGGCCGGGCCGGTTCCACGAATTTGCTTCCATCCGGCGGCAACGGGCTCAATGAGACGGGAGACTTCGTCCAAAATTGTCTGGTCGTTTTTGGCGTTAGCCAACAACAGACGCCTTACGCAATATCCGTAGAGCTCATAAAGATTGGCGGCAATTTCCCCCCCCTTTTGCAAGTCCAGTGGCGCCTTAAGCCCTTCCTCCAGAATGCTGATTGCATTTCCGATTTGCTTGCATTTGTTAGGAATATCGCCTGCTTGCATATGCAGTTTGGCCCCGCCAATAGCACGTTGCAGCGCTTCAAACAGAAGATTCACCAATTGATGCGGGTCTGCCTGATCAACACTGGCTTCAACACTGGCACGCTTGTAAGCGAAGGCGGAGCGTGAGCTGACTGAGGTAAACATACTGCGGTTCCTTTGGTTCTTGCAGTATTTATCGGCACGATTTGCGCAGACTAAAGTCCTTACACTAGGAAAACTCCGAAAACGAAACTAAATGCACTCTATAAGCTGCCTCGTTCTTCCTGTGTACGCTACCCGGTCGACTTGTTCCATGTGGTGACCTGTTGCGCGACATAGGCATTCAAGGCCGTAAGGCTGGCCATCCGTGCATCCAACGCACTGTACTGCTTGCGCAAGCGCGCCTCCACCGCGGCTGCCCTATCGTTGACTCTGGTCTGCTCCGTTGCGTTGCTATCCAACTGCTTCTTTAATGCGGCGGCCTTGGTCGTTACAGAACCATCCCACGCCAATAAATCAGTGCCAAAAGCCTTGAACTTCTGTGCGAAACCGGTCGTCAACGGGTCCAGATTCTTCTCTTGATAGAAGAGCTTCTGTAATTCCGTACCGTTGTTGGCAGCCGCACTGAGCTTGGTCGTATTCATAAGCAGAGTACCGTCGCGCTGCATCTCAATACCCACATCAGACAGTCGCGAGTAAACGCTGCCAGTGGTTGAGGAACCAACCATTTTGCGCAGCATACTCTGCATAGCCAGTATGGATGAATCGCCTTGAAACAGCCCTGTGGTCTTGGTTGCCGCGTCGTACTTGGTCAAGTCTGAGATGTTTTTTGACACTGCGTTGTAGGCATCAACAAGATTGCTGATGTTCTTGACCGCCTGCGTCACATCTTCACTCACTGTCAGAGAAACGGGCGACTTTACTTCCGTGCCTCCAACATTGTTGTAATTGGTGGTGGTAGTCGCCAGCAACTTTATAGTCACCCCAGGAATATTGCTGCTCAATGTATTGGAGTCCGAAGTGATCGCCAAACCATTGATGCGCGCCTTGGCTTGTTCACCGCTCTGAACCGCCAGCCCTGCCGCCGCCATGCCGTAGGCACCTGCTTCGGGATCATATGCAAAGCGTGACAAGCCCGTTTCGTCTGCATTAGTACCATCAGTCTCGCTGGTTTGTATTCTGAACCCAGCCGCAACTCCTGTGTCTTTGGACCGAATCAGCAATCTGTCACTGGTTCCATCAAAAAACGATGTTGCAACCACACCCGGGTTTTTGTCGTTGATCTTCTTGGCCAGGGTGGCCACGGTATCAGTATCAGAAACCGTGATGCTTACCGTTGATGCACCTGCCTGGAAACTGGTCGGACCGCTGCTCCAGGTTCCCAAGTCTATTGTCATCGTTCCAGCGCCAACCGTCGCCCCATGCGCAATCGCGCCGGAAGTCGTGGACTGCGCCTTTGCCAACGCGTCGATGTCTAAAGTAAAGGAAGTTGCGTCGGTGCCAGCGGTGACTGAGATGGTCGCCGCACTGGAATTTGAAGAAGAGGCGTTGCGTGCACCCCACGCAGTGGTGGACGCCATTGCACTTGCTGCGTCTGCGAGCGCGGAAAATTGTGACTGAATTTTGGAGAATTCGGAAATCTGATTTTGCTCAAGCTTTGCCTTGTTTTGCAGTCCCGCCAGCGGCTGCTTTTCCAAAGCGACCAGCTGCGTGACGATACTATTGACATCAAGCCCACTACCAATGCCAGCTGATGAAATGGTAGCCATGTCATCCTCCTAATTTCAGTACAAACGCCTTACTATCCCACACTCACCGATCTCAAAAGGTTCAAAAAGAACCACTTTCCCCAAGAAAATGACAAAACGACGGAGGAATAATTCCCTCCGTCGCCTGCAATTCTTGCCGCTACTGCAGCAACCACTAGTTCTTTCCAGAAAACTCTTACCGCAACAGCGCAAGCACTCCCTGTGGTGACTGATTCGCCTGCGCCACCATGGCCGTTCCCGCCTGCTGCAGCACTTGGGCACGCGACAGATTGGCTGTTTCCGTCGCAAAATCGGCATCCAGAATACGGCTTCGTGCCGCTGCCTGATTCTCACTGGCATTTGACAGGTTTTGGATGGCGAACACAAGTGTGTTTTGCGCCGCACCGTATGTACCGCGGTCGGTTGCCACCGCCTTAAGTGCATCATCCATCGTAGTAATTGCCGCACCGGCGCCAGTGGTTAAGTCGCCTGTTGTCGTGTAGGTAGACACCGCAAGTGTATCCAGCGAAATCGTATCGTTCTCGTTAGCACCGGCCTGGAAATCAAATGGTCCAGCGTCACCAGCGAGAATGAAGAGTCCGTTAAATTGTGTCGAGGTTCCAATCCGGGTAATCTCGCCCGCCAATTTTTGGTACTCCGCATCCAAGCTGGCCAAGTCTTCCGTTCCATTGGTACCGTTGGCCGCTTGCACTGCCAATTCACGCATACGCTGCATCATGTCGGTAATGGTGCCCAGCGCACCTTCAGCCGTCTGCGCCAAGGATACGCCGTCATTGACGTTACGTACTGCCTGATTAAGTCCACGAACCTGCGCTGTCATGCGGTCGCTAATGCCCAGGCCAGCAGCATCATCCTTGGCACTATTAATGCGCATTCCGGACGACAGGCGCTGCATCGACATGGCAAGCGAGTTTTGCGTCATCGAAAGATTGCGCTGCGCAGTCAGCGAGTTCATATTGGTGTTGATGACCATTGACATTTTGGTAGCTCCTATAAAGATTTACAGTTTCCGGCGAAATGCCGATCCCAACGCCAGCACTGTTGCTGGCCGCTATGACCGGTGCACCTCTTCTTAGGCTATCCGGACGGCGAACCTTGCTCAGGTCCGTTGGATATGTTTTCGGGTAACCGTTGAAAAACTTTAGGGGCTCTTACGCTCCCGCCTGCTGTAACACGCCTCTTTTGAGCAAATAAATTGAATAGCCGGGACATTGCGTTGCAATTCATCGGTTTAAGGGTTAACCCTTATTAAGTTTTGTTGCAGGCAAGCCATTTGAACGGCTTTTGCCATGCTTATTCCCCAAATGCCAAATGCAGGCATCTCCAGAATTCATCCCATCGTTACTGATTGTCTGCGGGTAAGCAGGCTCTGCAATCGGCGGCGAAGCTGATTCAAATTTTTTAGGAGTTCCGCAATGGCCTCAACCATTAACACCAATATCCAGTCGCTGACTGCACAGCGCAATCTGGCAAATTCTCAGCTGTCGCTTGCCACGTCGATGCAGCGCCTCTCCAGCGGATTGCGCATTAACAGCGCCAAGGACGACGCGGCCGGCCTGGCCATCAGTGAGCGATTTACATCACAAATTCGGGGCGTGAATCAGGCGGCACGCAACGCAAACGATGGCATTTCACTGGCTCAGGTAGCAGAAGGTGCCCTGGGCAGTTCGTCCAGCATTTTGCAGCGCATACGAGAACTGGCCGTGCAATCAGCCAACGCCACCAACTCTGCCAGTGACCGCGCCGCCTTGAACGCTGAAGTCGGACAGCTGACAGCCGAACTGAACCGCATAGCTCAATCGACACAGTTCAATGGTCAGAACATTCTGGACGGCAGCTTTACTTCTGCTACCTTTCAGGTGGGTGCGAATGCCAACCAGACAATCATCGCAACGACTGCAAATTTCAGCACCAACAAATACGGCAACAACCGCATCGGCTCCGAAATCGCCACCAACACAGGCGGTCCTGGAGATTTAGTAGCCGGGACTCCGCTTGCAGGAACCAACCAGGCAATCGCGCTCGCTCCAGTGGCTGGGCCCCCAACCACCAACAACATTGCAGGAGAAACTGTCACCATTGGTGGCACCCTGGGCAGCGCAGACGTGGTCATAACCGCGGGAGACAGCGCGAAAAAGGTTGTGGCAATCATCAATGCACAGTCGGGGACCACGGGAGTCACAGCCACCGCGCGCACCAAGGTCGACGCCACTGGGTTTGACCCGTCCTCGACCTTTACTTTGTCGGTCAGGTCCAATAACACAACCGCGGTAAACATCGCCTTCACAACCGGTGCCACCATCAATAGCGACGGATTGGCTGGCGTAATTGCAGCCTTCAACGACAAGGCATCGGTGACGGGTGTAACCGCGAAAATGAACATCGCCGGTGACGGCATCACGCTGACGAACGATACAGGGGAAGACATCTTCATTGATAGCAATGCCGGCTCGACTGGCGCCTTTGATTTGCCAGGTGTAGGTGGCGCGCTCAACATTGCAGCTGGGGGGTCGGCTGCCGTTAGTGGAGCATTGACCCTGGACTCGGACAAAACGTTTAGCATCACTCCAACAGCCGCGGCCGACGATGCCGGAACCAGTTATTTCCGGACCACAGGGCAGGCGAGTCAGCTACAGAGCGCAGACACGCTAGATGTTTCGACTGTGGACGCTGCAACCCGCACTCTGGCAACCGTCGACTCTTCAATATCTGTGATCGCAAGCCAACGGGCCAAATTTGGTGCCTTGCAGTCTCGGTTTGAAACCGCGATCTCAAGCCTCCAAACCACCTCCGAAAACCTGAGCGCATCCCGCTCTCGCATTCAGGACGCAGACTTCGCGATGGAAACAGCGAACCTGTCACGCACACAGATCCTGCAACAAGCCGGTACCGCGATGGTGGCACAGGCCAACCAGTTGCCCCAATCAGTACTGCAACTGCTGAAGGGCTAAGCACGCGATCTGACCGGTCGCGCTTAGCGCGGGCTGCTCTTCAAGCGGCTTGTTACCAACTCGGCTCTTGAGTTCAACTCAAGTGATGGTGATCTGTTGTCGATACCTTGAAATGAATTGAGAGACTTACCCCCAGTCGGGTTATGTCATTGACTGCAGCACTTGCTGCGCATCCCTGAATCTATTGCTGCTTGTAGGCATTTGCCTTACAGGCTTTTCGTGTTTTACTGACACGCGGATTAGCCATTTTCGGATTCAAGAATCTGATGATGCAGACCAGAATTTGCCCCATGGTGATTCATACGAATGACCGCCTCAACCAGGAGCCGAAAATGACCAATGAGCAAATTCTGAGTGAAATCCGGGAAGCCAACATGACTTACCTGATGCTGGCCCAAAATCTGATCCGTCAGGATAAAGCTGAAGCGCTGTTTCGTCTTGGCATGTCCGAAGACGCCGCCGACCTGATAGGCGCCCTCTCCCCCGCGCAAGTCTTGAAAATTGCGTCCGGGAACATGCTGCTGTGTCGCTTCCGGGTGGACGACGACATTGTGTGGAGCCTGTTGACCAACCACAACGTCAGCAAGGTCGACAACGATGCGACCACCAAGCTGCATGCCAGCATCCTCATGGCCGGCAAGTTTGCCGAAGCCATGTAACAGCCAGCCCCTACGTCACCGGAGCACCACCATGGCCACCAAAAGTGTTTTGAACGATTCCAAGCAAGTCGAGCGCGCAGTTGCCCTGATTCAACTCGGGGCACGGCTGCAGGTTCTCGAGAGCGAAACTGATCTGTCGTACGAGCGCTTGCTGCGCCTGTACAAGGAAGTGGCTGGCCGCTCACCCAGCAAAGGCCAGTTGCCCTTCTCTACCGAGTGGTTCTTGACATGGCAACCCAACATTCACGCTTCCCTGTTTCAGAACACCTATGAGTACCTGACCAAAGTCAGCGCCATGGATGACATTGACGCCGTGATGGCAGCCTATCGCCTGTACACCGAGCAAATTGCCGCTTGCGGGGTCGAACCGCTGCTGTCCATTACAAGGGCGTGGCGTCTGGTCAAATTTATCGACAACAACATGCTGTCGATGACCAAGTGCTCCAAATGTGGCGGGCACTTCGTGAGCGAAGCCTATGAAAACTCACGCCACTACGAATGTGGCCTGTGCACCCCCCCGGCACGTGCCGGAAAAGGAGCATCCTCCGGCGGGATACTGCTGCATTAACGCTATATATTTAGTAGCTGATTGCGCAATATCCACGAGGCTTGCTGGCAACTTTTGCAACCCATTTCGAGGTGACGAACGGAAAACGGAGTCTTGGTGATAATTCAAGCAAAATCCAACTTCCCCGATATGATCGACTAACAGTCTTGTAAAAGACACCTTCTTCCACGCTTCTGGCCGGTAGCCTCGCTGTCACAATTCGCCTATGTTTGTACTCATCGGTTGGGCCGTCATCATTGTCTGCGTCTTTGGCGTGTACATCTTTCACGGTGGCAACATCAGTGTGATCCTGAAGGCATTGCCATTCGAGTTGATCACCATTGGCGGTGCCACGGGCGGTGCCTTTCTGGCCAACAACCAGATGAAGGTCATCAAGTCCACCATGAAAGGCCTGGGGGCCTGCTTTAAGGGAAGCAAATATACCAAGGCACGCTACATGGAACTGATGGCCTTGATGTACGACATTCTCCAGAAGGCGCGCAAGGAAGGCCTGATGGCCATTGAAAAGGACGTGGAAGAACCCCACGATTCAGCGCTCTTCAAGAAGTACCCGGCGGTTGGCAGCGACCACCACGTGGTGGAATTCATCACGGATTACCTGCGCATGATGGTGTCGGGCAACCTCAATGCCCACGAGATCGAGTCGCTGATGGACAGCGAAATTGAAACCCACCACCACGAGGAGCATGCAGCAGTGGCCGCCCTGCAACGTGTGGCTGGCGGATTGCCTGCCTTCGGTATTGTTGCGGCCGTTCTGGGGGTGGTAAACACCATGGGATCTGTGGGCCAACCACCGGCCGTGCTGGGTGGCATGATTGGTTCCGCACTGGTGGGAACCTTCCTCGGCATCTTGCTGTCCTATGCGTTTGCCGAGCCACTGGCGGGCATTCTGGAGCAGAAGGTGGAAGAGTCTGGCAAAGAACTGCAGTGCATCCGCACCACGCTGCTGGCGAGCATGCAAGGCTACAACCCGTCCACCGCCATCGAATTCGGTCGCAAGGTGCTTTACTCTACAGAGCGCCCGTCCTTTACCGAACTCGAAGCCTATGTCAAGAGAAAATAGGCCCGGGGGCGCTTAGCCATGGCAGGGGACTCAAAAAAACTCCAGCCCATCATCATCAAGCGGGTCAAAAAGGGTGGCCACGCGGTGCACGGTGGAGCCTGGAAAATTGCCTACGCTGACTTTGTGACCGCCATGATGGCCTTTTTTTTGCTGATGTGGCTGTTAGGCAGCACCAGCGAAGGTGACAAAAAGGGTTTGTCGGACTATTTTTCGTCTCCGCTGAAAGTATCCATGGCGGGCGGTGCAGGTGCCGGTGCCAGCAACAGCGTCGTTAACGGGGGTGGCAATGACCTGACCCAGACTGCGGGACAATCCAGACGGGGCGATGGGGCGGATAAATCGGCTCGCAAAATGTCGGGCGAAAAAGTCAAGGCGGAAGTGGCCCGGCGCGATGCCAAAATGCTGGCGGCGCTGAGCGCCAAACTTGCAGAGGTCATCGCCAACAACCCCAAGATGTCGGAGTTCAGTTCGCAAATCAAACTGGAAATCACACCGGACGGGCTACAAATCCAGATTGTTGATGACCAGAAGCGGCCCATGTTTGACAGCGGAAGTGCATCGGTGAAACCCTATATGCGGGATATTCTTCGCGAAATTGGTGTGGCACTGCTTGACGTTGAAAACAAGATCAGCCTGGATGGTCACACCGACCGCGCCGCGTATGGCAATGCCGCACGCGGCTACAGCAACTGGGAGTTGTCATCCGACCGCGCCAACGCCTCCCGGCGGGAACTTGCGGCTGCCGGCATGCCGGAAGAGAAACTGGCGCGCGTGGTGGGCATGGCCTCCAGCCTGTTGCTGGACCCAGACAATCCGCTAAGCCCGAGCAACCGCCGCATCAGCATATTGGTCATGACCAAGGAGGCAGAAGAGCGGCTCTTGGGCGGCAACCGCATCCCGGTGGGGGTTGAAGCTGAGCCCGTTGCTGCAATGGCTGCCACAGTCACGACGCCCCGACCATAAGTCTGCCAAAATTAGGTCATACTTGCGAACCTACAAAAATCGCCCGGGAAAGGGTTATCCATGGCAAAAGAGTTGCGTTTTTTAATCGTCGATGATTTCTCCACCATGCGCAGAATTGTGCGCAATCTGCTCAAAGAAAGCGGTTATGCCGATGCTGATGAAGCAGAGGATGGAGTCATTGCGTTGCAAAAACTTCGCAATGCCAGCTTCGACTTTGTGGTTAGCGATATCAACATGCCCAACATGAACGGGTTTCAGTTGCTGGCCGAGATCAAAAAGGACGACAAACTCAAGCACATCCCGGTTCTGATGGTGACCGCTGAGGCTCGCAAAGAAGATATCGTTCTGGCAGCCCAGCAGGGCGCGGCGGGCTATATCGTCAAGCCCTTCACCAAGGCGACGCTGGAAGACAAGGTCAACCACATTCTGACCAAGTTGGGGCTGAAGTAAGCATGGCCTCCGAACTGCGCGACATGTTGAAAGACGGCTTCACGCCCGTTCAGATCCACCAGCAACTGGGAACCCTTACCCGTCAACTACACGACTCCCTGAATGGTCTGGGTCTGGCCGAAAAGGTGAAAGACTGGGCCGGTGAATTGCCGGACGCAAAGAGTCGTTTGTCCTATATTGCGCGTTTGACCGGTGAAGCCGCTGAAAAAGTACTCAACCAAGTCGACCAGGCGAAGGCGCAACATGACCATATTGCCTCTGAAACCCGGCGCATTGGTGCGTTGATTGTCAAAGATCCGGTCGCTGCCGTGGCCAAGGGCCATGTCATGAATTTTGTCAAAGACATGGAACAGGCGAGCAAACGAGTCGACGAACACTTGACTGAAATCATGATGGCCCAGGATTTCCATGATTTGACCGGGCAAGTGATTGCCAAGGTGGTGAATCTGGCTGCGACCATCGAAGAGCAACTGGTGCTGTTGTTGATTCAGACCGCGCCGCCCGATGCCGTGGTGAAGGCACCCGCTACCCATGTGCCGTACGTGCCCGCACTGGATGGTCCGGCCGTGAGTCCGCAAGGCAACCCGGATGTAGTTTCGGACCAGTCCGAAGTAGACGACTTGCTGGCCAGTCTGGGGTTCTGATCTACGCTGTATGAGAGGGAAAGCTCCCTCTTTTCGGGCTTTAGTTTTACACGCTGGTCACGACAATGGTGGGAACTTAAGAATCCCCCACCATGGAACCAGGCAGTCAAGATCGCAACCTACCCGCCTCAGATCGCAAGCTTCGCAAAGCGCGTGAAGACGGGCAAGTCAATCGCTCCGAAGACCTGTCTCACCTCGCAGTGCTCGGGGCTGGCGCTGCAAGTGTTTTGGCACTCTCGCCCCTGCTGTTTGATCAGCTCAAACAAAGCCTCAGTCGACAACTTTCCTTCGATGCCTCCGCCGTCAGGCAAACTGCCAGCATGCTGTTGCGCCTGGAAGATGCAACCAGCATTGGCCTGGCGGGGTGCATTGCCTTTGCAGCGATCATCTCTTGCGCGGCGATTGGGGCCGCTGTGGCCTCAGGTGGGTGGGTAAACAGCCTCAAGCCCTTGATGCCCGACTTCAGTCGACTTAATCCTCTGACCGGCATTGGAAATTTGTTCACCAAGAAGAAGTTGATTTCGGTCGCCAAAATGACATTGATGACCGGCATCTTGTTCGTCATTGCAGCGCTATTTCTGCGTGCCGGGCTACCCACACTCTCGGCCCTGGTACTGCAACCATCCAGTTCCTCCATCGCACATTTGACCGAATGGCTTACCAGCGGCATGGGGCTGCTGCTGCTGGTCATCCTGTTGGCCGCACTGGTGGACGTGCCCTTGCAAGCATTCCTGCATCGGGGCGAACTCAAGATGTCGCATCAGGAGGTCAAGCAGGAGGGCAAGGAGTCTGACGGCAACCCGCAGATCAAGGGAAAGATCCGTCAAAAACAACGCGAACTGGCCCAAAGAAACAGCGTCAACTCGGTGCCCAAGGCCGATTTCGTGGTGATGAACCCGACCCACTTTGCGGTTGCCATCCGCTACGACGAAAAGACCATGGGGGCACCGCGGGTGATCTCGAAAGGGGCTGACCTGCTCGCCATAAAGATCAGGGATGTGGCCAAGCACCACTCCATTCCGGTACTGCAATCGCCCATGCTGGCGCGTGCCCTCTACGCAAATGCAGAACTCGATCAGGACATCCCTTCCGCGCTGTACACCGCAGTCGCCCAGGTACTTGCCTACGTATACCGCCTGCGCGCTGCCTTGCGGGGTGACGGTCCCATGCCGGGAGACACGCCGCAGCCGTTTGTGCCGCCAGAGCTCGATCCGCTGTCCAAAACGATTAAGGCGGCCAGCACATGAACGCCACCTGGAAAACTCTGCGTGAGTGGTACGACTCCAATGCCAACGTAGTCCAGGGGGCTGCCGCGCCGATGTTGGTTGTGGCCATTCTGGCCATGATGGTGCTGCCGTTGCCACCATTGCTGCTGGACACCTTTTTCACCCTCAACATTGCAGTCGCGCTGATGGTGATGATGGTTGCGGCCTACATGATCAAGCCGCTGGACTTTGCTGCCTTCCCATCCGTTTTGTTGCTCACCACACTCATGCGCCTGTCGCTCAACGTCGCATCCACTCGCGTCGTTCTGCTGGAGGGTCATACCGGACCCGGTGCCGCCGGTGCCGTGATTGAAGCCTTTGGACACTTCCTGATCGGTGGCAACTTCGCAGTCGGTCTGATCGTTTTTGCCATTCTGGTGGTCATCAACTTTGTCGTGGTTACCAAAGGTTCAGAGCGCATTGCCGAAGTGTCTGCACGGTTTACCCTGGATGCCATGCCTGGCAAACAGATGGCCGTGGACGCCGACCTGAACGCCGGCCTGATCGACGAAAAGGAGGCCAAGCGCCGTCGCGCCGAAGTCGGAGAAGAGGCCGACTTCTTTGGCTCCATGGACGGTGCCTCGAAGTTCGTGCGCGGCGATGCCATGGCCGGCATTCTGATCTTGCTTATCAATATCTTTGGCGGCTTTGCCATTGGCATTTTGCAGCATGACCTGACCGCCACACAGGCCGCCAATACGTACATTCTGCTGGCAGTTGGTGACGCACTGGTGGCGCAAATTCCGGGCCTGCTGATCTCGGTTGCCGCTGCCATGGTGGTCTCGCGCGTGGGCAAAGAAGATGACATAGGCAAGCAGATCGTGGGGCAGATGTTCGTTTCTCCCAAGGTGCTGGGCATTACATCGGCCATCATGTTCATATTGGGCATCATCCCCAACATGCCCCACTTTGTGTTCCTGGCCATATCCGCGTTGCTGGCCTATGGTGCGTGGATGCTGGCCCGTAAACCGGCGGTGGTCGACCCGCAAGCACTGGCGGCCCCCACCTCGACAGATGTCGAGGCCTCCTGGGACGATCTGCAACCGGTGGATCAGTTGGGACTGGAACTCGGTTACCGTCTGATTGCGTTGGTCGACAAGACCCGCCAGGGCGATT
>CAIPGC010000153.1 GCA_903864505.1 uncultured beta proteobacterium | reverse complement strand
GGCCAAGCTGAGCAAGCCCGAGCATGTGACGGCGTCGCTGCAGGACTCGAGCGCACTGCAGTTTGCCGATGGCAGCCGGGATGCGGTGGTGGTGTTTTTCCTGTTGCACGAGCAGCCTGCCGATGTGCGCCGGAAAACCATTGCCGAGGCGCTGCGGGTGACCAAGCCTGGTGGCAAGCTGATTTTTGTGGACTACCACAAGCCCGTGGCCGTGAGTCCGTTCCGGTATCTGATGGTGCCGGTACTCACCATTTTGGAGCCGTTTGCCATGGACGTGTGGCGCCATGAAATCACCGAGTGGCTGCCCACCGACATTCCCATCACCAAGGTTGACAAGCAGACCTATTTCGGTGGCCTGTACCAGAAGGTTGTGATTACGCGCTAGTTTGCACACCCTCGACGAGGAAGCGCACGCGTCGAACCCCGTTCCATTCATCCGCATCCAGGCGAAACGCCATCGTGACCCGACCGGGCAGGGGCTCGGTGTGGCTGAACCACATGGCATCCACCGGCTGGCCCTGGTGCTTGAGTTTGAGTGCAAGATGCTTGTCGCCCACCAGACGCTGCGAGAGCACTTCCACTTCTTCGCTGAAAACCGGTGCGGCAAAGCCCTGGCCCCACACCTCTTTGTGCAGCGCGTCGACCAGATCAACACGCCGGTATTCAGGCTTGAGCGGCCCATCCGTGGCCAGTTGACGCGTCAGTGTGGCCGCATCCAGCCACGCCTGGGCCACTTCCACCAGCCCCTGCTCGAAGGTATCCAGAGTGTCCTCGTGGATGGTGCAGCCAGCCGCCATGGCGTGACCGCCAAAGCGCAGCAGCACACCGGGGTGGCGTTTGGCCACCAGGTCGAGCGCGTCGCGCAGGTGAAAGCCGGCAATGGAGCGCCCGGAGCCTTTGAGCTCATGCTCTTTGCCGGGTGCCGCACTGGAGGCAAAAACAAAGGTCGGTCGGTGCAGTTTGTCCTTGATGCGTGAGGCCACGATGCCGACCACGCCTTCGTGAAAGTCGGGGTCGAATACGCAGATGGCCGGTGGCGGCTCGTCGCCTTCGTCGAACAAGCCATCCACGATCGCCATGGCCTGCTCGCGCATGTCACCTTCTATCACGCGGCGTTCGCGGTTGATGCCGTCCAGGATTTTGGCCAGTTCTTGCGCACGGTCGGGGTCATCGGTGAGAAGGCATTCGATGCCGAGCGTCATATCGCTCAAGCGGCCAGCGGCATTGATGCGCGGGCCCACGGCAAAGCCAAAATCAAAGGTGGTGGCGACCTTGGCAGCACGACCGGACGCTACAAAAAGATGAGCAAGCCCCGCAGGCATGGCGAGGGCTCTGACGCGTTTTAGGCCTTGGGCAACGAGGCGGCGGTTGTTGGCATCGAGCTTCACAACGTCGGCTACGGTACCCAGCGCGACCAGTGGCAACAGCGTGTCCAGCTTGGGTTGTGTTGCAGTATTCAATACACCTCTGGCACGAAGCTCCGAGCGCAGCGCAAGCAGCACGTAGAACATGACGCCAACTCCCGCGATTGACTTGCTCTCGAAGGGGCAGTCGGGCTGGTTGGGGTTGACGATGACGTCGGCATCCGGCAGCGCGCTGGCGGGTAAATGGTGGTCTGTCACCAGCACCTGCAGCCCCAACGCGCGCGCGTGGGCCACGCCATCGATGCTGGCGATGCCGTTGTCCACGGTGATCAGTACGTCCGCCCCCGAGTCCTTGACCCGCTGTGCGATGGGGGCCGTCAGCCCGTAGCCATCGACGATGCGGTCAGGAACGATGTAGCTGACACGTTGTGCGCCCAGCAGGCGCAGCCCGCGCAGGGCCACGGCGCATGCGGTGGCACCGTCGCAGTCGTAATCGGCCACGATGCACAGGTGCTTGTCGTTGGCAATGGCATCGGCCAGCAGTTGTGCGGCCTCCGGCAACCCGCGCATGGTCGAGGGGGGCAGCAGCTTGGCCAGCGCGTCGTCCAGTTCTTCTGCTGCGGTGATGCCCCGTGCGGCATACAGGCGCGCCAGCAGGGGGTGCACACCGGCCTGCTCCAGGGCCCAGGCGCTGCGGGGTGGTACGTCGCGCGCGACGATCTTCATAGCGTACCCAACAGTGCGGACGGTTGCAGCGGTGTCCAGCGCCGCCGCAGCCGCTGCGCCAGCCCCAGCGGCCGATTTTCCAGGGTGATGGCCTGCAATTCTCCACACAATGTGAGCCAAACGGGTTGCCCGGCGCTGGCCTGCTCTACGAGCTGGGACAATGTGGTGCTGTCCAGAGCCTCCCAGGCCTCACACCAGAGCAAGGCATGGTCCTGCAGCGCCGGACCACGCAGTGCGTCGCGCACGGTGCAGGCAGGAGGGTCGTGGGGCGGGGAAAGGGCGTTTGCGGGCAATGACCCGGTGCCGCTGACCCAAAATGAGTTCACGCTATCGAGTTTGAATTTCGCTCGGGCATCGTTGACCGGGTGGGTGTAGAGCAGCATCTGCATTTCGTTTTGCAGTCGCCGCAGCGTCTTCGCCTGCTCCTGGCGCGGCATCCACGCGTCCACAGTGTGCCCGCCCACACGGTCGAGCGAGGCAGTGGGCAGGTCCTTGAAGACCGCCCCATGGGCCAGCCAGCGGGTGCTGCTGTGTCCCAAGGCGTGCACGAACAGGGTGATCCCGTCTTCCTGAAAATAGGGCTGCATGGCCTGCCACAACGCTTCAGCGTCCTTGCCGGTAAGTGCCAGTTGCAGGGGGTCGGCCATGCTCGCGTGATCAGATTGCAGGGTCCAGTGGCAGGGCGTGATCCAGGCCCAGCCGTCGCCCCCATGCAGTGCGGTGAGACCAAGACGCTGCGCGTCGAGCGCGGCCCAGGGAATCAGGCCATCGTCGCCTTCGAGCCCCATGAACTGGGCAACGATACGCTCGTGCAGGGGGGTCAGGTGCTGCGGGTTTCCCGCGCGGCGGCTCGTAAGTGTCAGCAACTGCAATAGTTGCTTCAGCTGGGGCAGTTGCAGTGTGGCCAGAGCCTGCTGGCATTGGGGTCCCGCGGCGGCGGCATAAGGAATCAGGGTGCGCATGGCCCGATTGTCTCGCATGGCCGGTGCAGTGCGCCCAACCGGTCTTCGGCGCCGGCCATGGCAAATACTTCGCCGTCCAGAAATTCATGGGGATCGAGCTGTGCCGGTTCCCAGCGTACGAAGTCCTCAGCGGCAAATACAATTTTTTGCGCTGCTTGCCCCATGGGGATGCCCATTGACGTGACGCGGTGGCTCATTATGCGGGGTTTGTGCCGCCAGCGGCTCCGGTTGGATGCCACAATTCGGGGATGACACAACTTCCCTACGAGTTATTGATTGGCTGGCGCTATACCCGCGCCGGGCGCACCACGCGGCGCAACGGCTTCATCTCGTTTATCTCCGGTGTCTCGATGCTGGGCATCGCGCTGGGAGTGGCGGCGCTGATCATTGTGCTGAGTGTGATGAACGGCTTTCAGAAAGAGGTGCGCGACCGCATGCTGGCGGTGGTGTCGCACATCGAAATTTACGCCGCAGGGGGCCAGGCATTGCCCGATCTGAGCCAGACCCTGGCCCAGGTGCGGACCCACCCACAGGTGGTGGGCGCTGCACCTTTTATAGCAGCCCAGGCATTGCTGGCAAGGGGTGAGGACATGAAGGGCGTAATGGTGCGGGGGATTGACCCGGCGCTGGAGCACGAGGTAACCGACCTGGCCAACGGGGCGCAGGCGGCCGTGCTCAAGCAACTCGCGCCGGGCGGATTTGGTGTGGTGCTGGGAGCAGAGCTGGCCCGTGCCCTGGGCGTACACGCGGGCGACAAGGTGACCCTGGTTGCGCCTAGCGGACAGGTCACTCCTGCCGGTGTGGTCCCGCGTCTGAAGCAGATGACGGTGCTGGGCACGTTTGATTCCGGGCACTACGAATACGACTCAGCGCTGATCATGCTGCATTGGGAGGACGCTGCCAGAATCTTTCGTCTGGAAGGCCCCTCCGGTGTGCGCCTGAAGTTGCGCGACCTGCACCAGGCGCGTCAGGTGGCCGACGAGTTGGGCCACACGCTCAAGGGCGACCTGTTCCTGCGTGACTGGACACGCCAGAACCGCACCTGGTTTGCTGCGGTGCAGGTGGAGAAACGCATGATGTTCATCATTCTGACGCTGATCGTGGCGGTGGCGGCGTTCAATCTGGTCAGCACGCTGGTGATGACCGTGACCGACAAGCGCGCCGATATCGCGATCCTGCGCACCCTGGGCACCAGTCCCGGCAGCATCATGGGTATTTTCGTGGTTCAGGGCGCGATGGTGGGGGTCATTGGCACGCTCGCCGGACTGCTGCTGGGACTGGGCGTGGCATTCAATGTGGACGTCATCGTGCCGGCGATTGAACAGGCCTTGGGGGCGAGCTTTTTGCCCAAGGACATTTACCTCATCAGCCGCATGCCCAGCGATCCGCAACGCTCTGACATCGTGCCCGTTGCCGTGATTGCGCTGGTGCTGGCTTTTGTGGCCACCCTCTACCCGAGCTGGCGCGCCAGTCGTGTGAACCCGGCGGAGGCCTTGCGCTATGAGTGAAACCCCGATTCCGGCTGCATTGGGTGCCGCCCATTACCGCATGGTGGCTGGTCTGGGTGTTGCTCCAGCCCAAGCCATGCACGGCGGAGAGATTGTGCTAAAGGCACAGGGGCTGACCAAGCGGTTCGCCGAGGGCCGGCTCGACGTGACGGTGCTGCAAGGTGTGGATCTGCAGGTGCACCGGGGCGAAACCCTGGCCATTGTGGGTGCCTCGGGGTCTGGCAAGAGCACGCTGCTGCATCTGCTGGGCGGGCTGGACGCGCCCACGGGCGGGACGGTGGAACTGCTGGGCCGGAATCTGGCCACGGTGGATGCCGCGGCGCAGGGTCGTCTGCGCAACCGGCACCTGGGCTTTGTTTACCAGTTTCACCACCTGCTACCCGAGTTCAGTGCCTTGGACAATGTTGCGATGCCATTGACTATTCGGCGTCTAGCACCCGCAGAATGTGCGCGGGTAGCTATGGAAATGCTAGCACGCGTGGGCCTGGAAAGCCGCATGCAGCACCGCCCGGCCGAGCTTTCGGGTGGGGAGCGACAGCGCGTGGCGATTGCGCGGGCGCTGGTGACACGGCCCGATTGCGTGCTGGCCGATGAACCCACGGGCAACCTCGACCGCAGCACGGCCGATGGTGTGTTTGACCTGATGCTGGACTTGTCACGCGACCAGGGCACGGCGTTTGTGCTGGTCACGCACGACGCCGCGCTGGCCGAACGCTGCGCTCGGCGGCTGGTGCTGGTTTCGGGAAAGTTGTCGTTGGATGTGTCGCAACGGTAAGGCTGATTGATGAAGCTACCGCCCACGCGCTGGATTGACACCCATTGTCATCTGGATGCGCCGGAGTTTTCTGAAGTAAACAGGCCTGGAGCGGCCGTCATCCGCGCGCAGGCTGCTACTAAAGGTGTAGCGTTTTGCGTCATTCCTGCGGTATCGGTTGCCAACTTTTCAGCAGTGCGCACCCTTGCCCACGCGCTGGGGGACTGCTACTGCCTGGGCATTCATCCGCTGTACGTGCCCCAGGCTTGCGAGAGCGATCTGGAGCAGCTTGATGTCCAGCTTGCCACCCACCAGCACGACGCGCGCCTGGTGGCGGTCGGGGAGATCGGGCTCGACTTCTTTGTGCCCGCACTGTGCGCTCCCGCCTTGCGTGACAAGCAGGAGCACTTTTACCGTGAGCAACTGCGGTTGGCGCGCCGATACGAACTGCCCGTGGTACTGCATGTGCGCCGTTCGGCTGATCGCCTGCTCAAATATCTGCGCGAGCTGTCGGGTGGCTCCACAGGGGTTCCCTGGCGCGGCATTGCACATGCCTTTAACGGCAGTGAAGTGCAAGCACGGGAGTTTGTCAGCCTGGGATTCAAACTGGGCTTTGGCGGGGCAGTAACCTATGAGCGAGCATTGCAATTGCGCCGTCTGGTGCAGGTGTTGCCGCTAGCGGCGCTGGTACTCGAAACCGATGCCCCCGACATTCCCCCGCACTGGCTGTACACCACGGCCGAGCAGCGGCATGCGGGGGCAGCGCCGCTGCCCAATACGCCGGGAGAGTTGCCCCGCATTGCGGCGGCGGTGGCGGCGCTGCGGAGTATCTCCGTGGAGGCGTTGGCGCAGGCCACCACCTGCAATGCTGGCCAGGCCTTGCCGCGCTTGGGCGCACTGCTGGTATAAATCCCCATGGCAAGAAATGAACGCGCGACCTTTCCCGAAGTCAATTTCTCCGAAGAGGGACCGATTCGGCACTTGCATCTGGGAAGCATCTGGATACAGGGCTCGATGCTGGTCGCTGCGCCCACGGTACTGGTGCACGAGTACATTCAGCGCATGATGGTGTGGTTGCTGCTGATCGACCCGGCCGGGGTGGCGTCGCGGCAGGCCTTGCAACTGGGTCTGGGTGCCGCCTCGCTGACCAAGTTCTGCCACAAGGAATTGCGCATGAAGACAACCGCTGTGGAACTCAACCCACAGGTGCTGGCCGCCTGCCGCGGCTGGTTCAAGTTGCCGCAGGACAACTCCCGCCTGCATGTCATTCTGGCCGACGCGGCCCAGGAAATTTGCCTGCCCAAATGGCAGGGATCGGTAGATGCGCTGCAGGTGGACCTGTACGACGAGGAGGCGGCTGCGCCTGTTCTTGACAGTGAAGCGTTTTATGCCGACTGTCGAAAGACGTTAACTGACGAGGGATGCATGACCGTCAATCTGTTCGGGCGCACCTCCAGCTTTCAAAAAAGCGTCGATAAAATGGCTGCCGCATTTGGGCGAGAGGCCCTGTGGGCCTTCAAGGCCACGCGTGAAGGCAACACGGTGGTGCTGGCACAGCGCACACCCTCACGTCCATCGCGCTCGGTGTTGACCGAACGCGCAGATTTCATCAAGAGCCACTGGGGTCTGCCGGCAGACAAGTGGGTTCGCGTGTTCAAGCAGGTGGCCGCATGACGACATCCATTCGAAAGCATCCCTCCACCCCTGTCAACCATGTGGGACCGGTCGATTGGCGGCTGCTGGTGACGTGGCTGGAGCAGGACGGCGTGATCTCCGCCGAGGAGGCGCAGCGCACGATTGCGCGCTGCGCGCAGGCCGAGAGCGTGCAGCACCCCTTGGTGCGGCTGGCCAGTGTGTCGCTGCGGCGCCGCTCTGACCAGAAGCCGCTCGACATTGAGGCCTTGACGCAGTGGCTGGCTGCGCGTTCGGGTTTGGAGTATTTGCGCATCGACCCGCTGAAGGTGGACGTGGGCAAAGTGGCAGACGCCATGAGCGCAGCCTACGCCGAGCGCCATCGCATTCTGCCGGTGCAGGTGGCGACGGCTGAAATTACGGTGGCCACGGCCGAGCCGTTTATTGCCGACTGGGTGGCCGAGGTGGAGCGCCAAAGCAAACGCAGCGTGCGTCGTGTGATGGCCAGTCCGCAGGAGATATTGCGCTACACGGCCGAGTTCTATGCACTGGCGAAATCGGTGCGCGCCGCCAGTAAGTCCGGCACCAACAACGGGTCGAGCTTTGAGCAGCTGGTGGAACTGGGAAAAACCAACAAGCAGCTCGATGCCAACGACCAGGGCGTGGTGCAGGTGGTGGACTGGCTCTGGCAATACGCGTTTGACCAGCGCGCCAGTGACATCCACCTAGAGCCCCGGCGCGAGCAGGGCGTGATTCGTTTTCGCATCGATGGCGTGCTGCATCCGGTCTACCAGATGCCCATGGGCGTGCTAAACGCCATGACGGCGCGCATCAAGCTGCTCGGTCGTATGGATGTGATTGAGAAACGCCGCCCGCAGGACGGACGCATCAAGACGCGCAACCCGCGTGGCGACGAAATCGAAATGCGGATCTCCACCTTGCCCACCGCCTTTGGCGAGAAGATGGTGATGCGGATTTTTGACCCGGACAACGCTGTCAAGGATCTGGATGCGCTGGGGTTTTCGGCACACGATGCGGCACGCTGGGAGGCGCTGGTGAAGCGCCCGCACGGCATCATTCTGGTGACCGGTCCGACCGGGTCCGGCAAGACCACGACGCTGTACTCGACCTTGAAGCGCGTGGCGACCGAGGAGGTCAACGTGAGCACAGTGGAAGACCCGATTGAAATGATCGAGCCGGCCTTCAATCAGACGCAGGTGCAGCCGCAACTCGATTTCGGTTTTCCACAGGGCTTGCGGGCATTGATGCGGCAGGACCCGGACATCATCATGGTGGGCGAAATTCGCGATCTGGAAACGGCAGAAATGGCAGTGCAGGCGGCGCTGACCGGGCACCTGGTGTTCTCTACCCTGCACACCAACGACGCACCCTCTGCGGTGACCCGCTTGATGGAGCTTGGCATTCCGCCCTATCTCATCAACGCGACCTTGCTGGGCGTGTTGGCACAACGTCTGGTGCGCACCCTGTGCAAGCACTGCAAGGTGCGCGACGAGCACACCACGCGCGAGACATTGGCCGAGGTGATCAGTCCCTGGCAAATCACCGGGGGTTACAAGCCCTACAAGGCGGTGGGCTGCGTGGAGTGCCGCATGACCGGTTTCATGGGGCGGATGGGTCTGTACGAGTTGCTGGAAATTTCGGAAGCGTCCAAAGCCAAGATCAGTGCCTCGCCGAGCATTGATGAGTTGCGCCGGCAGGCGGTGGCGGATGGCATGCGTCCCTTGCGACTGGCCGGTGCGCTGCGGGTGGCAGAAGGACTGACGGTGCTGGAAGAGGTGTTGACGTCGACCCCGCCGCTGCATTGAGAGGTTCAGGGGAGCGCCGTGATTAAGTGCAAAATGCACCGTCGGTTGGATATTCTGGAGACGGACAGTGAATATTAAAAGTCAGAAAGATTTTTTCTCAGGCCTCATGTTCATGGGAGTCGGAGTTGCCTTCGCGTGGGGTTCCAGCAGTTACACCATCGGCAGCGGTGCGCGCATGGGCCCGGGCTACTTTCCTCTGGTTTTGGGTGTGCTGCTGGCATTCCTGGGCGGATTGATTACGTTCAAGGCGCTGGTAGTGGAAACGCAGGATGGCGACAAGATTGGCTCCTTTGCCTGGCGGCCCCTGTTCTTCATCATTGTGGCCAACCTGGTGTTTGGCGCCATGATTGGCGGTCTTCCCAGCATCGGTTTGCCGCCCCTGGGACTGGTGATCGGGATCTATGCGCTGACATTTATTTCGAGCTTCGCCGGGGATGAGTTCAGTTTCAAGGAGGTTGCAGTCCTGGCTACCGTGCTGGCAGTCATGAGTTACCTGGCGTTCATCGTACTGCTCAAATTGCAGTTCCCGGTTTGGCCGGCGTTTATTACCAACTGATCAGGACCACACCATGGAGCTATTCAATAATCTTGCGCTGGGTTTTGGTGTCGCGTTTACTGTCCAGAACCTGTTGTATGCCTTTGTCGGTTGCCTGCTGGGTACGCTGATTGGAGTGCTGCCAGGGATTGGCCCGCTGGCCACCATTGCGATGCTGCTGCCAGCCACCTATGCCTTGCCGCCGGTGGCCGCACTGATCATGCTCGCAGGCATCTATTACGGAGCCCAGTACGGCGGCTCCACCACCGCGATTCTGGTCAACCTGCCGGGGGAATCGTCGTCGGTTGTCACCGTGATTGATGGCTACCAGATGGCGCGTCAGGGTCGTGCGGGTCCGGCACTTGCGGCCGCCGGTCTGGGCTCTTTTTTCGCCGGTTGCGTGGGGACATTGATACTGGCGGCGTTTGCGGCACCGCTGACCGAACTGGCGTTCAAGTTCGGTCCCGCAGAGTATTTTTCCTTGATGATTCTTGGCTTGATCGGGGCGGTGGTGCTGGCATCGGGGTCGCTGCTGAAGGCCATCGCCATGATCATTCTGGGCCTGCTGCTGGGCATGGTCGGCACCGATGTGAATTCGGGCGTAGCCCGGTTTAGTCTGGATATACCCGAGCTCACCGACGGCATCGGATTTATCGTGATCGCCATGGGTGTCTTCGGCTACGGAGAGATCATCAGCAACCTGTCCAAGCATGAAAGCGAGCGCGAAGTCTTTACCGCCAACGTGACTGGGTTGATGCCGACCAAGGAAGACTTCAGAAACATGATTCCCGCCGTGTTGCGCGGGACTGCATTGGGCTCGCTGTTGGGAATACTTCCTGGCGGCGGCGCGGTGATGGCAGCTTTTGCGGCCTATACGCTTGAGAAGAAGACACCTCTTCGACCAGGCGAAGTGCCGTTTGGCAAAGGCAATATTCGAGGCGTTGCGGCACCTGAAGCTGCCAACAATGCAGGGGCGCAGACGTCCTTTATTCCCCTGCTGACGCTGGGCATTCCGCCCAATGCCGTGATGGCCCTGATGGTAGGCGCCATGACCATTCACAACATCCAGCCAGGCCCCCAGGTAATGACCAGCAACCCCGAGTTGTTCTGGGGCCTGATTGCCTCCATGTGGATCGGTAATCTGATGCTGGTGATTTTGAACCTGCCCTTGATCGGCATCTGGATCAAATTGCTCAGTGCCCCCTATCGCTGGTTGTTTCCTTCCATCGTGCTGTTTTGTGCTATCGGTGTGTACTCTACCAATAACACCACCTTTGACATCTGGATGGTGGGTATCTTCGGCTTCATCGGCTATCTTTTCATCAAGTTGGGTGCCGAACCCGCGCCGCTGCTGCTGGGCTTTATTTTGGGGCCGATGATGGAAGAGTATTTGCGCCGCGCGCTGTTGCTGTCCCGCGGTGACTGGAGTGTGTTCCTGACCCGACCGCTTTCTGCGGGTCTGCTGGCTGCGGCGGCATTGCTATTGGTTGTGGTGCTGATGCCATCGATCAAGTCGAAACGGGAAGAGGCGTTCGTTGAGGATTGAGCAACACCCCCAGCGGGTCACGCTGCACAACGAGATCCACGCCCGTCCGCCCGAGGCGATGGGCGTGCCGCTGTGCATTTCACACATCGTCATGGCGTGCGACGCAGCACAGCGCGAGGCCAGTCGCGCCCATGTGGCAGCGCTGGCGCGTGACCACCACTTGCCGCAGGCCGATGCGCAATGCACTCACCTGCGCATGGACTTGGGGCTCTACCGTCTGCGCTGGGAACTGCATACCGAGTTTGTAACCTGGACCTTTACGCGACCCTTCAATGCCGAGGGTTTCGGAGAGCGCGAGCCCGAGTCGGCTGTCGATGGGGTGCCACAGCAGTGGATGGAGGCCTTGCCAGGACAGTGTCTGGCCGGCGTACATGTGTGGGCCTTATCGACGCAGGCATTTGGCGGCGGCTCTCTGGGCAAGCATGTGCTCAATGAAGATTCGCTGATTGCATCTGCGGTGGCCGATGGTTTTGCCGAGTTGTATACCGACTTCACGGTGCATTCGGACGGTTTCTCGCGGGTGGTTTTGCTATCGGGCGGCGTGGCTCCAAGACGCTTGGGCCGTCTGGTGCAAAGCCTGCTCGAAATCGAGACCTACCGCATGGCCGCCTTGCTGGGCCTGCCCGCCGCACGCGATGCATCCGCCGTGCTGGCCTCGGCAGAGCGCGAGCTGGCCGAACTGGCGCAGGCAATCCGTTCCGCTACGCGTGAGGACGAACCCTTGCTGCTCGACCGCCTGACGCGTCTGGCCGGTCAGGTGGAAAGCCAGCACGCCGCCACCCATTCGCGATTCTCAGCCAGCGCCGCCTATTTTGAACTGGTTGACAAGCGCATTGACGATTTGTCTGAGTCGCGCCTGTCAGGCATGCAAACCGTGCGCGAGTTTATGGACCGCCGACTCACTCCAGCGCGCAGCACCTGTGCCTGGTCGGCCCGGCGCCAGGACGCGCTGTCGCAACGGGTGTCACGCATCAGCAACCTGTTGCGCACCCGGGTTGAAATCGAGCAGCAACAAAGCAGTCAGGCACTGCTCGCGGCCATGAACAGCCGCCAGGGCATGCAATTGCAACTGCAGTCCACCGTCGAGGGCCTGTCCGTGGCGGCCATTACCTACTACATCGTCGGTCTGGTGAGCTACCTGGCCAAGGGCGCCCAGCACTGGGGCTGGCCCTGGAGTGCGGAGCTGTCCGCTGCCGCAGCCATACCCGCCGTCGTAGCCGGAGTGTGGTGGTCGCTGCGTCGCATGCATCGGCAGGTTTTCAAAGACTGAGGGTTCGCGCAGGTCATAGGAATTGCCAATCTGCTTGATTGGATCAATTAACCCACGAATTGCCCTGTAAAGTCTAAGATTGCCCCTGTTCACTTACCGAACAGCAACATCCAGAGGAATAGAACCATGTCATTGATCAATAAAGAAGTCATCCCATTCAAGAACGAAGCTTTCCATAACGGCAAGTTTGTGACCGTGACCAACGAAACCCTCAAGGGCAAGTGGAACGTGTTCATTTTCATGCCTGCGGCCTTTACATTCAACTGCCCGACCGAAGTCGAAGACGCGGCCGACAACTATGCAGAGTTCCAGAAAGCGGGTGCCGAGGTCTACATTGTCACCACCGACACGCACTTCGCGCACAAGGTGTGGCACGAAACATCGCCAGCCGTGAGCAAGGCCAAGTTCCCGCTGATCGGGGACCCGACGCACCAGTTGACGCGCGGTTTTGACGTGCATATCGACGAAGCCGGTCTGGCATTGCGTGGCACCTTCATCATCAATCCGGAAGGCGTGATCAAGACCCTGGAGATTCACGACAACGCGATTGCCCGCGATGTCAAGGAAACCTTGCGCAAGTTGAAAGCGGCACAGTACGTGGCCAAGAACCCCGGTCAGGTGTGCCCTGCCAAGTGGCAGGAAGGTGCCAAGACGATTGCTCCGTCGATCGATCTGGTGGGGAAAATCTAATCTCTTTCTCTGCGTTCTCGTTTTTCCCCACTCCCCCAACCCCTCGCCCCGCCGGGCGAGGGGGGCCTAACAGCCACATTTGGTTACTGCGATTGCAGTGAGGCTTCCACCAGCGAATGACTGCTCGCGTACTGACGTTTGCGGTGTAGAAGTGCTACTTCAAACGCGAGGTCAAATGTGGCTGTTTAACTCCCCTCGCCCGGCGGGGCGAGGGGCGGGGGGAGTGGGGGAAAGAACTACTATCGCTACGCCAGAGCGTTCTCTGAGCTTGATTTCAGCAATAAATTAACCGCCAGCCCGCGCAGAATATGCGTAGACAGCTATCAAATTCATAGTCAATAAGGACCCCCATGCTCGACGACACACTCAAAACCCAGCTCGCCACCTACCTCGAACGCGTATCTCTACCGATCGAGTTGGTAGCCTCACTGGACAACAGTGAGACGTCCGCGCAGATGCGTGATTTGCTGGAGACGATTCAAAGTCTGCGCAGTGACAAGATCAGTTTGCGCACCGACGGCACCGACAGTCGCAAACCCTCGTTCACCGTGCAACGTACTGGTACTGAAACCAGCCTGCGTTTTGCGGGTTTGCCGCTCGGACATGAATTCACCTCGCTGGTGCTGGCGCTGCTGTGGAGCGGCGGCCATCCGCCCAAGGTGGAGCAGGAGGTAATTGACCAGATCAAGGTGCTCGATGGCAACTTCAACTTCGAGGTCTACATGAGCCTGACCTGCCACAACTGCCCGGATGTGGTGCAGGCGCTGGCGTTGATGGCGATTCAGAATCCGAAAGTCAAAACCACCGTCATAGAAGGCGGTGCATTTCAGGCCGAAGTCGAGGCACGTGAAATCATGGCCGTGCCCATGGTGTTTCTGAATGGAGAGGTGTTTGGCTCGGGTCGCATGTCGGTGGAAGAGATTGTGGCCAAGCTCGACACCGGCTCTGCTGAGCGCGATGCTGCCAAACTCTCGGCCAAAGACGCGTTTGACGTGTTGATGGTTGGCGGCGGTCCGGCGGGTGCCGCGGCGGCCGTGTATGCCGCGCGCAAGGGCATCCGCACCGGCGTGGTGGCCGAACGCTTTGGCGGGCAGGTCAACGACACCCTGTCGATCGAGAACTACATCTCGGTGCTGGAAACCGATGGGCCAAAATTTGCCATAGCCCTGGAAGCGCAGGTGCGCTCCTACGGCGTGGAGATCATGAACCTGCAGCAGGTACAGAGCTTGGTACCGGCGACAGAGCCTGGTGGTCTGATTGAGGTGAAACTTGCCAATGGTGGCTTGCTCAAGTCGCGCGCGGTGATCCTGTCAACCGGCGCCCGCTGGCGCAATGTGAATGTGCCAGGCGAGGCCGAGTACAGGAACAAGGGCGTGGCCTACTGCCCGCACTGCGACGGCCCGCTGTTCAAGGGCAAGGATGTAGCAGTCATTGGTGGTGGCAACTCAGGCATCGAAGCGGCGATTGACCTCGCGGGTGTGGTGCGACAGGTGACCGTGGTCGAGTTCATGCCGGAACTCAAGGCCGATGCTGTGCTGGTGAAAAAGCTGCGCAGTCTGCCCAATGTGACGGTGCATACCAACGCGCAAACTACCGAAATTACCGGCGCACAGGGCAAGGTCAACGGCTTGCGCTACAAGGACCGTGCCACCGGTGTCGAGCATCTGGTGGAACTGGAGGGTGTGTTCGTGCAGATTGGCCTGGTGCCCAACACGGATTGGCTCAAGGGTACGGTGGAACTCAGCAAGTTCGGCGAGATTGTGGTCGATGCCAAGGGGCTTACCAACGTACCGGGCGTGTTTGCTGCTGGAGACTGCACCACGGTGCCTTACAAGCAGATCGTGATCGCAGCAGGCGATGGCGCCAAGGCGGCGCTGAGCGCTTTTGACTACCTGATTCGCACGCCCGCATCCGTGGTTGCCTGAGTGGCGATTCTTCTGGCCCCAATGGAGGGGCTACTGGATTTTGTACTGCGCGACATTCTGACCAGCATTGGCGGGGTGGACCGATGTGTGTCCGAGTTCGTTCGCGTGACTGACACGCTGTTACCCGAGCGGGCTTTTTTGCGCATCGTTCCCGAGTTGGCCAACGGAGGGTGTACGCCGGCGGGGGTGCCGGTGCGGGTCCAGTTGCTGGGGTCAGATCCCCATTGTCTGGCTGAGAATGCGGCGCGTCTGGCCGGTCTGAGTCCGCATGGAATTGACCTCAACTTTGGTTGTCCGGCCAAGGTGGTCAATCGGCATGGTGGGGGCGCAGCGTTGCTGCTCGATCCTGAACTGCTGGTCACCATTGTGTCGGCGGTTCGACGTGCGGTGCCGCCGCATTTGCCGGTGTCTGCCAAAATGCGCCTGGGTTTTCATGACGACGCGCGGGCGGTGGAATGTGCGCAGGCGATAGAGGCCGGGGGCGCGACCGAACTGGTGGTGCATGCACGCACCCGGGCGGATGCGTACCGTCCACCGGCGTACTGGGAGCGGGTCAACGACATCCGGTTGGGAGTTGCCATTGCGGTGGTCGCCAATGGCGAGATCTGGACAGTGGAGGATGCGCGACGCTGCCGACAGGCCTCCGGGTGCAAAAGCATCATGTTGGGGCGGGGGATGGTGGTGAACCCGGGGTTGGCGCTGGCCATTGGGCACGATGACGGCGACACCTCTGTCCAGGCCAGCTACCAGGTGACGTGGGAAGAGTTGCTGCCGTTCGTCAACCGGTTCTGGCGATTGGTGTGCAGCCGGCTGGAACGCCGCCAGCGGGCCGGACGTCTGAAGCAATGGCTAAACTTTCTGCGACGGTGTTACCCGCAGGCAGAGGCAGCCTTTCAGGAACTGAGAACAGTGACCGACCCCCAGATTATCGAACTCTGGCTGTCACGCATACCTGAGTAAGCGCAATCCGGCACAAAAGGTTTTCAGGGCGGACTCAAATGGCCCGGCCTACGCTACGGCGAGCAAGCGCAGTAAATCCGAGCGCACCTTGATCGAGTTGTGATTGATGTTGGCGACAATGCCGTACTCCGGTTGACTGGTGTCTCGCAAAACCGGTTCAGCCAGCGGCATTCCCTGTCGGTTGACCAGAACGGCCACCATCGGGTTCAGTCCATTGAGTCCACGACGAACCACTACCGCGGTGTCTCCACTTGCCAAAGTCACGAGCGCTCCGGGGTGGTGGATGCCAAGCGCCTTGATGATCGAGGCTCCCGCGTCATCGACCCGCTGCTCCTCATCAAAATAGGCAGACTTCATGGCCGCCAGAGATGCCATCGATGGACGTGATGATCGAGGGGACAGACGCGCGGCAAACACGTCGGCACGGTGAATCAGTCGGGCGATTTGTTCCGTGGGAGATTTGGATTTAAGTGCTCCAGAGTTGGACTTGTGGTGGTTTGATATTGCCTCCAACCAGACCGGATCGGAGATACCCAAACCTTTTAAAAGATGGACCGACCGTTGTGCATGAGAATCGATCTGGCTTTTTTGCTCGTCGGATAGTGGCTCGCTCTGGATGGCGAGCTGGTCCTGCAATTCGGTAATGGAAATGTTCATGGTCAAGGCGGCAGAGATCAGCGTCGAAGCCAACTCCTCGGACCAGTCGAGAACTTCAAGCGCGGCCAGCGAGCATACGGCACCCACAAACAGGGCATGCGTGGCGCTGTAAAGGCGATCTTCCTCGGCCGCCAGATGAATCAGCGCCAGCAATGTCGCATCGGGACTGCGCCTGACCAATCTGGTAAGTTCGTGCTGCAAAAGGTTCAAGCGTTTCTGGAAATCGGGGGTTTGTGGGTGACGCAAAAGCGCGTTTGCGCTGCTTTGCAAGCCAAGCCAGTCAACCGCCAGGCTGTCCCTGTCGATCGCGCTTTCCTTTGGCTTTCCCGCCTGAGCATTCGCCTTTGAAGTCTCGTTGGTGCCAGTCGAGTTTCGCTCGTCTCTCTTGCCTGTGTTCTGTTTCGCAATGGCCTCCTGGTAGGCATTTACCTCGCGCATGTCGACCCACAGCGTTCCGTGCCCAGCCAGCTTGTGCAATACGCCGCGCTGGAAAAACATGTGCCCCTTGCGGGCCAGCAACACTCCGTTTTCATTGCGGAGCGAAAAAGACAGCGGTTGTCCCAATGGAATTGAAAAGACATTGACCGTGAACAGATTCATGACGGAAAGACCGGAAGGCGACAATTGCTCGGCGCGTCACGCCTTCCCTTGGAGACTCCTTGTTGCAGGTATTGGAATCCTCACGCGAGGTGTCCGTCAAGCATCCGGAAAAAGTGATACTTTGGTATCAAATTTTGCCCGGGTCTGGCTCTCGCGATGGCTCTTTTGTTCAGGCAAACAGCGCGTCAAATCCATCGACGGGCTCGAACCGCCCGTTGCGGAACAGGAGTCGGGTCGGGCCGGGCAGGGCGCGGGCCTGCACCGAATGTTGCGGGTCGCCCGGGTAACACAGCACGCGGACTCCAGCTTCGTCAAAAGCCTCCGGAAAAACCAGCGGGGGCGGGTGACCGCGTGCAGCATCCATCACTGCTTGCACCGCGCTGTGGCGAGCCAGATGGGCCAGGCTCATGATCTGCGGAGGGGCCAGAGCGAGCAGTCCATACCAATACTGCTCGAGGGCTGCACGAGGGGTCAGCCAGACGCTCTCGGTGGCTTCGTGGTTGTCGTGCCGCGCTTCCTGGCCGGTTGGCATCGCTGCCACAAAAAACCGCGTGTCAAAGCGCTTGCTGCTGACCGATGGCATGCGCGGCGTGATCCAGCGTGACCAGGGTTGTACTGCACTGGTCTGCAAGCGCAGTCCAAGATCGGCCAGCATCTGGTTGAACGTAGCGCCTGGCGGAGGGCTAAATGCAGCCGGTGTCGCGTCGGAACTGTGGGCAAACAGCACGCCAGACTCTTCAAACGCTTCACGCAAGGCGGCCACGTACAGGCCGGTCGCAAGCGAAACCGCGGCATCCGGCTCACCGAGCGCTGTATGCAACTCACTAGGTTCCTGGTCCAGATGGGCCTGTGTATCCAACTCAGAGTCGCTGGCATCGAGTTTGCCACCGGGGAAGACATAAGCGCCACCTAGAACATCGGAGAGTCCATGGCGTTTGATCAGGAACACCTCCATCCCGGCCGGCGTGTCGCGCAGCATGACCACGGTGGCGGCGTCGCGTGGCAGTGTGGTGGGCACATCGGAGTTCAATTCCATGGAGATCCGTTTCTATTGTTAGACGCATGTCAAGGGGTTGAAGCCGGACTTGCATTAGAGTCCTTTGGATTCGCAGGCCGAACCCGGTCATGCGGTGTGTTCGGTTCTACTTTTTCAGGATCAATTATGAAACTTGATTTCAAAGGGCGCGTCGCCATTGTGACCGGTGCCGGTGGCGGGGTGGGGCGCCAGCATGCGCTGGCATTGGCGCAGCGCGGTGCGAAAGTGGTGGTCAACGACCTGGGCGGTGCACGCGACGGCTCTGGTGGGTCCCTCAGTGCTGCTCAGTCGGTGGTCGAGGAGATTCGCGCCGCCGGTGGTGAAGCTTTCGCCAATGGTGCTTCGGTGACTGACTTCGAGGCGGTACTGGCGATGGTGCAACAGACCATGGACACCTGGGGCCGGATTGACATCCTCGTGAACAACGCAGGCATCCTGCGTGACAAGACCTTCGCCAAAATGGACTTGGCAGATTTCCGCCTGGTGGTGGATGTGCACTTGATGGGTGCCGTGCATTGCTGCAAGGCGGTATGGCCGCATATGACGGCGCAAAAGTACGGTCGTATTTTGATGACCACATCCTCCACCGGTCTGTCTGGCAACTTTGGCCAAACCAATTACGGCGCGGCCAAGCTTGCCTTGGTCGGTCTGATGCAAACGCTTTCCATTGAAGGGTCCAAGTACGACATCCGTGTCAATGCGCTGGCACCAACCGCTGCCACCCGCATGACAGAGGGTCTCATGCCAGAGGCAGTGCTGGCAGCGCTCAAGCCCGAAGCGGTGGTCCCCGCCATGCTGGTTCTGGTTGCCCAGGATGCGCCCACGCGTACCACCCTGTGTGCCGGGGCAGGCCATGTTGAGGCGGCTCACATCACGTTAACGCAGGGTGCCTGGATCGGGCTGGATGCGCAGTCCCCAGAACGTCTGGCGGATCAATTGCAGCAGGTGTGCGACCGCACCGGTGAGATGGTTCCGCACAGCGGCTCGGACCAGGGCAGCCATGAAGTCGCCAAGGCCACTGCCCACCTCGGAGTGGCCTGATTTCAGCGAGAAGCTCCAGTCTGTGGTAACTTCGCGCCCCACCTATAAGACAGCAACAGGGCCATCGGCATGGATCAGATTTCAAAGGCACTGGATGATTTATTGGACCAGCGCCTGCTGGGGATTCGTCGCGGAATTGAAAAGGAAAGCCTGCGGGCAACGCCCAATGGTGATCTGGCGCTGACCCCGCATCCGTTGGCGCTTGGGTCGGCGCTTACGCATCCGCACATCACCACCGATTTCAGCGAGTCTCAGGTCGAATTGATCACCGGCGTGCACCAGGACATTGGGTCCTGCCTGGATGAACTCACGCGGCTGCAGCAGGTCACCTTGCTTGCGCTTGATGACGAAATGCTGTGGGCATCGAGCATGCCCTGTGGTCTGCCGGCCGACGACGCCATTCCGATTGGCCAATACGGAACTTCCAACGTAGGGCGCTCAAAAAGCGTGTACCGGCTGGGGCTCGGGCATCGGTATGGACGGCGCATGCAGACCATCTCGGGCATCCACTACAACTGGTCGTTTCCAGGCGTGTCCAGCGCGGACTATTTGGGCTTGATTCGCAACTTCCGCCGCCATGCGTTCCTGCTGCTGGTATTGTTTGGCGCATCACCAGCGGTTTGCAAGACTTTTGTGGCGGGGCGCACGCACCAGTTGCAGGCACTCAATCAGTACACGATGTTTTTGCCCCATGCGACTTCCCTGCGCATGGGGCGGCTGGGTTACCAGAGTGATGCGCAGGCATCACTGGCCGTGAGCTACAACACGCTGGAAGGCTATGTGGGTTCACTGCAGGAGGCCATGCTCCGTTCCTACGCGCCTTACGAGGTGATCGGCTTGCGCGAACCGAATGGCGAGTACCGGCAACTTGCCACCAGCCTGTTGCAGATCGAGAACGAGTTTTACGGAACGATTCGTCCCAAGCGCGTGATTCAACCCGGAGAGCGTGCGTTGCATGCGCTGCGTGAACGGGGGGTGGAGTACGTGGAAGTGCGCCTGATGGACCTGGATCCGTTTGAAATGGTTGGCATCAATGCACCGACCATGCGTTTCCTGGATGTCTTTCTGGTGCATTGCCTGACGGCACCGAGTGCAGCGGACACGCCTGCAGAAATTGCGGCGCTGGCGCGCAATCAGCATTTGGTGGCCGAGCGAGGCCGGGAGCCCGGGCTGATGCTGGAGCGGGGTGCGCGTCAGGTCTCGCTGGCGAGTTGGGCGGCGGAACTGATAGGAGAGTTGCAGCCGATCGCGCAACGGCTGGATGCGGCGCATGGCACGACTGAGTACAGCCTGGCGGTGCAGTCTGCAACAACTGCCCTGGCACAACCTGATTCGCTGCCCTCGGCCAGGGTGCTCGAAGCCGTGAAGGCGCAGCCCAATGGATCGTTTGTGGCATTTGTCCGCGCTCAGTCAAAGCACATCAGGCAGTCCATGCTGGCGATGCCCTTTCCGGCCGACCTGGATCGGAAATACGCCGAAATGGCGCGGGCCTCCCTGCAAGAGCAGCGGGACCTAGAGGCGACTGACCGCTTGCCCTTCGATACCTACCTGCAACAATATCTGTCGCCAAGTCGTATCGCAGCTTGATGCTGTATTACCCCGAAGCGGGGTAGACAAGGGATCAGGCGGTTTTGCGTGCGCGCACTGTTTTCTTGGCAACGGCACGCTTCACGGAAGCCGTTTTGACACTGGCTTTTTTGCCTGCAATCTTGTTGGCCAGCAAGCCCGACTGCACTTCAATCCTGGCCGCTACTTTCGTTACTGCCTGGGCCGCGGGCACAGCAGCCACCGCCAGGGGTTTGAGTGTGACACCCGTGGCCTTTTCGAAACGGCTTGCGTTGGCTGCAACCTGAACCACGCCCTTGCCAGCCAGTTCTACCGCCTTGTTGACCGCTACATCAGCGCTGTCGGAGGTCATTTCCACGCCGCGCGCGTAAAAACCGGACACCTTTTTCTGTGCAGCCATCGCGTTGACGCGCACCTCGGCGCTCAGACGGGGGCCGGTCTTATTGACGGCCGCAGCCCAGCTTTGGTCCACATACCCGACTGCACGTGCATTGCCAACGCGGTAGGCATTAATGACGTTCTTGGCGGTATTGCCGTAGCATGTGATCAGTTCGTTGGTTACGGTTGCGAGGTTCTTGGCAGTCATGGAGTGCTCCTGGTAAAAAATGGGAATTGAACGATAGGAGGATTCTCGTGACCGATCCTAGTGACGACACCTTAAAACGGCCTGTTTTCCTAGAGCAACCTGTCTAGGACTGCGGCCGGTGCAAACTACCGGACAATCCGGACGCAAGCAGATATTTCAGGAATCAGAGCAAGGCAGCATGTCAATTCAGTGGTTTCCAGGTCATATGCACCTGACACGCAAAGCGATTGAAGAACGCATCAAGGAGATTGACGTGGTCATCGAACTGCTGGATGCACGCTTGCCCGGCTCCAGCGCCAACCCGATGCTGGCCCAGCTTACCGCCAAGAAGCCCGCATTGAAAGTGCTGAACAAGCAGGACCTTGCGGACCCCGTGTGTACCGCGCTGTGGCTGGCCCATTACAACGCCATGCCGGGCACGCGCGCATTGGGACTCGATGCCGGCATGGCCGCACCCGCCAGGGCGCTGGTACAGGCCTGCCATGCGCTGGCCCCAAACCGGGGCAGCATGGTCAAGCCGATGCGGGTGCTGATTTGCGGTATTCCGAATGTGGGCAAGTCCACACTGATCAATACGCTCAAGGGCAAGCGCGCTGCCAGGACTGGCGATGAAGCCGGTGTCACCAAACTGGAGCAGCGTATTGTGCTGGCCGATGGGTTCTATCTGTTCGACACGCCCGGCGTATTGTGGCCGCGCATTATTGTGGCCAAGAGTGGCTACAACCTGGCTGTCAGTGGTGCCATCGGACGCAACGCTTTTAACGAAGAAGAGGTTGCTCTGGAGTTGTTGGACTACGTGCGCCAACATTACGCCTCCAACCTGGAGGCGCGTTACAAGCTTGAAGAGGTGACTGGTCAGACCGACGAGCAGTTGCTGGAGGCGATCGGTCGCAAGCGAGGTGCCTTGCTCGGTGGTGGCAGGGTCAACTTGCAGAAGGCGGCCGAACTTGTTATTCATGATTTTCGCTCTGGCATCCTGGGCGGCATGACACTGGAGACGCCCGACGAGTTTGGGCAATGGCTGGCCCACGGACAGAAGCTCGATGCCGAGCGTCAGGTGAAAAAGGATGCCATTGAACTGGACCGCGCCATTCGGTTCAAGAAACTGCCGCGCTAAGATGGGTGGCGAACAAGAACGAAGCAGAGAGAGACAGCATGCAACAGTACGCTAGCGAGGTGCTTATCGTCGGGGGCGGCATTGCCGGTATCGCGGTTGCGCTTGATCTGCTCGACAGTGACATGACGATTACCCTGCTGGACCGCGACGAGGAGTCGGTCTTTGGCGGCCTGGCCAAAGAAAGCTTTGGCGGCATGTTCTTCGTCGACTCGCCGGAGCAACGCCGTCTTGGCATGAAGGATTCGACCGAACTCGCCTTGCGCGACTGGTGCAGCTTTGCCGAGTTTGGACCATCTGACGTGTGGCCCAAAGCCTGGGCCGAAGCCTATGTGCACCGCTGCACGCCCGATGTGTACCACTGGGTGCGCAAGCACGGCATTGGTTTTTTTCCGGTGGTCAACTGGGTTGAGCGCGGTGAGTTTCGGCCCGGCAATTCGCTGCCCCGATTTCACATCGTGTGGGGTACCGGGCAGGAACTTACGGACCGTTTGATCTTCGCCTTGCGTAACCACAAGAACATTCACAGATTGACGCTGTGCTTTGGGCACCGGGTGGAACAGTTGCTATTGCAGGGCAGCAAGGTCTGTGGCGTGCAGGGCGTGCAAGAGAAGAGTGGCATTGCGTTTGAAGCCCGTGCCGAGCAGGTGGTAGTTGCTACGGGCGGCATCAATGGCAGCATGGACATGGTGCGCAAGCATTGGCACGCCGACTGGAACACACCACCCGAAACCATTCTCAATGGATCGCACCGCTATGCAGATGGCACCCTGCACCGGGCCACCGTTGCGGTGGGCGGAAATCTGACGCACATGGACAAGATGTGGAACTACGCAGCCGGGGTGCACCACCCGCGCCCACGCAAACCGGGGCACGGTTTGTCGCTGGTGCCGTCCCGCTCCGCGCTGTGGCTCAACTGGCGCGGTGAGCGCATGGGGCCGCAGCCCCTGGTGTCAGGGTTTGATACGCGCCGTCTGGTGACTGACATCTGTGGGCAGGAGCGTGCCTACTCCTGGCAGGTGCTCAACCACCGCATTGCGCTGAAGGAGCTGGCCATTTCCGGCGCCGAGTTCAATCCTTCCGTGCGCGACAAGAAGGTGCTGGGTTTTCTGCGCGATACGCTGATGGGCAACCGCTGGCTGGTCAACGACATGCTGCAGAACTGCAAGGATTTTGTGGTTGCCAACAGTCTGCCCGAGTTGGTGGAGAAAATGAACATGTTGCAAGGCGACGATTCGGTGCAACTGCAGTCGGTAGTGGATGCGGTGGAGCACTATGACGCAACCATCGCCCGTGGCCGCAAATTCATGAACGACGAGCAGCTGCGTCGCATTGCGGAACTGCGCCAATATCGGGGTGACCGCGTGCGGCTGTGCAAGTTTCAGCCGATTCAGGATCAGAAGGCCTTGCCACTGATTGCCATCCGTGAATTCATCATCAGCCGCAAGAGTCTCGGAGGTATTCAGACCGACCTGGAAAGTCGAGTGCTGGACCTCAATGGCCAGGCCATTGCCGGTTTGTATGCGGTGGGGGAGTCGGCTGGTTTTGGCGGTGGTGGCGTGCACGGACTGCGTGCCCTCGAAGGCACCTTCCTGGGAGGCTGCATTCTCAGTGCGCGGTCTGCGGCACGCTCCATCGCGACCGGCCATGGCCTCTGAGATTGACGCCCCTGTTTCTCGCTAACACTAGACGGAGACTCTTATGCCCAATGGCGCCAATGCCCTGATTCGTACGCTGGTCGATGCCGGCATCACCACCTGTTTTACCAACCCCGGCACGTCAGAAATGCACTTCGTGGCCGCACTCGATAACGTCCCCGAAATGCGCGCCGTGCTGGCATTGTTTGAAGGAGTAGCCACCGGTGCGGCCGATGGTTATGCGCGCATGGCCGACAAGCCTGCCGCCACCCTGTTGCACCTGGGCTGCGGTCTGGGCAACGGCATGGCCAACCTGCACAATGCACGCAAGGGGCGGGTGCCGGTGCTGAATATCGTGGGCGACCATGCCACCTACCACGTGCAATACGATGCGCAGTTGCAGTCCGATATCGAAACCGTGGCGCGCAACGTGTCGCCCTGGGTGCGTACCTCCACCAGCACGCAGGACCTGTGCAAGGATGCCGCCGAGGCGATTGGCGCTTGCATGGGGCCGCCGGGACAGGTGGCCACGTTGATTCTGCCGGCCGATGTATCCTGGAGCGAAGGCGGAGTACCCGCCGCTCCTCCCCTCCTCAGCGCGCCGGTGCCGGCAGACGAAGCCACCATAGCGGCCATCGCCCAGGCGCTGCAGGGGCAGGGCAAAAAGGCCATTTTGCTGGGCGGGCGTGCCTTGCGTGCACCCGCGTTGATGGCGGTGGCGCGCATTGCCGCACACACTGGATCCAAACTTTTTGCCGAAGTGTTACCGACCCGCATGGAGCGCGGTGCCGGGTTGCCTGCGGTGGAGCGGTTGGCCTATATGGCTGAACTGGCCTCGGTGCAGCTGACCGGACTGGACCACCTCATTCTGATTGATACCAAGGCGCCGGTTTCGTTTTTCGCCTATCCAGGCAAGAAGAGCTACCTGGTGCCAGAAGGCTGCCAGCTGCATACGCTGGCATCCTTCACGCAGGACGTGCTGGGCAGCCTGGAAAAGCTGTCCACGGCCGTCGGTGCCGGGGCGGCGGCACCCGTATTGCAGCTGCCCAAGCGACCGGGCCGGCCCAGCGGCAAGTTCACCGCCGACAAGGTATGCAAGGCGATCGGGCAACTCATGCCGGAAAATTCCATCATCGTGGACGAGGCGGTCACATCGGGCCTGATGCTGACGATGTACACCGCTGGCGCTCCGCGCCATGACCTGATTGCGCTCACCGGCGGCTCCATCGGCTTCGGTCTGCCCAACGCCGTGGGTGCGGCCGTTGCTTGCCCGCAGCGCAAGGTGATTGCGCTGGTCGGAGACGGCTCGGCCATGTACACCATTCAGGCTTTGTGGACCATGGCCCGGGAAAAGCTCGACATCATCAGCATCGTGTTCAATAACCGGTGCTACGCGGTGCTCAATGTCGAATTGCAGCGGGTGGGGGCGAGCGGGGCGGGCGACCGGGCCAGGGCCCAACTTGACCTCAAGAATCCACCGCTGGATTTTGTGCAATTGGGTCAGAGCATGGGCGTGGCATCCAGACGCACCACGACGACTGAGGAGTTTCTGGCCGCTTTCGAGCATGCACTGGGCAGCCCCGGTCCGCACCTGATTGAGGCGATCGTGCCACCCACGCTGGCCGGGCTGAAGCTGCGCGTGCTGCCGCACCTGTTGCAATCACTGGCCAACCTGCCTGAGCCCATTGCGCGTGCGCTCAAGCGCAAGATTGCACCCTAAGCGAGGTAGCAGCGTGCGGTGGGCGCCGCGCTGCGTTTGCCACCACCCTATTTGTTCTTCAGCTTGCCGCGCGGGATCACCGAAGTTACCGGAGGATTGGGGCGGTCGGACGATGAATTCTTGGGTTCGGACGTGTCTTTCTTGGGCTTCTTTGCCATTTTTTCGCTGCGCTGATCACCTTTTGCCATAAAGCCTCCAATATGGGTCCCGACATGGTCCCCGCTGCCGAGATGTTAAGCCACAAATCAACTGCAATGATGCTGACATACGTCAACAACGGCGGCTGCGGGAAAGCGCAGCATTAGTGTGCTCCCTGTTCCTTCTGGAGGTGTCTCATGTTCAAGCACATTCTTCTCGCAACCGACGGTTCTGCAGCTTCGGCCCATGCGGGGCAGTTGGCCGTAGGGCTCGCACGCACGCACGGCTCCAAACTGACAGCAGTCTATGTGGCCGACCCCTATCCCTACATGGGCGTGGGGGAGGT
>CAIPGC010000152.1 GCA_903864505.1 uncultured beta proteobacterium | reverse complement strand
GTTCGCCGCCAAGTGGCTGACCTCGGGCTGGGCGCGCGCCTGTTCCTGCGCCTGCTCAGGACGCTGGGCGGCAGCCTCAAGCGCTTCGGCTTGATCCGCGACCAGATTCATTTCCTGGGGAATTACTCCCTGGCGATCATCGCAGTTTCGGGCTTGTTTGTTGGATTTGTGTTTGGTCTGCAGGGTTATTACACCTTGCAACGCTACGGCTCCTCGGAAGCGCTGGGTCTGCTGGTGACGCTCAGTCTGGTCCGGGAACTGGGCCCGGTGGTTACTGCCTTGCTCTTTGCCGGGCGAGCCGGGACCTCGCTGACTGCCGAGATCGGCCTGATGAAGGCCGGTGAGCAGATCAGCGTCATGGAGATGATGGCGGTGGATCCGGTGCAACGTGTGCTGGCTCCCCGTTTTTGGGCCGGTATCATCGCGATGCCACTTTTGGCGGCCGTTTTCAGCGCGATGGGCATTATTGGTGGCTGGGTTGTTGGCGTGCTCATGATCGGCGTGGATGCGGGCTCGTTCTGGAGTCAGATTCAGGGTGGTGTCGATGTTTGGCAAGATGTGGGAAATGGCGTCATCAAGAGCGTTGTCTTTGGCTTCACAGTAACTTTTATTGCACTGTTGCAGGGGTTCAATGCCCAGCCAACGCCGGAGGGGGTGGCCAGCGCGACGACCCGGACCGTGGTGGTTGCTTCCTTGTCGGTGCTGGGTATGGATTTCGTCCTGACCGCCCTGATGTTTACCATATGAAGGAAGTTTGATGCAGCGCTCTAAGAATGACGTGTGGGTTGGCCTGTTTGTGCTGATTGGAGCCGTCGCGATCCTGTTCCTGGCTTTGCAGTCGGCCAATTTGTTGACTCTGAGTTTTCAGACCAGCTATAACGTTCATGCCAAGTTTGATAATGTTGGCGGGCTCAAGCCCAAGGCGGCAGTGCGCAGCGCGGGCGTGGTGGTCGGCAGGGTTGAAAAGATTGTCTTTGACGACAAATCCTTCCAGGCCCGCGTCACGCTGGCGATGGAGAGCAGGTACACGTTTCCGAAAGACAGCTCACTCAAGATCCTGACCAGTGGGCTGCTGGGCGAACAGTACCTGGGCATTGAACCCGGTGCCGACGAAAAGACGCTGGTTGCCGGAGACACCATTTCCAGTACGCAGTCGGCGATGGTGTTGGAAAGCCTGATCGGGCAATTCCTTTACAGCAAGGCAGCGGAGGGCGGTGGTGCAGATGCGGGCAAAGGAAAGAAATGACGCTTAGGCAATTGTTACCCGGAGTCCGGGACCGGGGTCGCGCTTGCGCTCTGGGGATGTGCTGGGTCCTGAGCGCGCTTCTTGCTGGCTGTGCGACGGGGCCACGTGCCGATCCGCGTGACCCTCTGGAGCCATTCAACCGAGGGGTGTATCGTCTCAATAGCGCAGTAGATGCGGCGGTTTTGAAACCGGTGGCGAGCACCTACCGGGATGTGACGCCGGTTCGCGTGCGCCAAGGCGTGGGCAATTTTTTTGGCAATCTGCAGGATGCCTGGTCGTTTGTGAACAATGTTCTGCAGTTCAAAGGCCAGGCGGCGATCGACAGTTTGCGTCGTGTGGGTGTGAATACCTTTCTTGGATGGGGTGGCGTTTTTGACGTTGCCACCGAGATGGACATCGAAAAACACACCAAGGATTTTGGCCATACGCTGGGTTACTGGGGTGTTGGCAGCGGACCTTATCTGGTTCTTCCCCTGCTCGGTTCGTCGACCTTGCGCGATGCCGTCGCACTGCCGGTGGACTGGAAGGGTGATCTGCTTGTCAACGTCGGGCATATTCCGACGCGCAACACGGCCAGGG
>CAIPGC010000151.1 GCA_903864505.1 uncultured beta proteobacterium | reverse complement strand
GCGCTACATGTCGCGTGAAGTCACCTGCATCCCGATCGGCGCTTTTGCGCTGCTGCTGGTCTGTGCCGTCGAGCGTCTGGCCCAAGGGCAGCAAGCCTGGGACTCGTTCGTCGCAGCCCTCACCGGCCCCTGGAGTTTTCTGGGCATGGCGGTGATCCTGGCTTTCTCGACCTACAACGCAACCAACTGGTTTAACGTGACGCCCAAGGCGATGCCGGTGCAAACCGGCGAGGATTTCCTGGACGGCAAGTACATTGTTGGCGCTCACTACGCGGTGTGGGCCATTGCCACGCTGGTGGTCTTGTTTTTCGCAGGAGTGCTGTAACCATGGCCAAGTCGAATAAACCCATTTTCTGGAGCCTGTTCGCCGCCGGCGGTACGCTGGCCGCCTTTCTGGCACCGGTGCTGGCGCTGCTGTTCCTGATGCTCTCGCTGGGCCACGCGCCCGATCTGCTGAGCTACGCCAAACTGCACGCCTTTGCCGCCCACTGGTTTGGCAAGCTGTTCCTGATCGGCGTGATCACGCTCTTTCTGTGGCATGCCGCGCACCGTCTGCGCGTCACCTGCTTTGACTTCGGGCTGCGCAAGGATTCGGTGGTGGCCATCGTCGTTTACCTGGTGGCTGGCATCGGCACCATCGTCACGGCCCTGTCGCTGCTGCGCATCTGACCGATCTGGTTTAAGATAGGCGCATGAACCCGGGCTGCCGTGGCCCGGGAGCCCCCTTTGGGGGCTTTTTTTTAAGGTTTTTTTTGAGCTCAAAAGAATCCGCAGGCGCCACCAGCGCCGAGTCGAGCCTGTCACTGGTGCCGGTTCCCAAGTATCTGCAGGAAACCTATTGGTGGGCCTATGTGCACCCGAACGCGGTGCGCGTTTTTGAGCGCCAATGGCTGGTCAACCTGATCCTGTGGGGCAACTTTGCGCGACTGCGCAATGCCGCGCTGGACGAGCTCAAGGACGCCTCTGACGGCAAGATCCTGCAGGTGGCCTGCGTCTATGGCGACTTCACCGAGCATGTGCTGAACCGCCTGGGGCCGCAGGGCCATCTGGACGTGATCGATGTGGCCCCGGTTCAGATCAAGAACCTGCACGACAAGTTGCAGGGGCGACGTCAGTGGTCCGTGCTGCGGCAGGACTCGACCAACATGCAGTTTGATGACGCCAGTCGCGATGCGGTGGTGGTCTTCTTTCTGCTGCATGAACAGCCGCTGGAAGTGCGACGCAAGACCGTCGCCGAAGCGCTGCGCATCACTCGGCCCGGTGGCAAACTGGTTTTTGTGGACTACCACCGCCCCAAGGCGTGGAGCCCGTTTCGCTACCTGATGGTGCCGATTCTCAAAACGCTGGAGCCGTTTGCCATGGACCTGTGGCGCAATGACATAAGCACCTGGCTACCGGCCGACTGCCAGATAGCCAAGGTCGAGAAGCAGACCTACTTCGGCGGCCTCTACCAGAAAGTCGTGATTACCCGCTGAGAGCAGTCATGGTTGTCATTGCTCCCTCGCTGTCATTGCACCCTCGTTGTCATTGCGGACCTGATCCGCAATCCAGGCTCCGCGCTGCACTGTCATAAGGCACTGGATCCCGGGTCGAGCCCGGGATGACAACTCCCGGGGCCTGGATGACGGTTCGCTTCAGGCGACGCGCTCGAGCACCAGCACACCAAAGAAGCCCAGGCCGGCAAAGATCACCCATTTCAGGATCAGCAAGCCCCAGCGCTTGTAGCGGGCCTGACCGGTGGTCGTGTAAAAAAGAAAAGAAACACCAGAACCCAGCAGCAGCAGGAGAATGAGCCAGCGAAAGAGCAGCATGGTGAAATCCGTTTCTTGCTTCTGTTACCAGGCTCGGGCCAGTTGCGAAAAACCACTGGGAGCCAGCTTTTCATCCTCAAAGCTCACCACTTCCCAGGCGTCGGTGCGCGTGAGCAACTCGCGCAGCAACAGGTTGTTCAGCGCATGGCCTGAGCGAAAGGCGCTGTAACTGGCCAGCAGCGGCTTGCCGATCAGATAGAGGTCGCCCATGGCGTCCAGGATCTTGTGCTTCACAAACTCATCGTCATAGCGCAGGCCCTCGGCGTTGAGCACCTTGTAGTCATCCATCACGATCGCGTTGTCGAGTCCGCCGCCCAGCGCCAGACCATTGGCACGCATCATCTCCACATCCTTGGTGAAACCAAAGGTGCGGGCCCGCGCAATGTCTTTCGAGTAGGAGCCGCTGCTCATGTCGAACACCACGCGCTGGCCAGTGGCATCCACTGCCGGATGGTCAAAGTCAATCTCGAAACTGAGCTTGTAGCCGTGGTAGGGCTCGAGCCTTGCCCACTTCTGCGCCG
>CAIPGC010000150.1 GCA_903864505.1 uncultured beta proteobacterium | reverse complement strand
TGGTCCAAAGCCAATATATGCGCGCTTTGCCGATGGACCCCATAACCGAAAGCAACGCCACCTGGATTTTGGTGGCACCAAGCCAGACCGAGCGCGCTGGCGCTGTGTTTGATGTGCACAGTGGCGCCACCGGAAAATCTATTGATGGCAGCAGCTACAGTGACTGGTAAGCGTGCCCGGCGCGAGCGAGGGGCTACCTATATTGCCCTACTGATCGCGGTGGCAATAATGGGCGTTTGGTTGGCCGCTACTGCCAACGTGCTGCACTTGCGAATGCAACGTGACAGAGAGCAGGAACTGTTGTTCATTGGACACCAGTTTCGACTTGCACTTGAGCGCTACGCCGCGTCAACAGTCGGCGCCGGACGGCGCTTCCCAACGCGCCTGGAAGATTTGCTGCTTGATGAACGATTCCCTCAAAAGCGACGCTACTTGCGGCGAATTTACGTCGATCCCATCACCGCAAGGGCCGAGTGGGGTGTGATACGGCTCGCCGATGGGCAGATTGTTGGCGTGCACAGCCTGTCCAGAAATGAGCCCATTAAGAAAGCCGGGTTTGATTTGCGTGACGCAGCTTTTACTGAGAAGAGTTCATATTCTGATTGGGTTTTTCTTGCCTCATTGAGTCAGAACGGCACACCCGCGTCAACCAAGATGAAGAATCAGTAGTCCGACAATAAACCCAACTTGACGGGTCTTGGAGACTGGCCATGGCAAGCATATACTGCCCGGGTAAGTGACGTTCCGCTGAGTGGGTCATTGATCCAAATTTCACTGCAGAATGCAAATTTTTCGAGCACTGCTTATAGCAACCTTGGCTTCATAAGTGGAGAGTGAAATGTGAGCACACGAATATTTCCCGTCTTTCCATGGCTGGGCGATTCGCCTCGAGCTAACGTCATCAAGGTAAGCCTTGTTGTGTTGGGTGTCGAATTCGCCATCATGGCGTTCATCGAAGGCGTGTTCGAGCCACTATTCGGCAAACATGTTTCGCCCATATTTTGGGAGTTCTTTGACCCGGTTCTTCTAACCCTCATTGTTGCGCCAGTGCTGCAGACGCGGGTGCTAAGACCCTTGCAGGAGCAAGAGAGGCAACTTCGAGTAGCGGCAGTTGCCTTTGAGTCTCAGAATGGAATGGTGATCACCGACTCCGAAGGCGTGATATTGCGGGTCAATCCAGCTTTTGTACGGATGACTGGCTACAAACCTGAGGAAGTTATCGGGCAGACGCCTGCGGTACTTAAATCGGGGCGACAGAATGCACTTTTCTATCAGACTATGTGGCGGACTCTGAATGAGAAAGGCTACTGGTATGGGGAGATTTGGAACAAGCGCAAGAATGGGCAAATCTACCCCGAGTTATTGACGATCACTGCCGTGTCCGACACAGATGGTAGTGTGATTCATTACGTCGGAGATTTTTGTGAAATTTCTGAAAACAAGGTGAACGAGGTTGAAATCCGTCGCTTGGCCTACTTTGATCCGCTGACCAGTCTTCCCAATCGGCATCTGCTGGAAGTTCTAATGGCGCAAGCGATGATTGCTGTCAAGCGGAACAAGACGCATGGTGCGGTTCTCATCGTTAGTGTGAGCAGGTCAGACCTGACGAACACTGCGCTGGGCCGTGATCAGTGGGATGGACTGCTGGTCGAAGTTGCACACTGCATAAAATCCGTTGTGCGGGGTAACGACACCGTTGCCCGTCTCAACGATGAAGACTTTGCTATATTGTTGGAGGATTTAGACAAGGAAGAAAATGGCGCGACTGCTCGCGCAGAGCAGATCGCCGAAAAGTTGCGCTTGTCTGTTGACGCGCTTTTTGGGCTGAGCTGCAACGAGTCTTCGTACAAACTTAGTATCGGCGCAGCAATGTTCAATTCGTCCGATTCTCCAGGCGACTTGCTGGCAGATGCAGAGCTTGCTTTATGCGAAGCAAAGAAGCAAACCCAGGGAGCGACGCACTTCCGCAAGTCCATGATGTGTTTGCATTGAGCGTTGACCTGCTTGGTTTCGCGTTGTGCGGGCGTTAACTGTTCTGTGCATTTGTGGGTGAGCGAGTCTTGAAGATGCGCTGTTATCGAGTTGAGGCGAGGCGAATCGGTGTGCACTTGCCCGGAGGGCTTTTTTACATGATCGGTAGCGCACTTTGCAGCCCGCAGAAGTGGGAAGTTAGTCAGGCTCGACTTCAAGGAAACTCGCAATCGAGTTACGCCAGAGGTGCGGGGTAGAGTGGACAGAATTATGGAGTTGAACCAATTGCACGAGTGCTCCGAACCAGCGGCATCAATGTGGGCTACCTTGCCAATATCCATTGATGTCTTGAACCATCGCGGTCGTGTCGTTATTGCCGAGGATGATGCGGACATGCGGACGTTTCTTCGCCTGGTGTTGCAGAAAGCAGGATTTGAAGTTGATGCTCTGGAAGATGGAACTGCGGCGCTGGCGGCATGCAAGGAGCGGGTACCAGACCTGGTTGTGGCTGATCTTACGATGCCTGGCCTTGGCGGCTTCGAACTGATTGCGAGGCTGCGTTCCGACGAACTTACTGCTGTCATACCCGTGCTCATACTCTCTGGTCGCAGTGACGAGGATTCCCGGATTTTGGGAATCGCAGCAGGAGCCGACGACTATCTGGTCAAGCCGATAGGCAGTAGAGAACTGGTGGCGCGAGTGGAGGGTGCGCTCCGCCTGGCCCGCTTGCGCCTATTGATGGCGCAACGCCAGCAAGGTGATTTTGAATCATTGTTTTCCACCGCCTTTGACGCTGTGATTGTGCTGAATAGCAGAGAAGAAGTTCTGACGACAAACGCTCGAGCGCAGCAACTTTTTGGATACTCAGCCAGGGAATTTTCCGGCTTGCTGATGGCGACGTTGCTGCCGACCGATCATTTTGAGGATCGCTCGGGTGATCGGCAGTCTATTTGGCGCAATTCGTGTGATGGTCCAACTCGGCCGTACCTTCAGCTCCAATGTCGGCGCGCTGATGGATCCCAGTTCATTGCGGAGATCGGGCAGAGCGAGGTTCATTTCCGGAACCAAGCCTGCTTGGTACTCAACGTGCGAGATATTACCGAGCGCATACAGGCGCAACTAAAACTGGAAACAACGATGGAACGTCTGCGAGCGCTGTCTGAGCGCCTCACCGTGATCCAGGAGGAAGAACGCCACAAAATTGCTTTTGAGCTGCATGAACAACTGGGTCAAGAGCTGTGTACTTTGAACATGCATCTAGAAATGCTGGAAAAGGCTCCCAACAAGAAATCTGAGGAACATCGAACTGATGCACTGATGACCGTGCGATTGATGCTGGAGAGAGTTCGCAGCATGGCCCTAGATCTGCGGCCGCCGCAGTTGGATGATTTGGGGCTATCTTCTGCACTGTACGCGCACTGCAGACGCCAGGAGGCAGCGGCGCAATGGACTTTGCACTTCGATATTACGAATGCAGGTGCACGATCGAGGTCAGAGGTCGAAATCGCATGCTTTCGCATCGTGCAAGAGGCATTGACCAATATTACGCGGCACGCGTCGGCTACTGAGGTCTGGCTGCGTCTGTACAGGTCTGAAAATCAACTATTGCTGAGCCTCCGCGACAATGGTGTTGGATTTGACGCCACCGAGTCCCGGTCAGGTAGATCGGCTTCGAGCCTCGGATTGATCGGAATGGCAGAGAGAATGAGGCAGGTGGGAGGGCGACTGGAAATAGAGTCAAGTTCACCAGGCGGAACAGAGATTCGGGCGGTTTTTCCCTGCGCGGAAGATGCAGGTGCAGATAGTCGATGACATTGATAACGCGCTTCTTGTCATCAATTCAAAAGCTGGACAGCGAATGATAGGTCTTAACCGGACAAGTCAACACTGCAATCTATTAAGTCTGTCAAAGTCAGACAACCCAAATGGCGGGGCGCTGTTGAATTATTCAAAAGTTCCGATTTGCATCCTATCAAAGTGCAGGAGGTAACTTCTCCAGAAAGGCTCGATACTTCTTGCCAGAGCCGACGATATGTCCGACCCACCAAAGGGCCAAAAATCTCTGGAGTTCGATTTTTTCAAAGACTTTTGTCGTGATGATCTCGTTCGTCAGATAGCCGAACTCGTCGTGCTCGCTTTGATGATCCTCAAGCATGGGGTAAGCGCATTGGGTTAGCAGCGTCTCTTCGGTAGAGAAATGTTCGCCAGCCTGGGCCATGAGCTCATTGAAGATGCTGTGGAATTTCACGTCGCTCTGCTGACCGGCATCGGTGATGCAGTCGGCCAATGCATTGCACTGCATCAGGATATTGCTGTGCATGCGGTCGAGGACTGCGTTGCCCATGCTGTAGCTTGGATTCCATTGCACTCGATTCGGCATTGCGCGTCTCCTGTCTTGGAAAGTCCGTACTCAAAAACCCAGTGATTCAACAATGCTCACCAGATCAGCGAAGCTTGTCTGTTCGAGCTTAGTCGCCAATGCGCCCTTGTCAAGGCCGTCGTATTCGAATTTCGTCAGGGTAACTTCATAGGGCAGCTCGTGAATCTCCAGAGGCGACATGTAGCCAATGTGGCAGATGTGTGCAAGGCATTTGCGCTCTGGCTCGCTGAGATCCAGGCCGTGATGTTGGAGTATTTCCAGATAGCGCTCGGCGGTCCGGTTCAGTTTTCCGCTTATCTCCAGCGTGTTCTTTTGTCCGTCCGCCAGAATGGCCAACGGGGGACCAAAAAAGACGTTAGTCTTCCCGACATTTCGCGTCTGTTCAGATGCCTTCAGTGCCGGAGCAATCCAGCTGGGGTCACCCCTTTCGTTGCCGGGCTCGGACATCGGGGCGGGGTCGCGTGGGCAGTCTGATGGTGGTGCCATATCAGTGCCCTGCAACGCCATGCACAAGCTCATGCTTGGCGTCTTTCATGCCCGTCGGCAGCTGCGGCGGTGATTCTGGCGCAATCTGGATGAAGCCGCGGTTCCTTGCACCGTCCTGAACGTTGTGCGGGTTATGGCATTCTGTGCAGGTAAACCAGCGCTTCTTGCCTGTGCTGGTCCAGTCGCCGATTCGCTTGCCGTGAATGCCGTCGCGCCAGTCACGCATCTTGTCGCCATGGCACTTGCCACACAGCAGTTGTGGCTGGTCAAAACTGACAGGGTCACCAAAGTTGTCCACCAGTTTATTGCGCTGT
>CAIPGC010000149.1 GCA_903864505.1 uncultured beta proteobacterium | reverse complement strand
ATGCAAGCACTGTGGATGGTGGTTGCCTCGTTCCTGTTTGCCACCATGGCGGTCGGCATCAAGGTCGCATCGGAGAGCTTCGGTACGCTGGAACTGGTGTTCTACCGGGGCATTGTCAGCGTGGTCTTTATGGCGATAGTGGTGCGTGCACGCGGGGCCAGTCTGCGCACCCCGGTGCCCATGATGCATCTTTGGCGCAGCATGGTCGGGGTGTTCTCGCTGAGCGCCTGGTTCTACGCCATTGCCCACCTGCCACTGGCCACCGCCATGACACTGAACTACATGAGTGGTGTCTGGGTGGCTGCATTCATTGTCGGCGGCGCACTGCTGTACGGCCAGTCCCAGCGCCAGGGCCCGCTGTTTGCCACCGTGCTGCTGGGTTTTGCCGGGGTGGTGATGACGCTGCGCCCCACCATCGACCAGAACCAGCTGTTTGCCGGTGTCATTGGCCTGTTATCGGGAATGGGGGCGGCGCTGGCCTATTTGCAGGTCACCGCCCTGGGCCGTGCCGGCGAGCCCGAAGAACGAACGGTCTTCTACTTTTCCGTTGGCACCGTGGCCGTCGGCATTGTCGGCACGTTCGTTACCGGACTGACACCGTGGGCCGAGGTGAGTTGGACCGCTGCTGCATGGGTGATTCCGATCGGCGTCCTGGCATCCCTAGGTCAATGGTGCATGACACGCGCCTACCGCAAAGGCGCGACGCTGGTGGTGGCCAGCATGCAGTACGCCGGGATTGTGTTCTCGGTGTTTTACAGTCTGCTGCTGTTTGGTGACCATATTGCGCCCATGGGATGGGCTGGCATCACGGTCATTGTTGCCAGCGGCATTCTGGCCACTATCCTGCGCGCGCGTGCCCTGCCCAACACCCCGGCCGAAGAACACTGAAAGGACTCACGATGTACACCACCCTCATTTCCGCCGCACAACTGCGCAGCCTGCTCAACAGCGGCGCACCCTGCATGGTGTTTGACTGCAGTTGCGACCTGATGCAGCCCGCCCTGGGGCGTGGGCAATACCGCGAGGCCCATGTGCCCGGAGCGGTCTACGCCGACCTGGACACGGCACTCAGCGCGAAGGGCGATCGCGCAGTCACGCTCGCGCAGTCCGGTGGCCGCCACCCGCTGCCGTCGCGCGCGAACTTTGCCGCCTGGCTGGGCAGTGTCGGCTTTGACAACACGATGCAGGCCGTGGTCTATGACCGCCAGGGTGTCAATTACTGCGGTCGCCTGTGGTGGATGCTGAAATGGGCGGGGCATGAAAACGTGGCCGTGCTCGATGGTGGTCTGCAGGCATGGCAAGCCGCCGGTGGCCGCGTCGTGGCTGGCGACGAAGCCCCGCAGCCGATAGCAAAATTCGCGCTAGCGCCCGAGCGTTGTGCGCTGGTCGCTATAGAAACCGTAGCATCGCAAGTCGGACGTGTGACCCAAACACTGATCGATGCGCGCGGCGCTCCGCGTTTTCGCGGTGAGGTGGAGCCGATCGACCCGGTGGCCGGGCATATTCCGGGAGCACTCAACCGGCCTTTCACCAGCAACCTGGGTGCCGACGGCACATTCAAACCAGCTGCAGTGCTACGCACCGAGTTTCTGGAGCTGCTGGGCCAGCGTGACCCCTCGACTGTGGTGCACCACTGTGGCAGCGGTGTCAGCGCCGTGCCCAACCTGCTGGCCATGGAGATAGCCGGACTCGGCCGCACCGCCCTGTTCGCGGGCAGCTGGAGCGAATGGTGCAGCGACCCCAGTCGCCCGGTGGCACAGGGCTAGCGGCTCAGTGCCCGTGGGGTGCAGCGCTGACCAGGGTCACCAGCGCAATTCCCGCCAGCAACCAGACTATTTGCGCCGCTGTTTGCGCCGCGTTGAGGCGCTTTTGCAACTGCGGAATCAGGTCTGCCAGTGCGACGTAGATAAAGCTGCTCGAAGCCACCACCAGAAAATACGGCAGGTAGTCCTGCAACTGATCGACCAGCCAGAAACCGACCATTCCCCCGAGCGAAGTGACCGCCCCCGCCAGCGAAACCTTCACCAGCGCCATGCGCCGATTGTTGGCCCCCTGGCGCAGCACCATCAGGTCGCCCATGTGGTGCGGCACCTCGTGCACCAGCACCGCCAGCGCCGCCATCATGCCCAGCTGGGTGCCGGCCATGAAGGCCGATGCAATCAGGATGCCATCGCCAAAGCAGTGCACGCTGTCACCCGTCAGCACGGCCCAGCTTCCGGTGGCAGGCAGTGGCCCATGTGGGTGGTGCGGTTCAGCAGGGTGATGATCGTGTCCATCACCGTGGTGGTGGTGCTCATGCCCGTGGTGCCAGAGCTCGGCCTTATCGAGCAGAAAGAAGAACACCAGGCCCACCAGCAGCGTCAGGAACAGGTCATGCGCGCCGGCCTGGCTTTCAAACGCCTCGGGTAGCAGATGCATGAAGGCAGTGGCCATCAGCGCGCCCGCCGCCAGGCTGAGCATGTGCTGGGTGTAGCGCGCCAGTGCCCCAAAACTCAGGGCTGCAGCCAGCCACACGCTGCCAATACCTGCAGCGAGCGTTCCCAGGATGATCGCTATAAGGGTCACGCCGGCACCTGTGGATCGGTGTGACCGGACGTGACGGCTGGAGGCAGGGGTCGGTTCATGCAAAAAGAGGGATCTAAAACGTTGCAGTCTAGTCGGATGCCGGGATTCTTGCCTACACTAGAGCCCTTCTTAGGAGTTTTTTTGATGAAATTGACCACCACTTTTGTATTGGCCACGGTTTTGGGACTGGGCTCATTGAACACATTCGCTGCCGATGCTGCCAAGACGATTGAAGCCGTCTACAAGGACAAAGCCAAACTCGAAGGCAAGCAGGTCACCGTCAAGGGCAAGGTGGTCAAGGTCAACAACGGCATCATGGGCCGCAACTTCCTGCACATTCAGGACGGCACCGGTGGTAAGGACAACAACGATTTGTCGGTCACCAGCACCCAGACCGCCCAGGTCGGCGACAAGGTCACCATCGCCGGCAAGGTGGTCCTGAACAAGGATTTTGGCTCGGGTTACAACTACCCGCTGATTGTGGAAGAAGCCAGCGTCACCGTCGGTAAGTAAGACCGTCCTTGCTGCGCGGGACCAGCGCCGCTTCAATGCGCCTGGTCCCAGTTGGGGCCGACCCCGACTTCGGCCAGCAGCGGCACTTTCAGGTCCGCCACGCCGGCCATCAGGCGCGGAATTTCCGTCCTGAGCCAGTCCACTTCGCTCACCGGAACTTCAAACACCAGTTCGTCGTGCACCTGCATGATCATCCGGGTGGCGCGCTGCTCGGCATCGAGCACCTGCTGCACCCTGACCATGCTCAGCTTGATCAGGTCGGCCGCCGTTCCCTGCATCGGCGCGTTGATCGCCGCGCGCTCGGCCCCGGCGCGGCGCGGACCATTGGGGGAGTTGATCTCGGGCAGGTAGAGCCGCCGGCCAAACACGGTCTGCACATAGCCCTTGGCCTTGGCTTCCAGACGGGTGCGGTCCATGTAGTCCTTGACCCCGGGGTAGCGCTCAAAGTAGCGCGTGATGTAGTTTTTGGCGGCCGTGTTGTCGATGCTCAGATTGCGCGCCAGACCAAAGGCGCTCATACCGTAGATGAGCCCGAAGTTGATGACCTTGGCATAGCGGCGCTGCTCGCTGCTGACCTGATCCACGGCCACGCCAAACACTTCGGCGGCGGTGGCGCGGTGCACGTCGAGCCCCTCGGTAAAGGCGCGCAAGAGTGCCGCATCGCCACTGATATGCGCCATGATACGCAGCTCGATCTGACTGTAGTCGGCGCTGGCAATCAGCCAGCCCGCAGGCGCAACAAAGGCCTCGCGCACGCGGCGGCCCTCTGCCGTGCGAATCGGAATATTCTGCAGATTGGGGTCATTGCTGGAAAGCCGCCCGGTCACCGCCACCGCCTGCGCGTAATGGGTGTGTACGCGCCCGGTGCGCGGTAGCGCCAGCTGCGAGAGCTTGTCGGTGTAGGTACCCTTGAGCTTGGCCAGCCCGCGGTGCTCGAGTATCTTGGCGGGTAGCGGAAAGTCTTCGGCCAGCTTTTCCAGCACCTCTTCGTCAGTACTGGGGGCGCCGGTGGCGGTTTTCTTGACTACCGGCAGGCCCAGCTTGGTAAAGAAAATTTCTCCGATCTGTTTGGGTGAACTCAGGTTAAAGGGCTGACCCGCCAGGACGTGCGCCTGTAATTCGAGTTGCACGATGCGCTGGCCCAGTTCGTGGCTTTGTGCGGCCAGCGTGGCGGCATCGATCAGCACCCCATTGCGCTCGATCCGGTACAAGGCCTCGCTGCTGGCAATCTCCAGCGCATACACAAATTTCAGCTTGTCATTGGCCTCGATCTGCGGCCACAGTGCCCGGTGCACATCCAGCGTCATGTCGGAGTCTTCGCAGGAGTATTCTGCGGCCTTGGCAATGTCGACCTGATCGAAGCAAATCTGGCTCGCACCTTTGCCACAGAGGTCCTCAAAACTGATGCCGCGACGCCCCAAGTGCCGCTCAGCCAGACTGGCCAGGCCATGCGGCTTGTGGACTTCGAGCACATAGCTTTGCAGCATGGTGTCGTGGGCGTAACCCTGGACCTCGATACCGTGGTTGGCAAAGACATGGCGGTCGTACTTGATGTGCTGGCCCAGTTTCAAGGCCTGCCGGCTTTCCAGCCACGGTTTGAGTTGTTCCAATACCTGTTCACGGTTCAACTGTGCCGGCACGCCCGGGTAGCGGTGGGCCAAAGGGATATACGCCGCTTCGCCAGGGGTAACACTGAAACTGACACCTACAATTTCGGCACGCATCTCGTCAAGCGAAGTAGTTTCCGTGTCCAGAGCAACCAGTTCCGCAGCCTGAATCTTTCTTAACCAGGCATCGAACGCGTCCCAGGTCAGGACGGTGTCGTAGGCGACGGTGCTGACAGTGGAGGGTTGCGGCGTGGTGGGTTCTTCCGGGTCGTCGAACAAGCCGGGGCTGGGCTTCGCCGATCCGGCGCCATCGCTTCCGACTCCTATACTTCTGGCCAGCCCCTTGAAGCCAACTTTTTCATAAAAAGTCGCCAAAGCCCCCACGTCCTGTGCGTGAACAGCTATCGAATCCATAGCGGGCAGACTCGGCAACCAGTCTTTCAAATCACAGTCGGTCTTGATGGTCAGCAGCGCGCGTCCCGTGGGCAGCCATTCCAGCGCCTTGCGCAGGTTCTCGCCGACCACGCCTTTGATATTCGGGGCGTTATCGACCACCCCCTGCAGCGAGCCGTATTCCTGCAGCCACTTGACTGCCGTCTTGGGGCCGACCTTTTCCACACCGGGCACGTTGTCCACCGTGTCGCCCACCAGCGTCTGGTAGTCCAGCATCAGGCGTGCGGGCACACCAAATTCTGTCTCCACCCCGGCCAAGTCGCGTCGCTTGCCGTTCATCGTATCAATAATGATGATGTGTTCATTGACCAGTTGCGCCAGGTCCTTGTCGCCGCTGCTGATGACCACTTCGAAACCCTGCTGCGCTGCGCTGACGGCCAGCGTACCGATCACATCGTCGGCCTCCACGCCGGGCACATCGAGAACCGTCCATCCCAACAGACGCACCACCTCATGGATGGGTGCTATCTGGGTACGCAAGTCATCCGGCATAGGTGCACGCTGGGCCTTGTACTGGGGGTAGATTGCGTCGCGAAAGGTGGGGCCCTTGGCATCAAACACGCAGGCCACAAAGTCCGCCGGCACTTCCTTGCGCAGGCTCTGCATCATGTTGACCATGCCGCGTATGGCGCCGGTGGCCTCACCGTTGGGTCCACGCAAATCGGGCATGGCATGAAAGGCTCGGTACAAGTAGCTGGAACCGTCCACCAGCAACAGGGTTCTCTTGGTTTCGTTCATGGGGCCATTGTGCCTGTGCCCCCTACAATTGCGCCATGGCGGTTTACACAGAGGTCTCCTTCGACGAGGCCAAAAATTTCTTGCAGAGCCTGAAGCTGGGAACTCTCCAGACCATGGAGGGTTGTTCCGGCGGCATCGAAAACACCAATTATTTCGTGACCACAGACCAGTCGGCCTTTGTGCTGACCCTGTTCGAGCGTCTGACGGCGGAGCAGTTGCCGTTCTATTTGCGCCTGATGAAACATTTTGCGGTGCACGGCATACCGGTGCCAGACCCGGCCGCCAATCAGGACGGCGATGTGCTGCACAGCCTCAACGGAAGACCGGCTGCGGTGGTGAACCGTCTGCGCGGCAAGAGCGAGCTCAACCCCACCGCGGCGCATTGTGCAACCGTAGGTGAAACGCTGGCACGCATGCATTTGGCGGGACGTGACTTTGCCATGCAACAGCCCAATCTGCGCGGCCTGTCGTGGTGGAACGAAACGGTGCCCGTGGTTTTGCCATACCTGGAAGCCGCGCAAGCGTCCCTGTTGCAGTCTGAGCTGGCCTACCAGAATCACGTGTGCACCTTGTCGGCCTACGGCGCCTTGCCCGGTGGCCCCATTCACGCCGACCTATTCCGCGACAACGTCCTGTTCGAGCCGCCAGCGTCGGAGCGGGACCCGCCGGTATTGACCGGATTTTTTGACTTCTACTTTGCCGGGGTGGACACGTGGCTGTTTGACATTGCCGTGTGCCTGAACGACTGGTGTATCGACTTGGCAACGGGCGCTACCGACGTACCACGCTCCAGGGCATTGCTCGTTGCCTACGAGCAAGTCCGGCCTCTGGTGTCACAAGAACGGGAGTTGCTCCCCGCGATGGCGCGCGCCGGGGCATTGCGGTTCTGGCTCTCGCGCCTGTGGGATTTTCATCTACCGCGCCAAGCTACCATGCTCAAGGCGCATGACCCCAACCATTTCGAGCGTGTGCTGCAGCAACGCACCCGCCACCCACTGACCCTTTTCCGTCTGGCCGCATGAAGCTTCAACTCGTTCCGGCCAGCGCTGGTCCCAGATGGGTCCGACAGGGAATCCAGACTTTTTTCAAACAGCCACTGGCCTTCTGCGGTCTGTTTTTCATGTTTATGGCAGTGATGTCGGTGCTGAGCCTGGTGCCCGTGCTGGGCAATGTGCTGGCCTTGATGCTACTTCCCGGTGCCACTCTGGGGCTGATGGCCGCCACACAGGAAGCGGCGACGGGCAAGCGCCCAGTGCCCGCCCTGCTGATCAGCGCGTTTCGGGCCGGACGCGCGCAGTTGCAGTCCATGCTGCTGCTGGGTGGACTGTATGCCGCTGGCTTTCTGCTGGTACTTGGTATCTCGGCGCTGGCCGACGGCGGCAAGTTTGCGCACATGTACCTGGTGGGCGGAACCCTGTCCGCCGAGGTCCTGCAGGCCGGCGATTTTCAGCTGGCCGCGCTGATCGCCATGGTGCTGTACCTGCCGCTGTCGCTGCTGTTCTGGCATGCGCCCGCACTGGTGCACTGGCACGGCATAGCGCCAGTGAAGAGCCTGTTTTTCAGCCTGGTGGCATGCCTGCGCAACTTTTGGGCTTTCACCCTGTACGGCATGGTGTGGATGGCGGTCTTTGTGGGCCTGGGCATCCTCGTCGCCACCGTGGCCGCGCTCGCAGGCGGTGCCGAAACGGTGGGGGCGGTCATGTTCCCCATGGCCATGCTGACAGCTGCCATGTTCTTCGCTTCCATTTATTTCACTTTTCGCGACAGCTTTGAAGCAAGCGTCTAACCATCACCATGACATCCCACTCGCTGCTAGGCCGCACTGAAAGGGAAGTGACCTGGTATCAGCGGCGCGACTTCCTGCGCGTAGCCTCCATCTGGACTGCCACGGGTGGATTTACGGCGGCACACGCCCAGTCTCGCAGCAACGTGGTTCAACTCGAAGGTGATGTCTTGGTCAATGGATCCAGGTTAGACACCGAGCGGGCGATTCAGGTGAACGACCAGATCGTTACCGGCCCGGGGGCAAGGCTCATCTTTGTCGTAGGGAATGCATCATTCCTGGTGCGGCAAAGCTCAAGCCTGAAGATTGAGGGAGATCCATCGTCGTCCTTCGTAGGGCTATTGCGGCTCATTACGGGAGCGGTGGCCAGCGTTTGGGGCAAAGGCACGAACCGACGTATCGTCACCCCGACGCTCACCGCTGGAATTCGTGGTACCGGGGTTTATACCGAACTACTGCCCGAACAAGGTGGCCGAGGCTACTTCTGCAATTGCTACGGCACTGTCGATGTCGCGTCGGGAGGCGAAGCGGTAGAAAGCCAGGCCACCTACCACCAGGCATTCTGGGCCGAGGTAGGCACCAAGAAAGGCCCGTCCCTCACACCGGCAAAGAAACTCAATCACACGGACGAAGAAATGGAAACGCTGGCTGCACTGATCGGCGAGCGTACCGAATGGCAAATCACTGGTCGCAAGGGCAATCAATACGGAAATGACTATTTCTGAAGCATCCTCAACTTGACCGCATCCAAAACCTTGATTTCGCGCTAGACGGGGAAAATTCATTTTCACCCCGACAGCGTCACCAACGCAATTGATCTGGAGCAAGGCCTGCAGGGGGTAAGCACCTCAAAATGAGCCGAAGGGTTCGCCATGGCGAACCAGCGTCTACTGCCAAAGGGAGCCTGGGTACCATGAAGTTCAGCACACGTCTTTTTCTTTGTCTCGCCATTCCCGCCTTGGTATTTACCATCGGCCTTGGCAATAGTCTTTGGGGCCTGGTTCGGACCCAAAACCAGTTTGACGACTACATCCGCACTGAGCAGAAGATTCGAAGCGGGCTGGCGGAAATGTACGCCCAGGGCTTGCAAATGGGTCAGGCCTTGAGGAACATGGTGCTTGACCCCGCCAACCCCAAAGCCCGGGAAAATCTGACTGCGGCATTGGCCGCTTATGACAAGGCATTCAAGGAAACCGCGGACACAGCAAAGGGCAGCCCTTTCGAGGCCAAACTCAATGCACTGCCACCCCTTCGCGCAGCCCAGGCCGAAGGACAAAACAAAGTCATCGCCGCGCTGGAAGTTGACGTCGGCAGTGCGATCAAGACGCTCAATACGGCAGAAACCCCTGCCTGGCGCAAACTCAAAGCCGAACTTCTAATACAAATAGAGGCCGCCGAAAAACTGTCGGAACAGACCCATCAGGAAGTTCAAATCAACGCCAGCCTTGCGACGCAGATGTCACTCGCGCTGGGCGCATTTGCCATCGCGATTTCTGTGGCATTGGCGTGGGTGGTCCAGCGCGCACTGCAGCGGGAACTCGGTGGCGAACCTGCCCGTGCACGGGATGCGATGGCCCGGGTGGCGCAGGGTGATCTGTCAGCGTATCTTCCCGTGCGGGTGGGCGACCCCAGTCTGATGTGTGCGCTGGGCGAAATGCAATTGTCATTGCGGGAACTGGTGGGCGAAATCCGCAGCTCGGTCGACTCGGTCTCCACTGCTTCAGCAGAAATTGCAGCCGGCAACCAGGATTTGGCCAACCGCACCGAGCAAACCGCTTCCAGCCTGCATGGGACTGCGTCGTCGATTGATGATCTGATCAGTACTGTCAAGCAGACTTTTGACTCTGCCGGCCGCGCCCAGCAGATGGCGACCTCGGCCGCCGAAGTCGCTGCACGCGGCGGCACCGTAGTGTCCCAAGTGGTCACCACGATGGAAGGCATCAATGCCTCGTCCAAAAAAATTGCCGACATCATTGGTGTGATTGACGGCATCGCTTTTCAGACCAATATTCTGGCACTCAACGCCGCTGTCGAAGCGGCCCGCGCAGGAGAGCAGGGGCGCGGCTTTGCCGTGGTTGCCAGCGAAGTGCGCAGTCTGGCGGGCCGATCCTCGGAAGCCGCCAAAGAGATCCGAGGTTTGATTGCCGACTCCGTGACCAAAGTGGAAGCGGGTACGCGCTTGGTAGGCGATGCCGGAGCAACCATGACAGAAATCGTGAGTTCGGTGCAAGACGTCGCCAACATCGTGGAAGAAATCAAGGAAGCCACCGACCACGAATCCGGTGGCATTACGCAGATCAATCAATCCATCAGCGAACTGGACCAGATGACGCAACAAAACTCTGCCCTGGTGGAGCAATCCGCAGCAGCGGCCCAAAGTCTGAGCGAACAAGCCGTCCGCCTGACGCAGGTGTGCAGACGGTTCAACCTGGGCCAGATCGGGCTGATTTCAGGCTAGCGCGGGCTTACTGCACCGGAGTAAGCTTGGCCACACTCAGTGCCAGCCACTTCACGCCATGGCGAGGAAAATTGATTTGCGCCCGGGCATCGGCTCCTGCCCCTTCAAGCGTCAGAACGGTGCCCTCGCCAAATTTTGCGTGAAACACCTTTTGCTGAACTGTGAGACCATGCGACGGCGCTTCCTTGCGCGAGATCTCAGATTCAAACTGACCGCTAGCCTGCGTGGAATATGCGTGAGCAGCTCCTGACTTCATAGCAAACTCGTGCCCCCATCCGCGCGCGGCATTACCTGCCGCAAGCCTGAGGCTCAGCCACTTCAGGCACTCCTCTGGAAGTTCGTCAAAAAATCGACTCTTCAGGTTGTAGCGCGTCTGGCCATGCAGCATGCGGGTTTGCGAGTGGGTCAGGTACAGGCGCTTGCGGGCCCGGGTAATGGCCACGTACATCAGGCGACGTTCTTCCTCCAAACCATCGCGGTCGCTAAGTGAATTTTCATGAGGAAAGAGACCTTCCTCCATTCCGGTGATAAATACGCAGTCAAATTCCAGCCCCTTGGCCGAATGCACGGTCATGAGTTGAATAGCGTCCTGCCCGGCCTGCGCCATGTTGTCTCCAGCCTCCAGCGCTGCGTGGGTGAGAAATGCTGCCAGCGGCGACAGCGTTTCTCCGGTTTCCGCATCGGGTGCGGGTACTTCATCGTCCACGTGTGGCAGACCCTCTGCATCCTTGCCGAACCCTTCCAGCATGACAAAACTCTCGGCAGCGTTCACCAGTTCTTCCAGATTTTCTACCCGGTCAGCACCTTCGCGTTCGGCCCTGTAATGCGCCAGCAAGCCGCTTTGGTCCAACATCAATTCCACGATGTCTCGCAGATTCATTCCATTCGTTTGCTCCCGCAGCACGTCTATCCTGGCGACAAAGCCAGCAATGAGTGCACCGGCGCGGCCGCCAAGGGCGCTGACCGCATCGTGCAGCGAGCAACCCGTGGCGCGCGCACTGTCCTGCAACTGCTCGATGCTGCGCGCACCAATACCCCGCGCCGGGAAATTGACCACACGCATAAAGCTGGTGTCGTCGTTGGGATTCTCCAGTAGCCGCAAGTAGGCCAGCGCGTGCTTGATCTCGGCACGCTCAAAAAAGCGCAAGCCCCCATACACGCGGTACGGCACGGCCGCATTGAACAACGCGGTTTCGATCACCCGGCTTTGCGCGTTGCTGCGGTAGAGAATTGCAATTTCTTTTCTTGCAACTTCTTCGCGGATCAGTTGCTTCATCTCGTCGACCATCCATTGGGCCTCCGCAAAATCACTCGGCGCCTCGTACACGCGCACCGGCTCACCGGGTCCCTGCTCGGTACGCAGGTTCTTGCCCAGGCGGTGGCTGTTGTGGCTGATCAGGGCATTGGCCGAATCGAGAATATTGCTGTAGCTGCGGTAGTTCTGCTCCAGTTTGATCTGGTGCTGCACGTTGAACTCGCGCACAAAATCGGCCATATTGCCCACCCGTGCACCACGAAACGCGTAGATGCTCTGGTCATCATCGCCCACCGCCAGAACGGCGCTGGTGCCAGTGAGTGCCCCACTGTCGTCCTGCCCAGCCAGCATCTTGATCCAGGCGTACTGCAGCTTGTTGGTGTCCTGAAACTCGTCAATCAGGATGTGGCGAAAACGGCGCTGGTAGTGCTCGCGAATCGGATCATTGTCGCGCAACAACTCGTACGAGCGCAGCATCAGCTCACCAAAGTCGACCACGCCTTCGCGCTGGCATTGCTCTTCGTACAACTGGTAAATGTCGACCTTGCGACGCGTGTCTTCGTCGCGCACTTCGACCATATTGGGCCGCAAGCCTTCTTCCTTGTTGCCAGAGATAAACCACTGCAGCTGCTTGGGCGGAAAACGCTCGTCGTCTAGTTGGAGTTGCTTGCACAGGCGCTTGATTGCGCTGAGCTGGTCCTGGGTGTCGAGTATCTGGAATGACTGCGGCAGGTTGGCCATCTTGAAATGCGAACGCAAAAAGCGGTTGCACAGGCCATGAAAGGTCCCTATCCACATACCGTGCACGTTCACTGGCAGCATGGCAGAAAGGCGCGTCATCATTTCCTTGGCTGCCTTGTTGGTGAAGGTCACGGCCAGTATGCCTGCGGTGGAAACATGGCCGTTTTGCAGCAACCAGGCAATGCGCGTGGTCAACACCCGGGTCTTGCCGGAACCGGCTCCCGCCAGGATGAGTGCATGCTCTGCAGGCAATGTGACCGCGGCACGCTGTTCCGGGTTGAGCGTGGCTAGCAAAGGGGAATCGAAAACTGAAGAGGCGAGGTGCGTGTGGGACATACTCCGATTGTAGAAAGACTCGTGTCGGAGGACTTTGTCGATGTGCTCTGCTCCGTGTCCCCCGGCCTTCGGCCTCCTCCTTTACCTGCGCAGAACACATCGACAAAGTCCTCCACAGCAAACGATCGTACCGGCACGACAACCCGCGCACCAACAGCGCCCCTGAAGATCAAGGTGACAGTGCGTTTTGCGGAGGTAAAGGAGGAGCCCGCAAAGCGGGCGGGGGACACGCAGCAAAGCGCACTGGCACCTTGATCTAGAAACAATGTTGAAACGAAATAGACTCGACAAAACCTGAGTAGAATCAATCACCGGGCCCAAGCATTTGTGGCCCGGTATTTTTTTGCCGGGTCCAATCCAAGCGCTCTTCTGTTAAACCAGTCTTCTGGAGCTTGGAAAGACCATGGATATTTTTGACTACGACAACATCCTGCTGCTACCGCGCAAATGCCGGGTCGAGAGCCGCTCGGAGTGCGATGCCAGTGTCGAACTGGGAGGGCGCAAGTTCCGCATTCCGGTTGTGCCTGCCAACATGAAAACCGTGGTGAGTGAGGCCATCTGCGTGTGGCTGGCGCAAAACGGGTACTTTTATGTAATGCACCGTTTTGATCTGGACAATGTGCAGTTCGTCCGGGACATGAACGCAAAGGGCCTGTATGCGTCCATTTCGCTGGGCGTCAAACAGCCCGACTATGACGCGGTAGACACCATGGTAGCGTCCGGCTTGGTACCTGAATACATCACCATCGACATCGCCCATGGTCATGCCGACAGCGTCAAGAATATGATTGGCTACATCAAGCAGAAGTTGCCCGCCAGCTTTGTGATAGCGGGCAACGTAGCTACGCCAGAAGCGGTGATCGACCTGGAAAACTGGGGCGCCGATGCCACCAAAGTCGGGATTGGCCCCGGCAAGGTCTGCATCACCAAACTCAAAACCGGATTTGGCACCGGTGGATGGCAGCTCAGTGCCGTCAAATGGTGTGCACGGGTGGCAACCAAGCCCATCATTGCCGACGGTGGCATCCGCGACCATGGCGATATTGCCAAGAGCGTGCGTTTTGGGGCCACCATGGTCATGATTGGTTCGCTGTTTGCAGGCCATCAGGAGAGCCCGGGGCAGACCGTTGAAGTGGACGGGAAACTGTTCAAGGAATACTACGGGTCGGCCAGCGACTTCAACAAGGGCGAGTACAAGCACGTCGAAGGCAAACGCATCCTGGAACCCATCAAAGGCAACCTGGCTGGTACTCTGATCGAGATGGAACAGGATGTACAAAGCTCGATCAGCTACTCCGGCGGCAAGAAACTGATGGACATTCGCAAAGTGAACTACGTCACGCTGGGTGGAGACAATGCCGGTGAACACCTGCTCATGTGATATTTGCGCGTCAAACTACACACGCAGTCATGCGCTCTGAACCCGACGAATCATGAAAGTGGCACTACTTGGTATTGGCTTGATGGGTTACCCCATGGGGCAGCGGCTGTGCGCGGCAGGACATGAATTGCATGCGTGGAACCGCACGCCCGAAAAGGCGCAACGGCTGGCCACATCGGGTGCGTTCGTTCATGCGCTTGCTGCCGAGGCGGTCACAGGTTGCGATGTGGTCATTACCATGCTTGAAAGCGGTTCAGTGGTCGAACACGTTCTGTTTGATCGGTCCGCCGCAATGGCCATCGCCTCCAGCACGTTGATGGTAGACATGTCTTCGATCAAGCCAGCCCAGGCACGCGACCACGCCGCACGCCTGCGCCTGCTGGGAATCGACTACCTCGATGCGCCCGTTTCCGGTGGAACGCTGGGCGCAGAGAATGGCACGCTGGCCATCATGGCGGGAGGGGAACCTGACACCTTTGCGCGTGCATTGCCGATTCTAGATTGCTTCGGCCGCGCGACCCATGTCGGACCTACGGGAGCCGGACAACTCGCCAAGCTGGCCAACCAGATGATCGTCGGAATCACCATTGGTGCCGTCGCTGAAGCACTACTCTTGTGTGAAAAGGGCGGCGCTGATGCCGCCAAAGTCAAGGAAGCTATTACAGGTGGATTTGCCGACAGCCGCATTTTGCAGGTCCATGGACAGCGCATGGTGGAGCGTGATTTCGCGCCGCGTGGGCGCATGTCGGTTCAGCTCAAGGATCTGCGCAACGCCCTGGCTACTGCCAAGGAGCTTGAGTTTGAGGCACCCATTACCACCCTGTTTGAACAGCTTTATGCGCAGGGTATTGCGCATGGGCTGTCGGATCTGGACCATGCCGGGCTGTTTGTGGAACTGGCCCGGCGCAATGGCATGACCTGAGGCTTAACGTGCCGGCTTGGCCGGGCGTTTGGCCGTGTCGCGAGGAACGAATACCTTGCCGCCATTGCCTGCTTTGGCAAAACCCGCTGGCTTGCCAAATGCCGGTTTGCGTGGTGCGAATTCACCACGCGGTGCGCCAAAATCACCGCGAGGCGCGGGTGGAGCATCGCCCCGGCCTGCGAAGCGGTCGTTAAAACCACCCTTGCGCTCGTAGCTGAAGGCTTCGCGGGCGGGCCCACTGAAGTCGCGCGAGCTGTTCCCGAAGTCGCGGTTTGGAGCTTGCGGGCGACCACCGAAGCCGCCTTCGCGAGGTCCACCAAACGAGCGCTCGCGGGGACGGCGATCGGCCACATGGTTACCACGGCCGCCGAAGCTCGCGCCTGTGCCCGGACGCGCTTCTGGGAAACGCTGTTGCGGCTCCAGCCCTGGGATGGTCTCGGACTGGAAATGCTGACGTGTGTAGGCTTCGATATCAAATATCTTGCGGCGATCCCGAATTTCTGCGAATGTTACAGCCAGCCCGTCACGACCTGCACGGCCGGTACGTCCGATGCGGTGGGTGTAGTCCTCAGCCTTCATTGGCAAACCATAATTAAAAACGTGGGTGATAGTTGGCACGTCAAGGCCACGCGCTGCAACATCGGTAGCAACCAGAATTTGCACCTGGCCTTGGCGCAGTGCCATCAAACGGCGGTTGCGCAAACCCTGGCTCAAGGCGCCGTGCAGTGCAACAGCGTCGAAGCCGGCTTGTTGCAGGTCACCTGCCAAGCCGTCGCACTCAATTTGGGTGCTAGCAAAGACGATCGCCTGATTGATGGTGGTATCGCGCAGCCAGTGGTCCAGCAACTTGCGCTTGTGGTGGGCGTTATCTGCCCAGAACAACACCTGTTTGATGTTGACGTGCTTTTCCTGCGGGTTGTCGATCGTCACACGCTGGGGCTCGCGCATTACGCGGGCAGCGAGTTGCTGTATGCGCGGCGCGAAGGTCGCGCTAAACATCATGGTCTGATTGCGGTCGATGGTGAGCTGATTGATCTCGGCCAGATCGTCCGAGAAGCCCAGGTCGAGCATGCGGTCGGCTTCGTCTACAACCAGAAACTGGACCTGGTCGAGCTTGATCTGCATGGAGCGCTGCAGGTCCAGCAAACGTCCCGGTGTGGCAACCACCAGATTGGCGTTTTGCAGCTTTGCAATCTGCAACTGGTAGGGCATGCCCCCCACAATGTTGGCAATGCGCAGGCCGCGGCAATGCTGCACCAGATCAATGGCATCGTGCGCCACCTGCTGGGCCAGTTCTCGTGTGGGGCAAACCACCAATGCTCCGGGAGCCGCCGCCTTGAAATTACGCGGGTTGGTGGGATCTTTGCGCTTGGCGCGTTTGGGAGGGGCCTCGCCCTTGGCCGCGGCCTCAGCCACTGCACGATCGTACTCGTCGCGCTCCTGCGCTTCCACCGCAGCTTGCTGCTTGAGCAGCGTATGCAACACAGGCAGCAAGAATGCTGCTGTTTTGCCGCTACCGGTCTGGCTCGACACCATCAGATCAATGTAGCGCGCAGCCTTCTCAGCGGTGGCCTCGCCCGGCAGTGCCAGCGGAATGGTTTTTTGCTGCACGATGGTGGGCTGGGTATACCCCAAGTCCTTCACCGCATGGATCAACTCGGGTGCCAGACCCATGGTGATAAAGCCGTTAGGCACTGCTGGGATTTCGGCAACGTCGGGAATGGAGGTGGGATCAACCACCACCGGATTCGACACGGCGTTATCAACAATTGAAAAAGATTCGGCAGGCGCAAAGTCGCCTGTCGCGCTAAGGGCGTCAGTCATAGTTTTACTCACACGCGAGCGCCGCAGGGTGTGCGGCTGCTCCGTCAATGGTTAAAAAACATCAACCATCAAACGGAACCTGCTCCGACTCCGATGGAGTTCAGCGCTTGGGACCCAAATCTGCGGGTCCGGTGAATGAAGGGAGATGTACAAAGTGCGCACCTGTTTGCTGCGCAGCCTTGGATTATCGCATGGATTCGGGTTTCTACCTAATCAGCGGCAATGGGTGTACGTCAATCCAGCCTGAGAAAGTGGGTACGGTAGTGCACGAGTTCGTCAATAGACTCATGCACATCGGCAAGAGCAGTGTGGTTTTGCTTCTTCTTGAACGATGCATGCACCGCGGGTTTCCATCGCTTGGCCAACTCTTTGAGCGTACTTACATCCAGATTGCGGTAATGGAAGAATGTCTCCAGCTTGGGCATGTACTTGACCAGAAACCTTCTGTCCTGGCCAATGGAGTTGCCGCACATCGGGGAACCACTGGCTGGCACGTAACTGCTCAGAAAGGCGATCAGTTGGTCCTGCGCCTGCGCCTCTGTGGTTACAGAGGCTTTGACCTTGTCAATCAAGCCGCTCTTGCCATGGGTTCCCTTGTTCCAGGCATCCATCTGGTCCAGTTGTGCATCACTTTGGTGTATGACCAACACCGGCCCTTCAATGCGCTGGTCCAGATCGGGGCTGGTCACAATGACGGCAATTTCAATGATCCTGTCAACTTCCGGGTTCAATCCGGTCATCTCGCAGTCCAGCCAGACCAGGTTCTTGTCGGATTTAGCTAACGGGGTGTTCTGCTTGGCCATGGCGTCGATTGTCGCCGATGACCTAAACTCACGCGCCATGACAGACACATTTTTCGACGGTACGGCTTCCTCCATCGTTTCGCTGGCTTTTGCGCTCACCTTGTCTGCCAGTGTTTTGCTTCAATTTTGGTTAGCATCGCGTCAAGTTCGGCATGTTGCCCGACATCGCTCGTCGGTTCCTTTGGCGTTTGCGGGAAAGATTAGCGCAACCGCCCACCGCCGGGCTGCCGACTACACTCTGGCCAAAGCACGTTTTGGACTGATTGAACTGGGGTTTAGTGTCGTCGTGGCGTTGGGCTGGACCCTGTTTGGCGGGTTGTCCGCATTGAACCAGTTCCTGTTGAGTTGGCTGGCAGCTGGACTAACGCAGCAAGTGGCGCTGATGGTCGCTTTCGTAGCGATCAGTGGGATGTTGGACTTGCCATTCACGTTGTACCAGACCTTTGTGATTGAGCAGCATTTTGGTTTCAACAAGACTAGCCTCGCCCTGTGGGTGCAGGATTTTGTGAGATCAATGGCTCTGGCCCTGATCATTGGTGTGCCATTACTGAGCCTGGCCTTATGGATGATGGGCGCAACGGGTACCCTTTGGTGGTTGTGGACCTGGTGCCTCTGGATGGTGTTCAATGTTACTGCGCTGCTCGTCTACCCCACGTGGATCGCGCCTCTTTTCAACAAATTCCAGCCACTCGAGGATCCTGTCGTCAAAGATCGGGTATCCCAACTCATGACCCGCAGCGGTTTCACTTCCAGCGGTTTCTTCGTAATGGATGGCAGCAAGCGAAGTGCGCACGCAAACGCCTATTTCACCGGGTTTGGAGCCTCCAAGCGCGTAGTTTTCTACGACACACTGCTGACGCAGCTGAGTCCGCCTGAGGTGGATGCAGTGCTTGCCCATGAACTGGGGCATTTCAAACGAAGGCACATCATCAAACGTGTTGTCTCCATGTTTTCCATCAGCCTGATCGGCTTCTTTGCACTGGGTTGGCTGAGCCAGCAGATGGCCTTCTTTACCGGGTTGGGGGTTTCACCCAATAGGGTCGGAAGTAACGATGCCCTGGCCTTGCTGCTCTTTATGCTGATCTTGCCTCTTGCCGGTACTTTTCTTGGTCCACTCTTCGCGCAGATGTCGCGCAAGCACGAGTTTGAGGCAGATGCCTACGCCGCGGACCAAACCAGTGCTACCGACCTGGCCAGTGCGCTGCTTAAGCTGTACGAGGACAATGCATCGACGCTGACGCCCGACCCGGTATTCGTCAAGTTTTATTACTCCCACCCGCCCGCAACGGAACGCCTGGGGCGGCTGCTAGCGACTGGAGCCTCAAATTGACTGCTCCGACACTCCAAAACGGGCTTGTCATTGCAGGGCATGGTCGACATTTCTGGGTGGAGACCAAGGACGGACGCCGCATCATTTGCCATCCGCGCGGAAAAAAGAGCCAGGCAGTGGTCGGAGATCGTGTTCTTTGGCAGGCAAGTCAGGACGAAGGAACCATCGAGCGCGTGGAGTCGCGTAGCAATCTGTTTTATCGGCAGGATGAAATTCGAACAAAGTCGTTTGCGGCGAATCTGGATCAGGTGCTCATACTGATCGCGGCCGAACCCGAGTTTTCAGAGAGCCAACTGGCACGCGCATTGATTGCAGCACAGGCGCAGCGCATTCAACCCATCATTGCCCTGAACAAGCGAGACCTGACCATTGCGTTCGAGCGTGCCTGGCAACGTCTGTCGGCGTACCGAAACATGGGCTATACGGTGCTGCCGCTTGCGCTGAAGCCGCGTACTGCTTTGCTCGACACCGATACTCATTTGCTGGAACCTCTGCTCGAAGGAAAAACGACCTTGATCCTTGGCCCATCCGGTGCGGGTAAGAGCACGCTGATCAACCACTTGATTCCCGATGCGCAGGTACTGACCAATACCATCTCCACCGCACTAAACTCTGGCAAACACACGACTACGAGCACAACCTTGTATTGGGTCAATGCCGACAAAACTACCGCCGTCATCGACTCACCCGGATTTCAGGAATTTGGACTCCACCACATCGATCCCATGCACCTCGCGGGCTTGATGCCCGACATCGGAAAAGTTGCGACAGAGTGCAAGTTCTATAACTGTACTCACCTGCACGAACCTGGTTGCGGAGTAATTTTTGCGCTCAATAGTGCTTCAGAACCTCGTCAAATAAGCGTAGAACGTTACAAAATATATAGCACCCTGTTTGCCGAACTTTCCGCAAGCCGTTACTGAGAAAGCTCACCCCAAGAGCCGTGCAAGAGACAGCAGCGCCAAGAATACCATCCACATTACAACCGAACGCCACAACAGACCCACCACCGCGCGCAGATGCGCCGGCTGCGGGGACTGCCCGGATCCAAGATGCTCCTGCGGACCGAGTTTGACATTGACCGCACCGGCCGTTGCGGCCAGTATCACACCGTCGTTATCCCCGGGGAAGTGCGCTTCGTGCTGGCGCCAACTATCAACTGCTTCCTCAAAGCTGCCCACAAAGGCAAAACCCAGGGCAGTAATACGCGCAGGAACCCAGTCCATTGCCATCCAGGCGCTGCGAGCCTTGCCCTGCAATGCGTCGCTCACCGGAGTGTTCGAGGGCTTGGTTGGCCTGCGCACGTACCGATCAACGTATTCGCCCATCCGATAGACAACGGCACCAACCGGCCCCATGCCCAATGCTGCCAGCAATGAATACCACGCAAATACACCGAATACATGGCGATGCGCACTCAGCACCGAGTATTCAATGACATGACGAACAATTTCGCTTCGAGGCAATTCGCTGGCATCGATGCGCATCCAACGCGCAAGCCGCTGGCGGGCCAGCACTTCGTTACCAACGCTCAGGGCATCGCGTATTTCCGTGTAATGGTGACTAAATTGACGAAATCCCAGGGTGGAATACAAAATCGCGATATTCCAGACCACCGCCGCTACCCACCCGAGCGACCAAACCAGAGACCAATGCACGACAAAGACCAGCACGCCCGGTACGCCTACGGCAAGCCCCCACGCCAACCAACCGTGCAGAGACTGACCGGCATCAAAATTGCGGATCACCCAGCGCACCCAGTTGCGCGCACTGTTGTGGACCGGATTCAACTGCGGCAGTGGGCGCGCCTGCTCCAACAGCAGCGCGAACAAAATGGCGACAAAACTCATAGGGCAATCATAGCGACCCTCATTGCCGAACGCGCACGCTGCATGGATCGACCCACTTGCTATTGGCCTAATGGTTCAACAAGAACCGGTACAGGTTGCGCAGCATGCCTGCGGTAGCGCCCCAGACGAAACGCTCCACCTCACCCTCCTGGTACGGCATTGACAGCCACTCCCGTCGCTGCCCTTGCCAATCCACTGCATGGCGTCGATGGTTTGCCGGGTCCATAAAATGGGCCAATGGCACTTCGAAAACATCCGCAACCTCATACGCGCTGGGCGTAATCTTGAAGCCAGGCCGAACCAAGGCAACTACCGGTGTCACCAGAAATGCGCTGCCGGTGGTGTAAATCGGCAAGGTGCCAAGAACTTGAACAAAATCGCTGTCGAGTCCGATCTCCTCCTGCGCTTCGCGTAGCGCTGTGGCAACGGGATCACGGTCCTGCGGATCAGCCTTGCCACCTGGAAAAGCTATTTGCCCAGAATGACTTGAAAGGTGCTGCGTGCGCTGTGTGAGCAACACAGTGAGTTGGTCGCGCACGATCAGCGGGATCAGCACGGAGGCGTGAACAGGTTCACGGTCGGAAAAGCGTGCCTCCGATAACAGTTCGGGCTTCCACTCATTACTGCATGCAAACCTTTTAGCCAAAGCGTCTGACTGCAAAACACTCAATTCGAGCTTCGGCAGGTGCGCATCCACCCCAATCACAGGGACCTGACGGGGATTGAACAAAGGAACAGCGGTCATCGAAACAAAAAAACCGCCTCGTGCTTTCGCAGAAGCGGCTTTCCGGTAAAGAGCTACAAGACTACGCCGTGGCGGTCTTCTTGGCGGGCAGCTTTTCCTTAATACGAGCCGACTTGCCGCTGCGATCGCGCAAGTAGTACAGTTTGGCACGACGCACATCGCCACGACGCTTGACTTCAATGCCGGCGATCAGCGGGCTATAAGTCTGGAAGGTACGCTCGACACCTTCACCGCTGGAAATCTTGCGCACAATAAAGCCGCTGTTAAGTCCACGGTTGCGCTTGGCAATCACCACACCCTCATAGGCCTGGACGCGCTTACGGGTTCCTTCAACCACATTCACGCTCACGATAACGGTGTCGCCTGGTGCGAAATCAGGGATGGTTTTCCCAAGACGAGCAATTTCCTCTTGCTCAAGAGTTTGTATCAGGTTCATGATTTCCTTTGTTGATCTTGTACGCGCAGGCACCGGAACTGGCGCCAATGGAGCGGTCTGCCCATGAGCCGTATAGAGGATCAGTTGGTCTTGCATTATAGCAAGTTCAAATCTTTCCGGTCAAAGCGTTCTGGCCGTCAGCGTCTGAGAGTCCGGTTGCTCCGGCAGTGGCAAGCAAATCGGGTCTGTGATCGGCGGTCAAGCTCAGACTCTGGTTGCGCCGCCAACGCCCTATCTGCCCATGGTTACCCGACATCAACACCGCAGGCACGGCGCGCCCTTCCCACACTTCAGGCCGGGTAAAGTGGGGACAATCCAACAGGCCGCCCAAACCCTCATTGAAGCTGTCAAACCGGTAACTATCGGAGTCGCTCAACACACCGGGTTGCAACCTCGCCACTGCGTCGAGAAACGCCATCGCAGGAATTTCACCACCCGACAGCACAAAGTCACCCAGGCTGATCTGGATATCGACGTGGGTGTCTATGAAGCGCTGGTCCAGCCCTTCATACCGGCCACAGATCAGAATCGCACCGGAACTCCCTGCCCAATGCCGAACTGCAGAATGGTCCAGACGCTTGCCAATCGGTGAAAAAAGTATGACAGGTGCATTGTCGTTGCGCATTGCACGAATATGTGCCACCGCTTTGGCCAAGGGTTCCGCCATCATGACCATTCCCGGTCCTCCTCCAAACGGACGATCGTCAACACGCCGGTAGTTGCCGGTGGTGAAATCTCTTGGATTGGAGAAGTGGACATCAACCAATGCGGACTCAAACGCACGCCGGGTAACACCCGCGCGAATAAAGGGCGAAAACAATTCAGCAAACAGGGTGACCACATCAAAACGCATGTCCATCCGCCCTCAATAGTCGGCTTGCCAATCTACCCGAATGTGACGCGAAGCCAAGTCGACATCGTCAATGTACGCCGATACAAAAGGGATCATGCGGTCGTGGACCGTCCCATCCAGCATGTATTCCAGCACCAGCACTGTTTGCGCGCCCGTCGCCAACAACTCCCTAACCACTCCCAGTCGCTCATTTTGGCGATTCACGACCGCCAGGCCAATCAGATCGACCCAATAGTATTCATCGCTGGCAGCGGTCGGAAAACTGGAGCGAGAAATGAAGATGCGTGCGCCCCGCAATGCCTCCGCGTCAGAGCGGTCCAGTACATCATGCGCACATGCCACAACAGAGTCTGAGTGTTCCTTGGCCTCCTTGATGGCAAGTTTCATGACACCAGAGAACGTTTTGACACCCACCTCGGTTGGAAGCAAAAACCATCGTTTGGATGAAAAAAGCGCCTCGGGTTGGGCGCTGTAAGGCAATACTTTGAACCAGCCTTTGATGCCCCAAGCGTCTGCGACCCGTCCGACTTCGATCGCATCTTGCGGCAATTCAGCCGGTTCGAGTCGGCTCAACATAAGCTTGAGGCAGGGTGCGGTGCGCTGTGAACTGCAGGCAGCAGTTCATCGTTGCCGCTCTCTTAGGCCGCCGCTTTTTTGGCGGCTTGCTGAATCAGACGCTCTACCGTGGGAGAAGCCTGCGCGCCCACGCCCTGCCAGTAGGTAAGACGGTCTTGGGCAATTCGAATGCTTTCTTCATTGGCAGTTGCAATCGGATTGTAAAAACCGATGCGCTCAATGAATCGACCATCGCGACGTGCACGCTTGTCAGAAACAACAATATTGAAGAACGGGCGAGCTTTTGCTCCGCCACGGGCGAGTCGAATGACGACCATGATTTATCCTTTGGGTGGTAGAAATATTCTTCAACCATGTAATTCAAAGCTTGAGACACGCAACTGACCACCCGGCCAGTGACACTTTGAACAGCCTTCTATTATAACGTTTTCGAAATACATGATCAAAATTCGCACTAGTACGCCCCTGGACATCACGCCAATCACGGCCATTTACAGCCACCATGTATTGCATGGCACCGGGACTTTTGAGGTTACGCCACCTTCCGAACACGACATGTCTGCACGAAGAGACGATGTGATTTCGAAGAATCTTCCCTATCTGGTCATGGAAGATGGCGCAAAAGTGGTGGGTTTCGCCTACTGCAACTGGTTCAAGCCCCGACCCGCCTACCGCTTCTCTGCCGAGGACTCGATTTACCTGGAGCCACATACCCACGCGCGCGGCCTGGGGCGAATGCTGTTGTCCGAATTGATGGCCCAGGCCGAGCGCGCAGGGGTACGCAAGCTGATAGCCGTGATTGGTGACTCTGCCAACGCGGGCTCAGTCGGCGTGCACCACAGCTGCGGATTTAGTCACGTCGGAACGCTCGCCAACTGTGGCTGGAAGTTCAACCGATGGCTGGACGTGGTTCTCATGGAAAAATCGCTCGGCATGGGCAGTTCCAGCAACCCCGCGGCTACGTAATCGAACAGGCCTAAAAGATCTGCAGACTAAACCAATAGGCGCTTGCAGCCACAAAGGCGCTGGCGGGAATCGTAAAAATCCACGCCCACACAATATTACCGGCAACGCCCCAGCGAACAGCGCTTGCACGCTGGGTTGATCCGACTCCCACAATAGCCCCTGTGATGGTGTGGGTGGTTGACACCGGAACCCCCATCGCCGTAGCCAGAAACAAGGTTATTGCACCACCCGTTTCCGCACAAAATCCGCCCACTGGCTTGAGCTTGGTAATGCGCTGCCCCATGGTCTTCACGATCCTCCAGCCACCAAACATGGTCCCGGCTCCGATGGACGCATAACACAGAACGATCACCCAGGTGGGCGGCGACTTATCAGCGCCGGTCGCATAGCCGGTAGCGATCAAAAGAAGCCAGATGAT
>CAIPGC010000148.1 GCA_903864505.1 uncultured beta proteobacterium | reverse complement strand
GTGACGCTGTACAGCGCAAACATCCGGTTGATCAGGGAGTCCGGCAACAGGTGCCCGATCCAATTGCCGAGTTTGTTCATGGCGTTGGTCACGTCGCGGTGGAGCGGGTTACTTCAGATTGGCTGGAGCCGTTTGGTAGAAGCTGCGGTAGGCGCTGTACTCGGATCCGTTGGAAGCGATGAAGATGGTGCCGGCGGGCAGCTTGACCAGCTCGGCCGCGCTGGCCAAAATCTTTTGCCCTAGCGGGTCCTTGGGCATTTCGATGAACGCCATGGTTACTGCCTGCAAATCCTTGTCCGGCACCTTCTTTGCAGCCATCAGCGCCAGATCGTGCAGGGGTTCGGATTGCCACAGCACGCGAACCGGTTTGTTCTCGCGCTTGGACCAACCTTCCGTCAACTGGGAGTTCGCGCCAACGGCCTTGACCTTGCCGCTGGCGAGCTGGGCAAAGGCCCCGTCCATATTGCCGCCAAACACGACCTGTACCGGGATGTTGCGGCTGAGCAGTTGCGCATACGAGAACTTGTAGGCTACCAGCGCCTCCGGCCCGGGGAAGCCCACCGGAAGGTTGGCAAGCTGCTCCAGTTTTTGAACGGAGGAGTCGGCCAGCGTCACGATCTGACTGTGCAGGGGCGGAGTCTGGCGCCGGCCAAACACCTTCCAGCCCAGGTGATCGCGCTCAGGACTGAACAGGTGGTTGGAGAACACGAACTCCACTTCATTGGCCAGCACATAGGCGGTGGTGTCGGCCGAGGTCCGCCCAATCTTGAGCTGCAGCTTCACACCGCTCTTGGCCGAGACGTAATCAATGATGGGGTTCCAGTAGCTCGCGGTGAGTTCGATCCCATACTGATTAACCGGCGAGAAGCGGTACACCCCGGCGTCCTGCGCATACCCTGTTTTCAGACCCGCCAGACTGGTCAAAGCCAGCAGTCCCAGGCCCAACCAATGGCGTCTCGCTCGTTGTCTCATTGCACTAACTCCAATCATCGTAGTTGAAATATTTTCCGGGATTTTCTCACGCAGCATCTGCGTCATGCGCTTTTTGCTCCAACCATTGGCGGCACACCATCGCTGCGGAATCAAAGTCCAGATCCGCCATCGCTGCATCCAGCGCCTCCCAATCAGTCCCCAGGCCCTCACCATGCACGGAGCGAATACGGGCATGCCCTTCCAGGGCGGACATATCCGACCGCTCGAGCATGGCCAGCAGTGCCTGCACATCGGGCACCAGAGTCGCATCGCCCGGGCCTGGCAGTCGGCCCGCCTTCGGTGCGGGTGCCTTGGCATAACGCGCCAACACCGGAGCCATGGCCGCCGCAGTGGCATCCACGGCCGCTTGCAGGGTTTGCACCATCTCGGCGTGCTCATCCAGGGGCACGCCTTGCTTCAGGCGCACCTCCAACCCCAGGGCGATCTGGGCCAGATGGCGCGCACCCACCGTGGCCGCCAGACCTTTGAGCGTATGCATGGCACGAACCGCCTCCGGCAGCTGGGCCGCACTCAGAACGCTCGCCAGTTGCGCAGGTACCCGCGCCATGTCCTGTGCAAAAGTTTGCAGCACGGTTGCAAACATGGTGGTATTGCCCCCCATGCGGCTCAGTGCACCGGTCACATCCAGGTCGCCAACCGGCCACACGCTTGGTGCAGGCGTGGCCGCGGCAGCTTTTGCCGGGATGGACGGTGTGTCGGAGCGACCACTGTACTTGCGCAGAATTGCCACCAGATGGTCCAGTTCGAACGGCTTGCCCACGTGGTCGTTCATGCCAGCCGCCAGACAAGCCACCCGGTCCGATGCCATGGCGTTGGCGGTCATGGCGACGATGGGCAAGTCAACCCGTCCGAGCTGGTTGCGAATGGCGCGGGTGGCCTCGTAGCCATCCATCACGGGCATTTGCACGTCCATCAGCACGATGTCGTAACCGGGGTCGGCATGGGCCACCGCCTCCACCCCCAGCTGGCCGTTCTCGGCCAGCGAGACATCGGCCCCTTCCTGCTCCAGCAGGCCCTTGGCCACCATCTGGTTGATCTTGTTATCTTCCACCACCAGCAAGCGCATGCCCTGCAGCCGCTGCACCTTGCCCGCGGCCTTGGGGGCGCCAGGGTTGTGTCCAAGCGCAGCGAGCGCGCTGGCGGCACTGGCATCCATCACCGCGTCAAACAGCATCGACGATGTAACCGGTTTGACCAAAAACCCATTGAGCATGGCCTGCTCCTGCGCCGTGCGTTCAGACAGGTTTTCGCGTCCATGGGCGGTAACCATCAGCACCAGTGGGGCGCTGGAACCCGATGCCGTTACCGCGCGAATGCGCTGCGTGGACTGCCAGCCGTCGAGATCGGGCATCTGCCAGTCCATGAAAATGGCCTGGTAGGGTAGGCCACGGTCCTGCTCCGCCTGCACCATGGCAACCGCCTGGGCACCGCCTGCGGCCACATCGACCGACCAGCCGAGCGAGCGCGCCATGCCTGCCAGCAGTTCGCGGGCCAGGTCGTTGTCGTCCACCACCAGCGTACGCATTCCCGTGGCCTGGGCAAGCGGTGGCGCTCCGGGCTTTTCGGACGGCACGTCCGCAACCGGAAAACGCATCTGAAAATGGAACGTGCTGCCCTCACCCAGCACACTGTGCAGTTGCAAGTCGCCTCCGAGCAGACTTACCATACGGCTCGAGATGGCCAGCCCCAGCCCGGTGCCGCCAAAGCGGCGGGTAGTCGAGGCCTCGGCCTGCGAGAACCCGCTGAAAATTCGCTCCTGGTTCTCCGGGGCAATGCCGATACCGCTGTCGCGCACGGCAAATTCCAGTAGCACATCGTCCGCGGTTTGCTCCATCACCCGCAGGCGCAACACCACCTCGCCCCGGCTGGTGAACTTGATCGCGTTGCCGCCCAGATTGATCAGCACCTGTTGCAGGCGCATGTCATCACCGACCAGCCCCTTGGGCACGGCGGCATCGATATCGAACAGTACCTCAATGTCCTTGTTACCCACGTTGGCCGAAAGAATGACCGACAGGTCGCGCATCAAGCGGTCAACCCGGAACGGCCGCGGGTCCAGCGTCATCTTGCCGGCTTCGACCTTGGAGAAGTCCAGAATGTCGTTGAGCAAACCCAGCAGCGAGCGGGCCGCCCCTTCTGTCTTTGCCGCGTAGTCGAGCTGGCGGGCGCTCAGCTCGGTGCTTTGCAGCAGTTTGAGCATGCCCAGAATGGCGTTCATCGGCGTGCGAATCTCGTGGCTCATGTTGGCCAGAAACTGGCTCTTGGAACGCGACGCTTCCTCCGCGACGTGCGTGGCACGCACCAAATCGGTTACATCGACGCGGAAACCCACCGTGTGCCCATCTTCCATGCGTCGCTCCACCACGCGCAACACTTTGCCGTCCGCAAGCACCTGCTGTGACCGCGAAAGTGGCAAACTGTGCGCCAGCAAGCGCTCGGCCAGCCAGTCTTCCTCGCGACCAACCGCGGCCTGGTATTGCCCCCGCGACAACCCGTAGCGGAGGATTTCTTCGAACGAATTTCCCGGCTCCATCACCACGGCACTCGCGGGGTAGAAGTCCTTGTAGCGCTGGTTGCAGATTACCAGTCGGTCCTGCGGATCGTAGAGTACAAAGGCATCGTCCAGCGCCTCAATCGAATCCCGCAGCAGTTTGTCAGCGCGGCGAACTTCGGCCTCGGCCAACTTGCGGTCATGGATGTCCTGGGCCGAACCGGCAATACGCACCGGTTCCCCTTGCGCATTGCGGTACACCTTGGCGCGCGAGCGAAACCACCGGTAGCCACGGTGCTTGGTCAAAAGTAAATGCTCTTCGTCGTAGTCCGCACCAGCGGCCAACGCATTGCTCCACGCCTGGTTGCAGATCGACAAATGGTCCGGGTGCACCAACGACTGGAAGTTGCTGCCGCTGGCAGGTAATTCCTCCGGCGTGTACCCGATGAGAGTGTAGTAACTCGGCGACCACCACTGCGCATCGGACCTTACGTCGGGGCAGTCCCACAAGCCGTCGCTGCCCCCTTCGATGGCCAGGGTCAGACGGTCGGTCATTTCCACCATGTGCTGCTGGTTGGCCTTGCTCTTGGTGATGTCGGTCCGGATCGAGACATAACGCTCGACCGTACCATCGTCGCCAACGAAGGCGGCAATCATGCTGTCGACCCAGTACAGCGAGCCGTCCTTGGCACGGTTGCAGATGTCGCCCCGCCAGGACAAGCCGCGCGAGATCGCGCCCCACATGTCAGTCCAGAACTCAACTGTGTGCACGCCAGAGTTCACGATCGAGTGGTCCTGCCCGATCAGCTCTTCACGGCTGTACTTGCTGATCTGACAAAAAGCATCGTTGACTTCAATCAGCCTTCCACGACTGTCCGCCACTGAGACAATGGCATGAACGTGCAAGGTCGTCAGCAGGGTGTCGGACTCGCGCATCGCCGCTTCGAGCCGCTGCTGCGTCTGCTTCTGGGTGGTGATGTCGGTGCCGATTTCGATGAACCCCGTAACAACGCCGTTCGCATCCCGTGTTGGCTGAACCTCGGTGTCGATCCAGTACTCGCGCCCGTTCTTGGCCCGGTTGATCACATCGACGCGACATGCGGTGCCTTCCTTGATCGAACGCCTGAGCGTCTCGATGGCCGCGGGGTCCGATTTCCCGCTGCCAAGCAAGTCCCCCGGCGTGCGACCGAGCGCCTCTTCCAGGGTGTAGCCCGAGATATCGGTGAAGCCTTCATTGACCCAGGTAATGCGCATCTGAGGGTCGGCTATCGTGACTGCGTTGGTGGTGTGCTGGGCCACCCGCGCAAGGCGGTCCAGATCGGCGGTCATGTGCTGGGCCCGCCGCTGCGCGCGCAAGCGGCCCACTGCCAACAGCCACACCGCCAGGGCCCCCAGGAAACTGACCAGAACGCCACCGGCACCAACGAACATCAGGTTGGAGTGATCAATATTTCCCTCAAACGCGGGCGTGCTGCTGACGCGCAGGGTAATGGTGCGTCCACCCACCACAATTTTGCTGGTCGACTGGAACAGGCGGCCAGCAAAATCGTTGTCCGCAATCGTACCGACGACACCGTCGAGATGGTGATCCGCGTCAAAGATCAGGGTCTTGTCCTGCATGATTTCGGAATCGAACAACTCGAAGTCGAGCAACCCTTCTGCCGCCTGGCTCACCCCCTGCATCATCTCGTTGACCACTATCGGGGTGTACAACAGACCGGCCAGCGCTGCAAGATGTTGCGCGGGTGTCACCGGATCGGCACCGCGACGGTACACCGGCAGCACGTACAGGAAGCCCGACCCATTTTTTTCATCCTGCTGTAAGTTGATGTGGCTCGATAGTGCAGCTTGACCCGTGGACGCAGCGCGTTCAACGACTTCCCGACGCGCGGCGTCCTGCCCCAAGTCGTAACCCCACGCCGCCAGGTTAGTCGACAGAGGCTCGATGTATTTGACGATGTACAGATCGGATGCGTCGCCACTGGTGTGCACGTCAAAGCCCGGCACGCCATCGGCTCTTTCTCTTGCAAGGAAAGCAGGCAGATCGTCGCGCCTCACACGCTCAATGAAACCAAAGCCGCGAATCCCCGGAAACTCGGCATCGTTGTCACGGGAGTCAACGTATTCGCGAAACCCCTGGCGGGTGAACTGCCCGCTGGTGGCATAGGTACCTCGCGCACCACGCAAACCGTACAGTGGAAGGTTCAGGCGCCGTTGCACCTCGATCTTGATGCGCTCTGCGCCGCTTTCGAACCGGCTATTCGCCGTCGCGTCGATGGCGCTCTTTTGCCATGTCACGCCCGATGCAGTGATGATCAGTCCCAGAAGCTGGGCCACCGCCGTCATGCCGAAGGCCGCGCCCAGGCCAAGCGCCTTGCTTTCGCTGCGACCACCCAAAGGCGCGGGCCGCAGAAAGGCCGATATGCAGCGCCAGTACACCACCGGGCCACACAATAGCCCCAGCAGCAGCACGTCGAGCAACGACTGCCACACGCCACTCAGTCCGGGCGCCACCAGCGGCAGGACCGTCATCACCACCAGTTCCGACGCAGCAATGGCAAGAACAATCTCACCGAAGAGGCGTACCGGGTTGGCCAATGACTTCATGCGATTGTGTTTTTAGTCAGGCACGCGCGCGTGCCAAACTGGCAGGATAGCAGAGGAACACTCCAAACTGGTGCTAGACGACACCCCGGGCGCGCAACTCGGCAATCCGACCTTCCCCCAGCCCCAGTTCAGCAAGCACTTCGTCCGTATGCTGGCCAAGCGCGGGCGGCGCACGGCGCAGCATTGCAGGGGTGTTTACCAGTCGCAAGGGGCTGGCTACGCTCGCTATAAATTCAGGAGCTGCCTGCGCATTGTCTGCGGGCGCTACAGGCTGTTTTATTAATAAGCCGCGGGCAATGACCTGGGGATCGGCAAAGGCCTGGGCGAGGTCGTTGATCGGTCCGCACGGCACCGCCTTGTCTTGCAGCAGCGCAGTCCAGGCCGCGGTGGTGCGTTCGCGGGTCACCTCGGCCAGCGCGGGCACCAGCGTGTCGCGGTTGTGCACCCGCAAGGTATTGCTGGTGTAGCGTGCGTCCTGCGCCCATTCGGGATGCCCCGCCGCCAGGCAAAATCTTGCAAACTGCCCGTCGTTTCCAATCGCCAGCAGCATCGACCCATCCGCCGTGGGAAAGTCCTGGTACGGCACCAGACTGGGGTGGCTGTTGCCCTGGCGCTGCGGAACCGAACCGGTGTTGAGATAACCGGCCGCCTGGTTGGCCAAAATCGCCATGCCCACGTCCAGCAGCGCCATGTCGATGCGCTGGCCCACGCCGGTACGGTGGCGCACTTCCAGCGCCGCCAGAATGGCGCTGCTGGCATAGACCCCGGTGACGACATCAATCACCGCAACCCCCACCCGCTGCGGCCCGCCCCCCGGTGTGCCATCGGCGCGCCCGGTGATGCTCATCATGCCGGTCAGGGCCTGCACCATCAGATCGTAGCCGGCGCGCTCGGCGTAAGGGCCCTCCTGCCCAAAACCGGTCACCGAGCAATAAATGAGACGCGGGTTGTGTGCCTTGAGGCTCTCGTAATCGAGCCCGTACTTTTCCAGCCCGCCCACCTTGAAGTTCTCCACCAGGATGTCGCTTTGCAGCGCCATCTGCCGAATCAGTGCCTGCCCATCGGGGTGCGCCATGTCAATCGTGATGGAACGCTTGTTGCGGTTGCAGGCGGCGAAGTAGGTGGCCTGCGTCGTGTCCTGGCCCTGCGCGTCCTTGAAAAAGGGCGGCCCCCAGTGGCGCGTGTCATCGCCCTCGCCGGGACGCTCGACCTTGATCACATCGGCACCCAGGTCGGCCAGCATCTGGGTACACCAGGGCCCGGCCAGCACTCGGGAGAGGTCAAGCACCTTGATGTGGGGGAGGGCGGGTTGTTTTTCAGCCATTGTGTTTGTTGGTTTACTGGGTAGCATATATGCCGGTCCCTTCGTCGCGAGTTATAAGTGGGTTGAGCCAAACAATCAAGGAGACCGGTTGCTTCAAACCCCGGCATCATCTCTGAATTCGCGGTAGGCTTTGTGGCATCGATTGCGAGCACCAATGACCAGGGTTAGGCCAATGCGGGCTGGGGTTTGCACGCTAACCAGTGCTTATCGAGAGACCTATACTAAGACTCATGCGGTTGAAGGGCACGTTCGTTTCCAATCACTGGTCCAATCTTTGGCCAGCTTGGTTGGCGCTGGTCTGCGCAGTGACCCTGACGAGTGTTGTCTGGTTCGATTCCCTGCAGACCAGGGAGCGCCAGCTACGCCTTGAATTTGACGCCGAAGTAAATCAAGTTCGAGTTGACCTGATCGCACGTATCGCCGGCTATGCGCAGACCCTGCGCGCGGCGGCAGCCCTATTTTCTACGGCTGACAAGGTGACGCGCGAGGACTGGCGAACCTATATTACCGAACTCAAGCTCGATCGAGGCTATCCGGCCATCCAGGCAGTTGCCTTTGCGCGACGGGTTGGTAGCGCTGACCTATCTGCGTTGGTACGCGAGGTGCACGACAGTGGCATCAGCGACTTCGCGATTCGCCCTCTGGGGCAACGTCAGGAATATGTCGTCAATGTGTTCGCTGAACCCTACGCGGGGACAAACATCAAGGCGCTTGGCTATGACATGTGGCAGGATGCTGACCGCCGGGAGACCATGCAGCGCGCCAGCGATGCCGGTGAACCGATGATCACGCATCGAACGACGCTCAAAATCGACGAGCTTAGCAACCCGGTGCCGGCATTCATCATGTTCATGCCCGTCGTACGGAAGGGGGAGGCTGCCCCATACGGCTACGTGCTTAGTCCGTTCCGAATGCCCGCGCTGATGCAGGACCTTCTTGGCACTGCGGGAAGGCGTTTTGTTTCGTTAAGCATTCATGACGGATTGGATCCCCGGCCCGAGAACCTTTTTTATAAAAGCAGCCAGGACGACCATGCGACTACCGCCAAATACG
>CAIPGC010000147.1 GCA_903864505.1 uncultured beta proteobacterium | reverse complement strand
GTAGATGTTGCCGCCCAGCGCCATGGCACGGTTCAGATCCATGTCCAGCACCGCCTGCTTTTGCTCCTCCGACATCGGCCACTCGTCCAGATAGCCGCGCTGATTCACCTTGAAACGCGCGCGATTGCCCGCCTGCATCAGCGACATGCAGAACTGGTTGAGGTGGTAACCCCGGCGAGCTTGCTCGGCATCAAAAATCAGCGTGCCGGGAATGTCTTTATAGGGTTTATCCAGGGACATGGTCATTCCAATACAAGCGAAGAGGGTTATCCACCAGCAGTTTGCGCTGCAGCTCCAGCGTGGGGGCAATGTGGGGAATGAAGTCGACCAGCAGACCATCGTCTGGCATATGGTCTTTCAGATTGGGGTGAGGCCAGTCGGTGCCCCACAACACGCGGTCCGGGAACTCCTGCACGATCGCCTTGGCAAAGGGAATCACGTCCTGATAAGCGTTCTGCTCACCATTCAACGCCTTGGGACCGGTCACGCTCAGGCGCTCCGGGCAGGACACCTTGCTCCACACATTGCCGTGCTCGCGCATGAACTTCAGGAACAAGGCGAACTGCGGTCCATTCACCGGCAGCGACACATCGGGGCGACCCATGTGGTCCACCACCACCGTGGTCGGCAAGGCGGTAAAGAAGTCCCACAACTCCGGCAGGTCCACCGCCTCGAAATAGATCACCGCGTGCCAGCCCCATTGGGCAATGCGACCGGCAATTTCGAGCAACTCGTCCTTGGGCGTAAAGTCCACCAGGCGCTTGACGAAGTTGAAACGTACGCCGCGCACACCGGCATCGTGCATGTCCTGCAGTTCAACATCGGTCACGCTGCGTCTGACCGTGACCACGCCGCGTGCCTTGCCATTGCTGCTCTTGAGCGCATCGATCAGGGCCCGGTTGTCGGCACCATGGCAGGTAGCCTGCACGATGACGTTTTTCTCAAACCCCAGATGGTCACGCAGGGCGAACAACTGGTGCCTGGACGCATCACACGGCGTGTACTTGCGCTCCGGAGCAAAGGCAAATTCGGCGCCGGGGCCGAACACATGGCAGTGCGCATCGACGGCACCCGCCGGGAGTTGAAAGTGCGGCTTGCTGGGGCGGGCGTACCAGTCCAACCAGCCCGGGGTTTTGGTGAACTGCATGGTATGCCTGTCAATCGATGTAGCGCAATCCCGCTTTCTCCAGCGGTTCGCGCATCTTGTACATGTCCAGCCCCAGCACGCCGGCGGCGAACTGGGCGCGCTTGTCGCCCTCCAGGGCCTCGCGCTTTTCAGCCGCATCGGCCACCTGTTGCGCTATCGCGGCGGGCACCACCACCACACCGTCGGTGTCGGCCACCACCACGTCGCCCGGGTTCACGGAGGCACCGGCACACACGACGGGAATGTTGACCGAGCCCAGCGTCGCCTTGATGGTGCCCTTGGCGTGGATGGCGCGGCTGAACACGGGGAAGCCCATCTTCTCCAACTCATCGACATCGCGCACGCCGCCATCGATGATGAGACCCCTGGCACCGCGCGCCTGAAAGCTGGTGGCCAGCAGATCGCCAAAGAAGCCGTCAAAGTTGTCGGTGGTGCAGGCAGCCACCACCACATCACCGGGCTGCAACTGCTCGGCCGCCACATGCATCATCCAGTTATCGCCGGGCTGCAGCAGCACCGTCACCGCGGTTCCGCACATGCGTGCACCCTTGTAAATGGGGCGCATAGTAGGCTTCATCAGACCAACGCGACCCATGGCTTCGTGGATGGTGGCGACACCAAAGCGGCCGAGTTTTTCTACCGCAGCCTTGTCGGCGCGGGTGATGTTGCGCTTGACAATTCCCAGCTGTGTCATCGTTCTCTTCCTTTCAGTAGCGCGTCGAGTCGGGGGAACACGTGGCGCGCATTGCCCTCATAGATCAGATGGCGGTCGGCATCGCTCAATATCTTCGAAGCCTCGATGTAGCGTTTAGTGTCGTCGTAGTAGTGGCCAGTTTGCGGGTCCACACCGCGAACAGCACCAATCATTTCCGATGCGAACAGAACATTCTTGACCGGGATGACCGTGTTGAGCAGGTCAATGCCAGGCTGATGGTAGACGCAGGTGTCAAAGAAGATGTTGTTTAGCAGGTGCTCGTCGAGCAGCGGCTTTTTCAGCTCCTGCGCCAGTCCGCGAAAGCGTCCCCAGTGGTAAGGCACCGCTCCGCCGCCGTGGGGGATGAGGAACTTCAGGGTCGGAAAATCCTTGAACAGGTCGCTGGTCAGGCACTGCATGAAGGCGGTGGTGTCGGCATTGAGGTAGTGCGCGCCGGTGGTGTGAAAGCAGGCATTGCAACTGGTTGAGACGTGAATCATGGCGGGAATGTCGTACTCCACCATCTTCTCGTAAATCGGGTACCAGTGCCGGTCGCTCAAAGGTGGCGAAGTCCAGTGACCGCCGCTGGGGTCGGGGTTGAGATTGATGCCCACATTGCCGTACTGCCGGATGCATTTCTCCAACTCAGGCAAGCAGGTCTTGGGATCCACCCCGGGCGACTGCGGCAGCATCGCCACCGGCACAAAGTTGTCGGGAAAGATCTGGCTGACGCGGTAGCAGAGCTCGTTGCAAATCGCCGCCCAGGTGCTCGACACATTGAAATCTCCAATATGGTGTGCCATGAAGCTGGCGCGCGGCGAGAACAGCGTGATGTCACTGCCACGCTCTTGCATCAACCGCAACTGGTTGGTCTGAATGCTCTCGCGCAGTTCGTCGTCACTGATCTTCAGGTCCGATGCTTTGGGCATCATGGCTGCATCCTTGATGCCCGCGACTTGCGCATTGCGCCAGGCCTCCAGCGCCTTTGGCGCGGTGGTGTAGTGGCCGTGGCAGTCGATGATGAGAGGTCTATTCATGGTGCTTCGAGGTTGATTCAACAAGTTTGGACCGGCTCCATACCTTGGCGGAACTTGGCCTCAGATGCCATTGGCGAGGCCATGAAGGCCAGCACGGCACGGGCGTCGTCCGGGCGGCTACAGGCGCTGCAGACACCGGCTGAGAAGGTGGTGATGATCTGCACCGCGTCCGGCAGCGGGCCAAGGATGTCGATGCCTGCGAGGTGCAGCAACTCGCTGCGCTGCTGAAAACCCAGCGCCACCTCGCCCCGGGCCACCAGCGAACCGACCGCCACGCCGGGCGGGGCCTGCACCATGCGAGGCGCAATGTCCTGCGCAATGCCCCAGCGCTTAAACAGGCTTGCCAGCGCCACCCCGCTGGGGCCGGTGGAAAGGCTGATACTGGTGGCGTTCAGCACGGCCTGTCGCAACGCAGCTTCGGACGAAATATCCGGATGCGCGGCACCCTGGCGCACCGCCACCGCCACGCTCGAGCGCATCAGAGCGACCTTGCTGCCCGCGACGATGTGCCCGCTGGCGAGCAGGCGGTCGATGGCATCCGAGGCGAGAAAGACCAGATCAAACGCTTCCCCGGACTGCACCCGCCTGGCGGCGTCCACCCCACCCACCGATTCGACCAACAGAGCGTGCCCGGTGTGCAGTGCGCAGGGAGCTGACAGTTCGGCCAGTACCGCGCGGGTGGCCATCGAGGAAATGCCCTGGAGGGGTGCGTTCACGACAAGGGCTGGGCGTAGCGGTGCATGGGCAAATTCTAGGCACTTGCGCCAGCGCCAGCGCGGGTCGATGCCACTACCAGATATCAGCATTCGGCATAGCCCGGCAAAGTCCCTGACCCGGGCAAGTCCGATTGTTTGACGTACCATGGCGCGCATCTCCCCTTACCACGAGTTCCTCATGCGCCTATCGTTCCAACGCTTCCTTCTGGCCAGCACTGCCCTGATCCCCATGCTTGCGCAGGCGCAAGCCGCGCCCCCGGTTGCCGCCGTGCGGTCGGTCACCGACACCTATTTTGGAAAATCTGTTACCGATCCGTACCGATACATGGAAGACACGGCGAGGAAGGACGTTCAGGAGTGGGCCAGGGGCCAGGCCGACTACGCACGCGCCGCACTCGACGCAATACCCGGGCGCAACCAGCTTCTGACGCGCATTGCGGCACTGGACGCTTCGGTCACCGAGCGCATTGCAAGCGTCAAGCACCTCGCCAACGGCATGTATTTCTATGAGCGCCGGGGCGCGACCGACAACCAGTTCAAACTCTACGTGCGCCCGAGCCTGGACGGCACGGCCAGACTGTTGGTGGACCCCGACCTGTTGACCAAGAAGACGGGCAAGCCGCACGCCATCACCTTCTTCTCGCCGTCGGAGAGTGGCAAGTTTGTGGCCTATGGCATTTCCGAGGGCGGCTCGGAAGAGGCTTCGATTCATCTGATCGAGGTGGCAAGCGGCAAGGAACTGATGAAGCCGATTGACCGGGCGCACTACAGCTCGGCAAGCTGGATGAGCGACGACAGCGGCTTCTTTTACCTGCGCCAGCGTTTGCTGAAGAAGGGTGTGCCGGAGACTGAAAAATACCGTTTCCAGACCACCTACTTCCATGCCTTGCGGGGCAAGGGTCGCGATGTCGCCGTCATCCAGGCCGGAGTCTCCAAGAACTTCGAGATTGCGCCGCAAGACTTTCCCGGTGTCGAGCCGGTTGCAGGAACGCCGTACGTGCTGGGCATTCCGGGCAACGGTGTGCAAAACGAGTTGTCGGTGTATTTGATCGAACGCTCCCGGGTGTTCCAGCGCGGCGCGAAGTGGCGCAAGCTGTTTGACCGCAAGGACAACGTGACGTCGCTCGCCATCCATGGCGACGACCTCTATCTGCTCACCCACGACGATGCCCCGCGCTTCAAGGTGCTCAAGACCAGCGTGACGCACCCCGACCTCAAAAACGCGCAAGTTGTGATCGCCCCGAGCCGCGAAGTGGTGACCTCGATTGCAGCGTCGAAGAATGCCCTGTACGTGATCTCGCGCGACGGCATGGAAGGCAAGCTCTGGCGTGTTGCCTACGTGAGCGGCGCCAAGCCCGAGCCGGTGGCACTCCCAAGCGGCGGCGCGCTTTCGATCGAGTCGATCGATGCCCGGCTCGACGGCGTGCTGTTGTCGGTGGGTTCCTGGTCGCGCGATGTAACTTTTTTCAATGTGGATGAGAAGCCCAACCAGGTGCAGGATACCGGTCTGCAACCCCTGGGCCCGCATGGCGCGCCACCGGGCCTGGAAACGCGGGAAGTGCTGGTCAAGAGCCACGACGGCGTCGAGGTGCCGCTGTCCATCGTGTATCCGAAGTCGATTGCGCGCGACGGCAGCAACCCCACCCACCTGTTTGGCTACGGCTCGTACGGCGTGACCGACGACCCGGTCTATGTGCCACGGTTTCTGGCCTGGTACGAACTGGGCGGCATCCGCGCCACCTGCCATGTACGCGGCGGCGGCGCCTACGGCGAGGCGTGGCATCTGGGCGGCAAGCTTGCGACCAAGCCCAACACCTGGAAGGACTTCATTGCCTGCGCCCAGTACCTGATCGACCAGGGCTACACGTCGCCGGCCAAACTGGCCATTCACGGCGGCAGTGCCGGGGGCATTCTGATCGGGCGGGCCATGACCGAGCGGCCCGACCTGTTTGCCGTGGCCGTGCCCGAGGTCGGCGTGCTCAACGCTTTGCGCTCCGAAAACTCGGCCAATGGTGTTCCCAATATTCCCGAGTTCGGAACCGCCAAGGACGAGAAGCAGTTCGGCTATCTGCTGGAAATGGACGCTCTTGCGCATGTGCAGGACGGTGTCAAGTACCCGGCCACGCTGCTGATCCACGGCATGAACGACCCGCGGGTGCCGGTCAGCGAGTCCTTGAAGATGGCCGCCCGACTGCAGGCCGCCAACAGTTCCGGCAAGCCAGTCCTGATGCGCATCGACTTTGACGCCGGGCACGGGATGGGTAGCACCAAGACGCAGCGCCAGGAACAGTATGCTGACCTCTGGAGCTTCATCCTGTGGCAAGTCGGAGACGCTCGGTTTCAGCCGGCGAAGTGAAGTCCCCCCGGGCTTACATTCAAACTGCGAGGTTCGTTCATGCGTATCCGTCTTTCCCTTTGCGCGCTCGGCGTGTTTTTGGCCTCCCTGTTCCTGGCGAATGTGTCTGCTTTTGCACAACCCGCCCCGACCGGCAAGACCGAAGTGCTGTGGCTCGGACAAAGCGCCTTCAGAATCACCACACCCGGCGGCAAGGTCATCATCACGGATCCGTGGCTGCGCACCAACCCGACAACACCGGCCGAATACAAGAACCTGGAGGCCCTGGGCAAGATCGATGTACTACTGGTGACGCACGGACACTTTGATCACTTCGCCGATGCGCCCGCGCTGGCGATCCTGAACAAGATCCCCATGTACGCGCCCGGTGACATGAATCTGTCGGCGACCTACCTGGGCATTCTGCCGCCCGAGCAACTGCCACGATTCAATGTGAATGGGACCATTTTCCCAGCTCCTGGTATCAAGGTGACTGCCGTGCACGCCGAACATTCCTCAGTGCTCACCTGGAAAAACCCGGCGACCGGCAAAGATGAAACGCATGTGGGTGGTGCCCCCTTGGGCTACATCATCGAACTGGAAAATGGCTTCAAGATTTACCACATGGGCGACACCGGCCTGTTTGGCGACATGAAGTTCATTGCCGAGTACTACAAGCCTGATCTGGTGTTGATGCCCATCGGCGGCAACTTCACCATGGCTCCGGCAGATGCCGCGTACGCTATTCGCGAATGGATCAAGCCGAAGACGGTGATTCCCATGCACTATGGCTCCAACCCGCTGGGCAAGGGTACGCCAGCCGAGTTGCTGCAGTCGCTGGGCGCCAGTGCAACCAAAGTGCTGGCCCTGAAACAGGGTGAAAAAGCTGAGTTCTAGACGACCTCCATCAATCTCGGATCCGCTTAAACGCTACACAAACCATAGCGTCCTGCGCACTACTGACGGGGCTTACGGCCTTTTTCTTACTAAACAAATCGCCCGCCGACGGCTACACCCTGCTGATGGGCCACATTGGCACTCTGGCGGTCAACCTTTCGCTGTACCCGCAACTGCCCTACGACCCGGTGAAAGGTTTTGCGCCGGTGCCCTGGGGTGCACCCGAATTGAAGTCGCGGCTGAACAGTGAGGGGGCGATCGCCATGCCGACCGCGTCGCAAGCGCTTGGCCAGCACATCGTGCACGAAATTGCCCGCTGGAAACCGGTGATTCAGTCCGGCCGTGTCAAGGCGGACCGATGCAACTACTGTTTGAACCGGTTCCGAATGAAGTTCAGTGCTGGCCAAAACAGCATGATCAGCGCCAGCGAGGTAATTGTTCCAACCAGCGGGTTGGACCAAAAGATCCCGAGATCGCCTTTGGATCCCATCATCGTCTGTCGAAAGGAGGCCTCGGCCCGATCGCCAAGTACCAGCGACAGCACCAGGGGTGCCAGGGGATAGTCCAGCTTCTTCAGGACATAACCGATGATCCCAAACAGCACCATGAACCACACATCGAGCATGACGCCATGAACGGTGAAAGCACCAATGGCGCAGACCACAACGATGACCGGTGCAATGATTGCAAAAGGGATGCGCAGAATCGCTGCAAACAAGGGCACGGTACTGAGCACAATCACCAGCCCCACGATATTCGACAGGTACATACTGGCGATCAAACCCCAGACAAACTCCTTCTGTTCGATAAACAGCATGGGGCCGGGTTGCAGACCCCAAACCATCAGTCCACCCAGCAACACTGCCGCAGTTGCAGAACCCGGGATGCCCAAGGCAAGCATGGGCAACAGCGCAGCGGTTCCAGAGGCATGCGCCGCCGTCTCGGGTGCTATGACGCCTTCGAGCTGACCAGTGCCGAACTTGTCCCCGTTCTTGGAGAATTTCTTTGCAATCCCGTAGCCCATAAATGATGCGGCCGTGGCCCCACCCGGGGTGATGCCCATCCAGCAACCGATGATGGCACTGCGAAGAATGGTCACCCAGTATTTAGGCAATTGCTTCCAGGTTTGCCACACTACTTTCGCGTTGATATTGGCGTGCTTGCCTTCAAACGCAAGCCCCTCTTCCATGCTGAGCAGAATTTCACCAATGCCAAACAGTCCAATAACGACGATCAGAAATTCAATGCCGCGCAACAGGTCGGACAACCCAAAGGTCATGCGCAACTCACCACTGACGGAATCCATCCCAATGGCGGCCAGTCCAAAGCCAAGCATCATGGAGATGATGTTCTTGAAGGGGTCCTTTCCGGTGCCGACAAAGCTGCAAAATGTAAGCAGAAAGACGGCAAAAAGCTCAGGCGGCCCGAACTTCAGAGCAAACTTGGCCACCATGGGCGCCAGAAATGTGATCAGCAAGACCGACACAAAGGCCCCCAGAAAAGACCCGGTAAAGGAAGCCGTAAGAGCCTCCCCCGCACGGCCCTGCTGCGCCAGCGGATAGCCGTCAAATGTAGTGGCTACCGAATGGGTTTCACCGGGTATGTTGAACAGCACCGAAGTAATTGCACCGGCAAACAGTGACCCCCAGTAAATGCACGACAGCATGATGATGGCCGAAGTGGGTGCCATGGTAAATGTCAATGGCAGCAGAATAGCGACCCCATTGGGACCGCCCAGGCCAGGCAATACGCCGATGACAACGCCCAGCACAATGCCAATCATCATCATGCCAAGGTTGTACCAGGTCATGGCGACGGAAAACCCCTGGAACAAGGAATTCAGTTCATCCACTTGAAGTCTCTCCTGTATTAGTCTTCAGGTCCCCAACAGGGCTTTCAACGGCCCCTGTGGTAGCGGCACCTTGAATTGAACTTCGAACATCCAATAGAGAACGACATTGACCCCAACACTGACAAGCACTGTCTTTAACCAGCTGCTCTTGTCCATCACACGCATAAAGGCCGCAATGAAGATGGTTGACGCAATGTATATCCCGAGAATTTGAATGCCCAGCACGTAGCCCATCGTCGGCACCAACACTGCCAGTACCAGCCTGAACTTTTCCCAGGACACGAATTCCTCGGCCTTTCCGCTCGCGCTCATGAGCGACCTCAATGCCACCACGATGCTTGCAACACAAAGAATGACGCCGATCCGAAATGGAAAGTATCCCGACTCTGGTCCATCACTGGCCCAGCCGGCGCCGATTTTGAAGTTGTCGACCATCATGACCACGCCAAGCGCAAAGATCACGACAGCCGTAATGACTTCCATCGCACTTTGCGTGATCGCGCCGCGGGTTGCGGATCTCTGCCTGCACCTCATAGTGAGCTCGTCAGGAACTATTTCTTGGCAAATCCGGCTTCGTTCATCAGTTTGATGTGGAAGGCCTCGTCTTTTTCCAGGAACTTGACAAAATCTGCTCCCGTCAGGAAAACGTCCTTGAGCGCCTGCTTCGATAAGTAATCCTTCCATTCGGAAGTTGCGACCACCTTCTTCAGCAAATCAGCGTAGAACGCCGCCTGCTCTGCTGTAGTCCCTGGGGGAATGAAGAAACCCCGCAACATCTGGTATTCAACGTCAACGCCCAATTCCTTGCAGGTTTGAATGTCTGCCCAGGATTGGGTCTTGGTAACTTTCTCCTTGTAAACCATGCGTTGGGCGGAGAACACGCACAGGGCACGAACTTGGTCCGCGCGCCATTCCGAAATGTTCTCGCTCGGATTGTTTACGTTGGAGTCAATGTGTTTGCCTACCAGTTGTGTTGCAGCTTCGGCTCCGCTCTTGTACGGGATATAGGTGAACTTGGTTCCCGCGACCTTGTCGACTGCCACGGTAATGATGTGGTCTTCGCGCTTGGAGCCGGTGCCACCCATTTTGAATGTGCCAGGCGCTGCAGCCTTGACCGCATTGAGGTATTCCGTGGGGGTCTTGTATGCGGTCTCGGCATTGACCCAAAGAAGGAACTCATCGAGGGCGATCATTCCAACCGGGTTCAAGTCTCGCCAGTTAAAAGGCAGGCTGACCGCGATTGGCAGCGTGTAGATCGCCGAAAACGCTGCCATCAGTTTATGCGGATCCCCCTTTGACTCCTTGACGTCCATGATGCCCTCGGCGCCGCTGGCACCGGACTTGTTCATCACCATGATGGGCTGTTTCATCAGCTGATGCTTCACCACAATCCCCTGGATCGTTCGCGCCATCTGATCAGCGGCACCGCCGGCTCCGGCCGGCACGATGATTTCTACTGTTTTCGTAGGTTGCCACTGGGCATAGGCGGGAACTGTGATCGCGCTTGCCAATAGCGCTGCAGCGGCGACCGCCAACTTGTGGCCAGAGATTGATGCTTTCATAGGTGTCTCCATTATTAAAATTTACTTGTCTCAACGAAATGATTCATGGCTGCGTTGATACCGCCGGGCTTATGAGGAACTCCCGCAAGAGACAGGCCCATTTCCACACCAGCGAGCGTTCCCATCAGCGTCAACTCATTGAAGTCGCCCAGATGCCCAATGCGGAAGACTTTACCGGCGAGTTTGGATAGCCCGACTCCTAGAGACATATCGAAGTTGTCCAGTACAATTTTCCGAAACTTGTCTGCATCATGCCCCTCGGGCATCATTACCGCCGTGAGCGACGAGCTCAGTGCATCGGCATTTGCGCAGAACACTTCCAGGCCCCATGCCTCAACGGTACGCCGCGTTGCCCGAGCGAAACGGGTGTGGCGAGCAAAAACATTTTGCAACCCTTCTTCCAGCAGCATATCGCAGGCTTCGGAGAGGCCATAAAGCAAGGTCGTCGAAGGAGTGTAGGGCCAAAATCCATTTTTGTTGGCTTCAAGGATGTCGTTCCACGCCCAATACGATTTGGGCAATCGAGACGACTTTGACGCTTCAATTGCTTTATCGCTTAGCGCATTGAACGAGAGCCCGGGTGGCAGCATGAGCCCTTTTTGAGAACCAGCCACCGTGACATCCACCCCCCATTCACTGTGCCGGTAGTCAATCGAGGCAAGCGATGAGATCGTGTCAACCATCAAGAGCGCCGGATGATTTGCGCTGTCGATTGCGCGACGTATTGCAGCAATGTCGGCCGTCACGCCGGTGGATGTCTCGTTATGCACAATGCATACGGCTTTGATCTCGTGCTGCTTGTCTTCTTCCAGGCGTGCGGCAACTCGCGATACCTCGACCCCTTGGCGCCAATCTCCAGCAATAAATTCAGGATTGAGGCCCAATCGCTCCGACATTTTTTTCCACAAAGTCGCAAAGTGACCAGTTTCATACATGAGCACCTTGTCGCCAGCCGAAAGCGTGTTCACCAGGGCGGCTTCCCAGGCTCCGGTACCACTTGCGCCGTATACGACCACTGGGCCCTCGGTCTGAAACACTTTCTTGAGGTCAGACAGGACCTTCTTACCAATCACCTGAAATTCCGGACCACGATGGTCAATGGTGGCATTGTCCATTGCACGCATAACGCGATCAGGCACATTGGTTGGCCCTGGAATCTGCAGGAAGTGTCGGCCGCTCGCCCGGTGTGTGAGTTTCAACATTGGTAGATCTCCATGAAAATTGTATGCAAATACTTCTGCGAGCCGAAACCGATCAGGAACCCATTCTCGTTCCACCGCAATTGATTGGTAACCTCTCTTTGCGGAGAAAATAACCCTATGGGTATCTGATACGACAAGTTTCAGAACGATCTATACAATTTGATGTTTCGAGTGAAAAAAGTATTTGTACAAGAATTGTATGCAAAAAGCAAGCGCACCACCATCTCCGGAAGTTGAAGACAAGACCCTGCTTCATCTCAAGGTTGCAAGGATTCTGCGCGACAAGATTACCTACGGTGAACTTGAACCGGGCTTGCGCCTGACAGAACGTGTGCTCTGCGAAGAGCTCAAGGTGTCGCGCACACCTTTGAGGGAGGCGCTCAAGACGCTCGCCAGCGAGGGTCTGGTGGAACTGCTTCAAAACTGCGGGGCCATGGTGACGCCAATGACCTTGACCGACACCACAGAGACGTTCAAGGTGCTCAGTGTATTGGAGGGTCTCGCGGGTGAACTGGCCTGCACACAGGCAGACGATGCTGGCATCGCCGCTATTCGCAGACTGCATGAGCAGATGCGCAATTGCTACCGCGACGGCGATCGCGAAAAATACTTTGAACTCAATCAGGAAATTCACGCCCGGATATTCGAGCTGGCGGACAATGCGGTCCTGCTGACAACCCGAGACAAACTCAACCTGCGCTTGCGCCGGGCGCGCTATTTTGCCAATATCGGTCAGTCACGATGGGATCGGGCGATGCAGGAACATGACCAAATCATTGATGCATTGGAGTCCAGGAACGCAAGGCGACTGCGCTTGCTGCTCGAAGAGCATATCCGCAACAAGTGCGATGTGGTCATCGCAGCGCTTCTTTCGAGTGGCGCAGTCAGCGCATTGGGCGGACTGCCTGCAACCGTTCTGGCATTGAATCGTCGCGTCCAAAACCCCAAACGTCAGATCAAAAATTAGCGTCGACTTTGTCTTTAGACAGCAGCATTCCACCACTGGACTGCGCAGCAGCCAGTCTAGATTGGCTTCATAAATAACCCGACGGTCAGACAGATTCCGATGCACACGATCGCGATTCGAAGCGTCCTCTCGTTGATCTTCTGCAGGGCAGAAGCGCCGCACAAGCCGC
>CAIPGC010000146.1 GCA_903864505.1 uncultured beta proteobacterium | reverse complement strand
TAGTCGGCCGAGTTGAAGAATTCACGAACATGATTGAAGTCCCTGAACTCGACGTGCTCCAGCACCGAGTGCCACTCGCGCAAAACGTTCTCAGCCTCTGGGTGCTTTTGCCAGAAGGCGCGAAGCATCTTGATGGAGATGACGTGCATGGCGGTAGTATATCAAACTGATATATATCGACAACATCAAATTGCGCCATTCCGCGAACGGTCTATCGAAACCAGCCATCCGCATTGACCGGACAAGAGCCCGCAGCATTACTCACCTGTTGAATTCGTCCGGTATCATGGTGTCAACCAAACGCCACCACCATATCGATACATTCTTTACCGTTGCTTCACTGAATTTGCTCAAGGCACAGTCCGCACAGGAGCATGATCCCTTCACTCGCATAACTTCAAGAATGAGCACCATGAAAAAACTAGTTCTCTTGTCTGTAGCCCTGGGGACCAGCGGACTGTCGCTGGCGCAACAGGAACAGGGGCGTGTTATTTCCACAACGCCCATCATCCAGCAGGTTACCGTACCGCGCCAGGTTTGCAGTCCTGAGCAGGTCACAACGCAGCAGCCAAAATCAGGCGCTGGCGCGCTGATGGGCGCGATCGCCGGCGGTGCCATGGGAAATGCGGTAGGTGGTGGCAATGGCAAGACGGCCGCCACCATGTTGGGCCTCATCGGTGGGGCGGTCGTCGGTGACAGCATCGAAGGTGCGCCGCAAACGCAGACACAGACTGTCCAGCGCTGCCGGATGCAGAACTTTTATGAAAACCGAACAGTGGCCTACAACGTTGCTTACGAGTACGCCGGCAAGCAGTATTCAGTTCAGATGCCCTACGATCCCGGCCCATCCATTGCGCTGCAGATTACTCCGGTGATTTCCAATTCGCACCCTGCGCCTGCAGGCACAGTGATTTACCCGCAACGTTGACTTTTTCGATTCTCGCCGAGCCTGCCATGAAAGCGTTCTTGGGCGTGCTCGTGTTGACCCTGGCGGGCTGTGGAGGCGGTGGTAGTGGCACCGCCACGAGTGGTGGAAGCAATCCTGCAAGCTCGCCCTGGGCACTGCGCAGTACCAATGAGGCGGGACTGAGCGCGTATTTTCGCGAGGCCTTGGGACCCGCGTCCAAGGCCTACGTTGGCAGCGTTTGGTCCATCGATCTGCCGATGGCGACAAGCGCTGCCCCGGCTGCGGCGGGGGCCGCCACCGTGAACAGCACGTTTTCCGGCACGACGCTACAGGAGGCTGGAGTCGATGAAGCGGACCTGATCAAGAGTGACGGCACCCATGTTTTCGATCTGACAGGTGACTTCAGGCGCGCTGTCTTGCGCCGGCAACGCCTGGATGCAAATGCGAGTGATGCAGCGCTGGTTCCTGTTGACACCCTGAAGCTGGGGTTCTCGACTGACGTACGGGGCTCTGGGCTGTACCTCGACAGCGAGCGCCAGCAGCTTGCCGCCATCGGCGAAGGCAGCACGGGATGGGGCATCTACGACAGTTGGTTCGCGCCCCAGGTCTGGGGGCAGGGTGTGACGGAGGTCGTCCTTGTAGACACGAGCGCTTCAACGCAAATGAAGCAGCGTCGCAGCCTGCGCATGACCGCGCAGCTCATAGGCTCGCGCCGCGTTGGCACGAGCTTGTACCTGGTCATGCGCAGCTATCCGCGAATACCCGGCCTCGATCCATCCTGGCCCACCGCGAAAACCACCGCCAATCAGGTCCTTCTTGACGCCCTGCAGTCACCGCAACTGCTACCGACACTGTCCATCGATGGTGCTTCGGCGCAGGCGCTGGTTGATCCGTCTTCCTGTTTCACCCAGGCAGATAACGCTGTCAAGAGCGCTGACGTCATCACCATCGTCGGCATCGACCTTGCCTCCGCCACGCACCGCCACACCGCGCGGTGTTTCACCGGAGGGACCGAGGCGTTTTACATGTCAGACAAAAGCCTGTACCTC
>CAIPGC010000145.1 GCA_903864505.1 uncultured beta proteobacterium | reverse complement strand
CGGTGTGGGCCAGATCAACTCGGCTGTGGGTCAGTTGAACCAGACCACGCAGCAAAACGCATCGAGCTCCGAAGAACTGGCCGCCACATCGGAGGAGATGAGCAGCCAGGCCGAGCAGTTGCAGCAGACCATGACGTTCTTCAAGGTCGAAGGCTCGGGCCGCGCTGCAGCAGCACCTCGCAAGAGCACAGCTGGTACCAAGCCTGCGACCGCCAAGCGCCCTGCCTTCAAGACGGGTGGGGCCAAGGCAGCACCCGCCGGTGACGACGTAGACGAGTCGGTGTTCACGAAGTTTTAAAACCTTGCGGGACAGACCTTTAGCTCTGTCCCGATCGAATAGCCTTGCGGGGCAGACCTTTAGCTCTGTCCCCAACTGATTAGGGGATCTTCATGAATACATTGGTAAAAACCGAAGGCAAGTCGCCGCCCCTGATGGGTGCGACGGCAATGGCGGTAGCGGCGGCGGCAGCGGCTGCTGCGCCGGTGGAGCAAAAGCAGTACCTGACCTTCATGCTCGGGGGCGAGATGTTCTCCATCGGCATTCTGTGCATTCGAGAAATCATCTGGTACTCCAACCTGACCGAAGTTCCCATGATGCCGGCGTGCATTCGCGGCGTCATCAACCTGCGGGGTGCGGTGGTGCCGGTGATGGATCTGTCCAACCGCTTTGGCAAGCCGGCCACGCCCGTGACCAAGAGCACCTGCATCATCATCGTCGAAGTAGAGACCCAAAACGAGGGTGAGCACCAGAGCATGGGTGTGGTGGTGGACTCGGTGCAGGCGGTGCTGGAGATTGCCGCCTCGGACATTGCGCCGCCACCGAGCTTTGGCGCCAAGATTCGCAGCGACTTTATCGAGGGCATTGGCAAGGTCGCAGGCAAGTTTGTCATCCTGCTCAATGTCAACAACGTGCTCTCCATGCAGGAGATCGGGGAGATGGGGCAGGTGGCCGCGCACGCCACCGATGTGGCGGTCGTGGGCTAACACCCAGTACGCTCTGTTTTTTATAGCTGCTTACGCCCGTCAGACGGGCGTGAGAGGGCAATTTATTCGCAATTTTTTGGGGTTCTCAGGAAGATGTCTCGGGCCTTGAGCCAATTCTGAAACAGGAGTGTGCGATGTTTGCCAACATGAAACTTGCGGTGCGACTCGGGCTTGGATTTGGAGCGGTCATCCTGATGCTGCTGATCAGCACCTACATAGGTTACAGCGGACTCAAAATGGGCGCCGACGACCTGGACCGCATGGTGAACGACCGCTTCCCCAAGACCGTGCTGGCCAACGACATCTAGGAGGCGATCAACATCAACGCCCTCGCCATGCGCAATGCGCTGCTGGTGAAGAACCCAGCGGACATCAAGAAGGAACTTGACCGCATTCCCGAGCAGCGCAAGATCATTGCCGTGCGCTTTGACACGCTGGAGAAGGAAATACAGTCCGAGAAAGGGCGCGCCGTACTCAAAAAAGCACAGGACGCGCGCGCCATTTTTGTCAAGGATCTGGACCAGTTTCTGGACTTCCAGAAGGCCGGCCTCAACGAGGAGGCGGTGGATCTGATGGTGGGCCGCATTCGCAAGTCTCAGGGGGACTATTCACTGGCGGTATCCGCGATTGTGGACTTTCAGACCGCGCTCATGGAAACCGAAGGCAAGGAAGGCGCTCAGGAAGCCAATGAGGCGGTGCGCAGCCAGCTGGTGCTGGCCGGTGTTGCCATCGTGCTGGCGATTGCCATTGCGTGGTGGATCATTCACAGCATCACCCAGCAGCTCGGTGGCGAGCCCGATTACGCCCGTGACATGGTGGTGCGTTTGTCGGAAGGCGACCTGACCATGAAGCTGGAGACGCACGCCAAGGACGATTCGAGCCTGCTATACGCCATGAAGCAGATGATCGGCAAGCTCTCCGAAGTGGTCGCCGATGTCAACGGTGGTGCCCAGGCGTTGGCCAGTGCCTCCGAAGAGGTCAGCGCCACCGCACAGGCTTTGAGCCAAGCCGCCAGCGAACAAGCCGCCG
>CAIPGC010000144.1 GCA_903864505.1 uncultured beta proteobacterium | reverse complement strand
GCACGTATGCGACCCATGTGCACGTCAATGGAGCGGTCAAATGCCTCCAATTCACGGCCCCGCACCGCTTCCATGATCTGGTCTCGTGTCAGAACCCGTCCCGCACGCTCGGCCAGTGCGACCAAGAGGTCGAACTGGTAGGACGTGAGATCGCACGCATTGCCACTGACGCACACAGTGCGCGCGTCCCGGTCGATTTGCAGGGATCCGAAGTGCAGCGTCGTGGAATCGGCGCTCGCATGTTCGGTGCTGCGGCGCAATACCGCCCGAATACGCGCAAGCAGCTCGCGCGGCTCGAAGGGTTTGGGCAAATAGTCGTCAGCACCCACTTCCAGCCCGATGATGCGGTCCATCGCATCGCCCTTGGCAGTCAGCATCAATACCGGTATCTGGGCCAAGGCACCGGGCAGCGCCCGAATGCGACGGCAGACTTCCAGGCCGTCGATATCGGGCAGCATCAGGTCCAGAATGACCAGGTCGGGCACCGCTGCATTGCCCGGGTTGCCCAGCAGCGCGAGGCCGCTCAGACCATTGGCGGCCTGATTGATGCAAAAGCCCGACTGCTCCAGGTATTGCGCCACCATTCCGGCCAGACGCGCATCGTCTTCAATCATCAAGAGGTGTTGGGTCATGTCAGCAGTCTATCCGTGCGGCGCGTTGACCATGTGCACAATGCCTTTCAACGGCGTAAAGTTTGGTAAACAGCCACGGTGCTCCAGGTCCATGGCAGTGGTCAGGCCAAAGTCATCTAAACTAGCTCGGTTACCTTCAATTTCTCCAGGGTCACTTATTTCATGTTATTCCAATCCATTCGTCTGAAATTCGTCGCCATTGTGGCGTCGGCGCTGGTGTGTGCCTGTGGTGGTGGTAGTTCGGCACCGCCACCCGCAGGCGGCATCACGGTGGTTCCAGGCGATGGCCAGGTCACGGTTAGCTGGACCCCCGACACCAACGTTCAGTATTGGTTGTTTTATGCGGCTGCTGCCAGCATTTCTACCGCAAGCCTGACCACGCTGCCCAATCATGTGGATATCCTGAATGTGACTTCGCCCTTTGTGGTCAGCGGGCTGACCAATGGGGTGACGTATTCCTTTACCCTCGATGGACGCTATGACGGCGGGCCTGGTGGCTCGGGTACGCCCTCAGTTTCGGCCGTTCCACGTCTGGCAGGCGCGAACTGGGCAGCCGGTACCAGCGGATCGCTGGGCAGTAGCGACATGCATGGACTTGCTTTTGGAACGGCGACCGATGCGTTGCTGCACTATGTCGCGGTTGGCAACGGTGGCGCGATGTACCAGGGCTTGGACGGTGTCGGCTGGACCGCCATTTCCCATACCTATACGGCGGACCTCAATGCAGTGATGTATGCCATGTCGAAGTTTGTCGCAGTAGGGGCCGCCGGCACAATTCTGTACAGCACTGACCTCGCTACCTGGACTGCCGCGAGTTCCAGCACCACCCGCACACTCAACGGACTGGCGAGCAACGGGGCGCGGGTGGTTGCCGTGGGGGACGGCGGCACGATCATGACCTCCACCGATGGCATCATATGGACTGCAGCGACGTCCGTGCCGACCAGCGCCAATCTGAATGGGGTTGCCTTGACGGGCTCGGGTGTGTGGCTGGCAGTTGGATCGGGGGGAACCTTGCTGACCAGTGCCGATGGACTGACCTGGACTGCCTTGAACTCGGGCACCGGGCAGGATTTGAGGGGCGTTGCATCCATGGTTTCCTATGTGGCATCGTCCGCCCTATATTCCTATAGTTACGTGGCGGTAGGCGACGGAGGAACCATTCTTACCAGCGTTGACGCTACTACCTGGACCCGCCAAATTGTGAGCCCCGGCAACAACTTGCAAGCAGTTGTTGCTAAAACAGGGCAGTGGGTGGCCGTCGGTGCAGGTGGCGTGGCATTCACCAGTTTGGATGGTATTGTGTGGACGAAACAGAACACGGCAGCCACGGACGATCTCTTCGGTCTGATCTATTCCCAGGGCCAGTACCTTGCGATAGGCAAGAATGGCGTAAGCACCTACTCACGGTAGTTGCTTGGCAGCGATCTGCATATTTCTTGACGCCAGCCAGACCAGTACCAGCACTGGCGCGCCCAGCAGCGCCGTGGCCGTGAAAAAACTGGCGTAGCCAAAATGGTCTACATAAACGCCTGAGTAGCCTGCAACAAACTTTGGCAGCAGCAGCATCATGGAACTGAAAAGCGCGTATTGCGTGGCCGAGTAGTTCACATTGGTGAGCGACGAGAGGTAGGCAATGAAGCCCGCCGAGGCGATGCCGCTGGCCAGATTGTCGGCAGAGATAACAAATATCAGAGCGGTCAGGTCGTGTCCTACGCCAGCCAGCCAGGCAAACAGCAAATTGGTGCCGGCACTGAGCGCCGCGCCCAGCATCATCACCCGCATCACTCCGACGCGCAGGGCCAGTGCACCACCGATAAATGCGCCGACCAGCGTCATGACCACGCCATAGATTTTGGTGACTGCGGCCACCTCGTCCTTGCTGAACCCCATGTCGACGTAAAACGGATTGGCCATGATGCCCATGACGACATCGCTGATGCGGTAGGTGGCGATCAGCGCGAGGATGAGTACTGCGTGCCAGCGGAAACGTCCAATGAACTCGGAAAACGGTTCCACCAAGGCCCCGCGCAACCACTCGGCGGCATTGCGGGCCGCTGGCATCTCGCGGCGCGCCGGTTCCGGGGAAAAAATCACTGTTAGAACGCCGGGCAACATGCTGGCGGCCATGACCCAGTAGGCGGTTTGCCAGGCGCCGTGCTGGTACCCGCTGACCGCACCGACCACAGCGGTCGGCAACTCGGAGCGGGCGGCAATCCACAAGGCACCGGCACCTGACCAGATCATGGCCAGGCGGTAGCCGGTCTGGTAGGTCGCGGCCAGAGCGGCCTGACGCTCGCTGGCGGCGGACTCGATGCGAAAGGCATCGAGCGCAATGTCCTGCGTGGCCGATCCAAAGGCTACCGCCAGGGCGCCCCAAACGACCGGAGCCAGCGCCACCTTGGGGTCGGCCAGTGACATGCAAATGAGCGCCGTGACGATGACACCTTGTGACAGCAACAGCCAACTGCGCCTGCGTCCGAACAAGCGTGTCAGAACCGGAATCGGCATCCGGTCCACCAGCGGCGACCAGACCCACTTGAAGCCATAGGCCAGCCCGACCCAGCTCAAAAAACCGATCGTGGTGCGGTCAATACCGGCTTCGCGCAACCAGAAGCTGAGCGTTCCAAACACCAGCAGCAAAGGCAGACCAGCCGAAAATCCGAGCGCCAGCATGCGCAGGCAGGCTGGCTCCAGGTAGATCTTCAGCGTGGCGACCCAGGTTGGAGGATGGGGTGTTTCAGGGCTGCCGTGCACGGGGTGGGTCATGCAGGAATAATAGCGCCATGAAATCTGCGAGCGGCGGCAACAAATTCAGGCAGCAACACGGTGCAATGGCGACTGTGTTGCTGGCCGCTCTGATGCTGTGCGGTGCATCGCATGCGAATCAGGTGCGCGAAGGCGTGGACGTGGGGGGCAACTCGGCCTTTACCAAACTGGTACCCGCGGAACAGGTGGAGCGATCCAGTTCGCAGCAGTATTTTCAGATGCTCAACCAGGCGGCGGAAAAGAACGCCTTGGCACCCAAAGACAATGCGCAGGTGCAGCGCTTGCGCGCCATTGCCCGCAAGCTCATTCCGTTTACCCTGACCTGGAATGCGCGCGCGCGCGATTGGCGCTGGGAAGTCAACCTGATCGGCTCCAGTCAGATTAATGCCTTTTGCATGCCGGGCGGGAAGATCGCTTTTTACAGTGGCATATTGCAGAAACTGCAATTGACCGACGATGAAGTGGCGATGGTGATGGGTCACGAAGTCGCCCACGCCCTGCGCGAACACGCCCGCGAGCGTATGGGAAAGAATGCTGCCACCAATATTGGTGCCAGCGTGCTCAGTCAGGTGCTGGGATTCGGGCAACTCGGGCAGACCGTGACCAACTACGGTGCGCAGTTGCTGACGCTGGAGTTCAGCCGGGAGGACGAATCGGAGGCCGATCTGGTCGGCATGGAACTGGCAGCGCGGGCCGGGTTTGATCCGCGCGCTGGAGTAAGCCTGTGGAAAAAAATGGGGGCTGCCAACAAAGGAGCGCCACCGCAATGGCTGTCCACGCACCCGTCGAGTTCGAACCGCATTGCTGAAATCGAGGCCAATCTTCCCAGAGTGATGCCCTTGTACGAAAGGGCACGCAGTCAGGTGCGCAACCCTGCCACGCCCTGAGCGGAAAGGTTTCAAGCAATTTGTGGTTGTAGCCCCCGTAAAATGTGCGTGTGCAGCTCTGTATTTGATAGCAAGTCTGGAAACTATGCAGCGGCAGGTCCAGTGTGCAATTTGGCGTAAGCCGCCAGCAATTGCTGGTGCATGGGGCAGTGGGCCAGGTCCAGGCCCAACGCCGATTGTCCGAAGAAGCGCTGCTCCCCCTGCAGCAATGCGCGCGCCTGTTGCAGGGTCGACGTGCCGTACAGTGCCAGCAATGCCACCTCAAAGCGGTCGATATTCTCCAGCGAGCGCAAACTATCAATGCAGGCGTAAACACGCAGCCGCTCGGGGTTGATTTGTGCGAATTGGCGAATCCACTCGCACCCTTCGCTGATAGCGTCGGCGTCATTCACAGTCAGGGCCAGCAGCGTTTTGAGCTCACCCACGCGCAGGTCTTTCCAGAACGGGTCGTCACCGGGTGCCAGCCCTATCAGCGCTGCCACCAGACGGTCGTCGGTCAATCCACTGTCGTTGAGGGCATCGAGCAGATCGACGCATTCCTGTTCGTCCAAATCCGGCAGATGGCAGATGGCTTCGCGGATGGGGTTGGCAACGCTGTTGTTTTCCCACTCGAGTTCGTCCACTGGGTAAACCTCGGACATTCCGGGCACGATGATGCGGCAGGCGTAGACACCGAGGTGGGTAAAGTCCGCCACATAGATGTCACGCCCCAGGGCGTGGATGCTGTTCGCCAGCCAGTCGTAGTCTTCGCCGGTGGTATTGCTGAAGTTCCAGTCACAAAATTCGAAATCGGGCTGATTGCTGAGGAAGTTCCAGTGGATGATGCCGCTGGAATCGACGAAGTGAATCTCGATGTTGGGCGAACTGGCAATTTCCTCCATGTCGAGGCCCGGGGGCGGGAAGCCGCCCAGCGCATCGAGCGCACGGCCCTGCAGCAGTTCTGTGAGTGAACGCTCCAGCGCAATTTCGAAGCGCGGGTGCGCGCCAAAGCTGCAAAAGCAGCCCTGGTCGTGCGGATTGAGCAGCGTCACGTTCATGACCGGGAACCTGCCACCCAGCGAAGCGTCCTTCACCACAATGTCAAAACCGGCAGCCCGCAGCCCCTCAATGCCGGCAGCAATGCGTGGAAAGCGGTTGATGACGTCCTGCGGAACATCGGGCAGGCACAGTCCTTCGCTGATGATGCGGAATTTGATGTGGCGCTCAAAGATCTCTGAGAGTGCCTGGGCACGGGCTTCGTCCTGGGTGTTACCGGCGGACATGCCGTTGCTCACATAGAGGTTGCTGATGATGTTGACCGGAAACATTACCGTGGCCTGGTCCCGTTGGCGCACATAGGGAATGGCGCAGATGCCGCGCTCGACGTTGCCGGAATTGAAGTCCACCAGCGCCTCCGCGGCAATGCTGCCGCGCGGGTTGTAAAAAGCCTGCAGCTCTGGCGTCAGCAGGTCTTCAGGCCAGGTGCCATCCCCCTCCAGGGAAAACCATTGCTCCTGCGGGTAGTGCACAAAAGAGCGCTTTCGACCTTCGGCGAACGGGTATCCCAGGTAGTAGTGATTCCAGAAGTAGTTGGTGGACAGCCGCTCGAAAAACTCGCCCAGCGCGCTGGCCAGGGCGGCCAACCGCGAGCCACCCTTGCCATTGGTGAACATCAACGGGCAGTCGCGGTCGCGCACATGCACCGACCAGATGCCATCGACCGGATTGAGCCACGAGCGCTCTTCCACGTGGAAGCCCAGCGTCTGCAGCCTGGCTTGCAGGGTGGCAATGGAGGATTCGAGGGAGGCATCTTTGCCTGCGATAAAGCTTTCTGGGTGCATGGAAGTTCCTGATGGGGGCTTCGAGTGTAGCCAGCAATGCACAGAATCCGTGTTTTGACAGTAAGATTTGCGACTTTACACAGCCGGACTTTCGTCATGACTTCAGTGCCCACCCCCTGGCGTTTTTCCCGCGAAGGCGGCTTTGACCAGGTGCGCCTGGACACCGCAGCGGAGCTGTTGTCCATTGGAACGCTGGATCAAAAGTTGTGGGTTGCCCTGTCGTGCCCTGTGAAGGGCATTGAATTCGATGCGCGGACGCTGTCGTTTGTAGATGCCGATGCCGATGGACATGTGCGTGCACCGGAGTTGATAGCCGCGTTGCAATGGGCCGGTGAGCGTTTGCAGGACGCAGACGTTCTGGTGCAGAAGGTGCCCGGTGTGCCGCTGAGTTGTATTCGCATCAATGACGAGACCGGGCGACGCATCAGCGCCGCAGCGCAGAAGGTTTTGGAGGGCCGGGAGGCGGTGGATGACATGGTAACCGTAGAAGCGGCCAGCGCAGCGCACCTGCGTGAGGTGGAGCGTGCCACTGCGCAATGGGAAGTTGCCGGTGCGCATGCAAAGCTCCTGGGTGAGGCGACCGCGTCGGCTTACGCAACGATGCTCGCGGTAGCGGATAAGGTGGATGACTGGTTTGTGCGCGGACAGCTGGCAGCCTTTGATTCCCGCGCGGAAGACGCCGTCAACGCGTCGGCCGAAGCACTCTACGCACTTGGCATGACGGCGCTTTCGACCCACTCCGAAGGCATTGCTGCATTGCCACTGGCGCGGGTGGAAGGGGGTGCGGACCTGCCGCTGGTTTCTAGTGTTAACCCCGCCTGGGCCGAGCGGATTGTCGCCTTTCGCGATGCCGTGGTGCAGCCCTTGCTGGGACCAAGAGACTATCTGAGTGCCGCAGACTGGAGCGATGTGAAACAAAAATTGGCGCCCTTTGCCGCCTGGCAAAGTACAAGGCCGGAAGCGGGCGCCATGGATGAAGGGGTGTGCGAACTTGAAAAACTGGCTCGCTACGTGCGCGACCTGGAGTCTTTGGCGAACAATTTTGTGTCCTTCCGTGATTTCTACGCACGCCAGGGTCAGGCTACTTTTCAGGTTGGCACTTTGTACCTTGATGGGCGTTCGTGTGACTTGTGTGTCGCTGTCAATGACGCTGGCAAACATGCATCACTGGCCGCACTTGCGCGTATATGCCTGGTGTACGTGGAGTGTGTGCGGGGCAGCGAAAGGATGAGCGTTGCTGCGGCATTTACGGCCGGTGATTCTGACCAATTAGTGTTGGGCAGAAACGGACTTTTCTATGACCGCAAGGGGCGCGATTGGGACGCCACTATTACCAAAATTGTGGAGCATCCCATCAGTTTGCGTCAGGCCTTCTGGTCACCTTATAAGCGACTGACGCGACTGGTGGGCGATCTGCTGGAAAAATCAGCGGCGAGCAAAAACGCAGCATCAGAAGGCCGGCTTTCAGCCGTGGCAGTCGATGTTGCAGGAAAGACGACGGGAGCGGCGACGATCAAGCCAGCGGCAGCATCGGTGGCTCCGTTCGATGTGGCCAAGTTCGCTGGTATCTTTGCCGCCATTGGCCTGGCCATTGGCGCGATTGGCACCATGCTTGCGTCCCTGGTGACCGGTTTGTATGCTCTCCTTTGGTGGCAGTTGCCGCTCGCGCTGGGTGGTCTGGTGCTGCTTGTCTCAGCCCCTGCGGTAATGTTGGCATGGTTCAAGTTGCGCAGGCGAAGTCTGGGTCCTATTCTGGATGCCAACGGGTGGGCTATCAATGCCCGTGCACGTATCAATATTCAATTTGGCACATTGCTCACGCAAGTTGCGCGACTACCCACGCAATCCCGAAGCACGCTGATCGACTCTCCTGCGGAAAAAAAGCGGGGCATCTGGATCATTGCGCTGACAACTGTCATCGCAATGGCTGCAGCAGCTATCTGGATGAGCACCCTGACCACATAGCAACGCGGAGACCTTGCAGCGCGTCGTCTACAGTTTGACCCGCAGTGTCCTAGCAATCATCTCCAGAGCCTGCGGGCCATCCCAGGATTGGGCGCCGTACACCTTTGCCAAAACCTTGCCCTGTGCATCGACCAGCAAGGTCAGCGGTAGCCGGTCCGCCCCCAGCATGTTTTCCAGGAGAAGCCGGTTGTCAATGAAGTTCGGAAAGCTGATGCGGGTCTTCTGCAGAAAGCCTTTGGCGTTGGTCCAGTAATCATCGGTGGAAATCCCAATTACGTTGAACTGCTTGCCACCATAGGTCTGGGAGAGCTGTTCCAGCGAGCCCATTTCCTGCAAGCAAGGCCCACACCAACTGGCCCACACGTTGATGATCAGCGGTTTGCCTCGAAACGCAGAGAGCTTTTGCGATGGGCCGGAAAGCCCCTGCATGGGCGCTTCGCGCAGCGTACCGCCGACCATCACTTCACCTGGCGTTTTGGCAATAGCGGCTGACCCAAGTGCAGCGCAAACCAGCAACAGGGGCAGTGCAAACCTTCCCAGTTCGAATGACAGATTCGCAGTTCGCACCACCGCGACCCTTCGCATTAAGGCCGTACCCGGTCCACGCGGAGCTTGATTCCGCTGGTGCCGACTTTCACTGTCTGTGCTGCCGACAACAAATCACCAGGTTCTGGCATGGCCATGCCAGTCTTGGAGATGCGAACCTCCACCTCCACCAGGGGGGCATTGGAGATCAGGGATTGCGGGTTCATTGCCAACGAGTCATCCAGTGTAAATTTCAGCGGCAACTGGGTGGCCGGCACACGCAAAACAGCCATCGGCATGCGCGTGCCCGGCAGCCGTGCGATTACCATGACGATGTCGGTGGGGAGCGCCTTGCCCTTGAGGGAGGGGTCCAGGTCCACTTCGCCGCTCACGCTGGATTTGGGATTTGCAGACTGCGCGTTGGTCGTTGCATTGCCAGCGGTATTCTGCGTGGCGGCCTTGCGGCCCATCTGTGGGACCGATTTGCCTTGCTTCCCGTAAGCCTCCGCTATGGCGTTTTGCAGCATCTGCTCGTCTTCGGACCCCGGGCTCAATTGCTGCTTGAGGCTTTCCCAGGTGCGGATGGCTTTGTCGAAATCGCTGCGCTGGAAGGCGGCGGTGCCGGCGAGCCACAGTGCCATGCCATTGCTGGGGTCTACCTTCAACGCCTTCTCAATCAGCTCGGTGGGTTTGCCACCCAAATTTCCGCCTGCGTTGGTGGCGATTACATCGGCATAGTCGGCCAGTAGTTGTGCGTCACTGTCGAGCAGGGTGCCGGCTCGGCCAAACGCATGTTCGGCCTCGGCATTGCGTCCCACGGCCTTGTATGAGCGCGCCAGCATGGCCCAGCCCTGCAGGTTGTTGGGTTCTTTCTCCAGTTTCTTGGCCAGGCCTTCCAGCATGCCATTAAGTTCTGCTGCATCCACCTTGTGCTGGGGGCCACTCGGGTTGAGGGTGGTGGGACTGCCCAGCCACAGATAAAGTCCCACCGCCAAGGCGGGCAGGGCGATTCCGACGGCAAACAAGGTCTTCTTGGGTGGTTTGAGCGTGACAGTAGCATCGGCCACACTTGCATCTTCAATGAGCCGGCGTTGCAACTCCATGCGGGCCTGCTCATAGTCTTCTGGCGCAATCATCTTCTCATCGCGGTCGCGCTCCAGTCGCAGCAACTGGTCTTTGTAAATTACCGCATTGAGCTGGCGGCGGGATACGTCGCTAGCTTTGCCTCTCCAGTAGAAGGGCCTGAACAGGAGCACTAAAGCCAGTACCACGATCAGGGAAGCGGTTACCAAAAATCCAATCATTTCTCGCCTTCCTTGAGCAGTGCCTCGGCATGCTTGCTCTCTTCTTCGGTCAACACCACAATGCTAATGTCGCGGTTTCGTCTGCGCATGTAGACAAACAGGGCGATGACTCCAGCAAACATGAGTACGAAGGGGCCAATCCACAGCATCCACGTCATCGGTTTGACGGGTGGGCGGTAGAGCACGAAGTCGCCGTATCGACTTACCATGAACTCCCTGATCTCAGCATCGGTTTTTCCGTCCTTGATGAGCACTCGGAGTTCCCTGCGCAGGTCGTTGGCCAGGTCGGAGCGTGATCCGGCCAGTGATTCGTTCTGGCAGACCAGACAGCGCATTTCCTCGGAAATGGCTATCAGACGCTGCTCGACGACCGGATCATCGGCTAACAGAGCCGCTTCCTTCCCCCACGAGGGACTGCAGGTGAGCAACACCAGCATGAATGCGTAAAGATATTTCACGATTTGTTCAGTTGATTGATGAGAGGAATGATGGTCTTGTCGAGCGATTCCTGTGTTATGGGACCGATCTGCTTGAAACGTATGATGCCGTTTTTGTCAATGAGATAGCTCTCGGGCACGCCGTAGACGCCGTAATCGATACCGACCCGACCGTCCGCATCAAACGCAATCAGATCGTACGGGTTACCGCTGCGCTTGATCACACCCATGGCCTCTTTGCGCTGGTCCTTGTAGTCCAAACCGACAATCGGAATCATTTGCGTGCGCGCAAAGTTCATCAGTACCGGATGTTCTTCCCGGCACGCCACGCACCACGATGCCCAGACGTTGAGCAGCCAAACCTTTCCTTTGAGGTCAGCCGAGGAGAATTGCAGTTCGGCCTGTTGCATTTGCGGCACCGTAAAAGCCGGGGCTGGCTTGTTCACCAAGGGAGACGGCACTTCGTGCGGATCAAGCTTGAGTCCGACGGCAAGAAATCCAACCAGGATGACGAACAGGGCCAAAGGAACCAGGAACTTGGCCTTCATGCTCTGGCTCCCTTGAGCGCGGCAGGTTCAGCCACTTTGGACTTGACTTTGAGACGGTAGCGCCGGTCGGACATCGCAAAGATGCCGCCCAGCGCCATCAGCATGCAGCCGCCCCAGATCCAGTCCACAAAGGGTTTGAAATAGACGCGCACGGCCCAGGTTCCACCATCCAGGGGTTCACCAAGTGACACGTAGACATCGCGCGTGAAGCCCGCATCAATGGCGGCTTCGGTCATGGGCATCGTGGACGAGAAGTAGTTGCGCTTCTCGGGGTACAGCTTGTTGATGTCCTTTCCAGGTGCACTGACTTCGAACTCGCCGCGCGATGCCTTGTAGTTGGCCCCCATCACTTCGGTTACGACAATGAGCTTGAACTGGTAACCGCCAACCATCACAGTGTCACCTGGCCCCATCTTCACGTCCTGTTCTTCCTGAAAGCCGCCTACCATGGTGATGCCAAAGATGAACACCGCGATGCCGATGTGGCCCAGATGCATGCCAAAGAAGGAGGGAGGCGGCATTCCGGCCTTCAACCGTTGGGCGATCTGCAGGATGCCCGATGCCGAGATCCAGACTGTGAGCGCACTACCCAGACCGGTAAGCACCGTCCAGCCACCCATCGCACGCGGAATCAGCGCTCCTGCGAGTAGGGCCAAAACGCCTGGAATCCACAGACGCATTGCGATGTCTTTGATTTCCGTGTTTTTCCAGCGCGCCAGTGGCACGGCTGCGAGAAGGAACACTACAGGCACCATGATTGGAACGAACACTGCGTTGAAGTACGGTGGCCCGACCGAAATTTTGCCCAGACCCAAAGCGTCAATGATGAGCGGGTACAGCGTTCCCAGCAGCACCGAACCACAAGCCACCACCAGCAGTACATTGCCGGTCAATAACAGAGATTCGCGCGAAATGGCTCCGAATGTTCCACCCAAGGCTACCTTGGGAGCACGCCACGCAAATAGCAGCAGGGAGGATCCGACCACCAGCACCAGAAGAGTAAGGATGAAGATGCCGCGCCTCGGATCGGTCGCAAACGCATGCACTGAGGTCAGCACGCCGGAGCGGACCAGAAAGGTGCCCAGCAGGGACAGCGAGAACGCGCCAATGGCCAGCAGCACGGTCCAACTCTTGAAGCTGCCGCGCTTTTCTGTGACGGCCAGCGAGTGCAGCAAGGCGGTCCCTAGCAACCATGGCATGAAGGAGGCGTTTTCAACCGGGTCCCAGAACCACCAGCCGCCCCAGCCCAGTTCGTAATAGGCCCACCATGATCCCAGAGCAATGCCCATGGTAAGAAAGACCCACGCGGCCGTGGTCCAGGGGCGTGACCAGCGCGCCCAAGCCGCATCCAGGCGACCAGAGAGAAGGGCAGCGATGGCGAATGAAAATGCAACGGCAAACCCCACATAGCCCATGTACAACATGGGCGGATGAAATACCAAGCCTGGGTCCTGCAGCAAGGGGTTGAGGTCACGGCCATTCTCGGCAGCCGGAAGCAGTCGATCAAACGGATTGGATGTGAACAGAATAAACATCAGCAGACCCGAGGCCACCAAGCCCAGGACACCCAGAACCCGTGCCACCATGGTGTCGTCCAGTGTGCGTGAATAGTGCGCTACCGCAATACCCCAGGCTGACAGCAGCAGTACCCACAGCAGCAGCGAACCTTCGTGCCCGCCCCAAACTGCACCGAAGCGATAGATCGTGGGTAGCTGAGAGTTCGAATGCGCGGCGACGTACTGCACCGAAAAGTCGTTCAGGTAGAAGCTCCATGACAGCGATACAAACGCGATTGCCAACATCACGAAGGTGGTTTGGGCCGCAGGGCGTGCCAGTGCCAGCCATTCAGCACGGCCATTGTGGGCACCAATCAGGGGCAAGGTGCCCTGAACGAGGGAAACGCAAAGGGCCAGGATGAGGGCAAATTGCCCAATTTCAGGGGTCATGGTTTAACAGCGTCCTTGGTTTTCTGGGCTTGTTCGAGCGCCTGCTTGGCTTCGGGGGGCATGTAGTTTTCGTCGTGCTTGGCGAGCACTTCTGAGGCAATGAAATTGCCGCTGGGTTCGAGTTTTCCTTGCACCACGGCGCCCTTGCCCTCCTTGAAGAGGTCGGGCAATATGCCCGTATAGGCAACGGGCACCTCATGGGCCATGTCTGTCATGACAAAATGCACCGTGAGGTTATCGCGTTTGAGCGAGCCGTCCTTCACCAGGCCACCAATGCGAAAGGCGGCAAGCTTGGGGGCCTGCCCTGCAGCGACCTCACTGGGTGTTACATAGAGCGCAATGTTGCTATTGAGTGCATTTAGCACAAGCGCCGCTGCAATGCCAATGGCAACCAGGCCGCCACCAACCATTGCGCCGCGTTTTTTCCAGCCCTTCATGGGGTTTCCTTTTCTATTTTTTCAGCAACGGCCTGCCGATGCAGTGTCTGAAGAATCTGGGTATGACGCTTTTTGATTAGAAAAGGTTCCAACACCATCGCCAGCGCGCACACACCAAAGCTGCCCCACACATACAGAGCATAGCCACCCATGGCAAAAAACTCAGCCGCGGAATTCCAGTTCATGCCTTGACCTCATCGAGTTGCAGGACCCATTCGGTGTGGGCTTCACGCTCAAGAATAATCGTTCGTACACGTGTGAGCGCGATGGCCACCGAATACATCCACATGCACAAGGCCATTAGCAGCATGCCCCACAGCATGGTTACTGCCATCGAAGACTTTGCCAGATTGACGCTGGAGCCTTGGTGCAGGGTGTTCCACCACTTGACCGAGAAATAGATGATGGGCACGTTGACGGCCCCAACGAGTGCCACAATTGCTCCCGCCTTGTCGGCCCGGCGCGGATCGTCGATTGAAGCCTGCAGGGCCATGAAGCCCAAGTACAGGAAGAAAAGTATCAGTTCGGAAGTCAGGCGCGCATCCCACACCCACCAGGTGCCCCACATCGGCTTGCCCCAGAATGCGCCAGTCCAGAGAGAAAGAAACGCCATCAGTGCACCGGTGGGGGCCAGAGCCTGCGCCATCATGCTCGATAGCCGGGCGTTCAGCGACAAACCGATGGCAGACCAGGTTGCCATGACCATGTAAATAAACATCGATAGCCACGATGCAGGGACGTGGACAAAGATGATGCGGTAGCCCTCGCCCTGCTGCGCATCGGTGGGCGCGACAAAGAACCCCATCCACAGCCCCGCGATTCCGAACAGGGCCGCGAGTGCCCAGAACACGGGAATCATTTTCCCGGCCAGTGGGTAGAAATTGTGGGGGCTCGCAAAGCGGAACCAATTAATCAGACGGTTGCTCATTCCAATGCAATCCTCAAGGCTGCCGTGGTGGCCCACGGTGCGAAGAACACAGCCAGGGCCAACATGGCCGCCAGCAACGAAAGGTGACCTCCGGCACCAAGGCCGGAAATATGGGCTTCTACCGCACCCGCACCGAAAATCAGGGCCGGGATAAACAGCGGCAACACCAACAGGCTCAGCAACACGCCTCCACCACGCACGCCCAGGGTAAGTGCGGCACCAATGGAGCCAATCAACGACAGGAGCGGTGTGCCCAGGAGCAGGGCGACTACCAGTACACCTAACGCGCTGGCATCCAGGTCAAACTGGATTCCCAGCACCGGTGCGACCAACACTAACGGCAGACCGGAAACCAGCCAATGAGCACCTATCTTGCCAACGACAAGCATTACCAGGGGCGTCGGTGAAATCGCCATCTGTTCCAGCGTTCCGTCGGCATGGTCGGCGGCAAACATGCGCTGCAAACCCAACATGGTGGCAAGCAATGCCGCCACCCACAGCACCCCGGGTGCAATTTTTCGCAGCAGAGTGGGCTCTGGTCCGATGCCCAACGGAAACAAGCTGGTGACAATCACAAAGAAGAATAGAGCAGTCAACACCTCGCTTTTGCGGCGCATCACCATCAGCAAATCGCGGCGAACAATGGCCAGAATGGGGCTCACAGCTGTACTACCCGTCCGCCCGGGATTGGCATGGTCTGGTGGCTGGTCAAGATGGCCATTCCGCCCTGGGTTACATGCTCGCCAATCAATGTCGCAAGGAGATCGACAGCCTTGACATCCAGCGCAGTAAACGGTTCATCCAGTATCCAGAGTCTGGCATTTCGTGTTGCAATCCGCGCCAGCATGACGCGTCGCTTCTGGCCAGCGGAGAGTACGCGCACCGGCAACTGTTCGCGACCCTTGAGACCAAATCGCTGCAAGGCGCGGAGGGCGTTTTCAAGCGCCAGCTCCGCTCCGTCCATGGCCGCAGAAAACTCCAGGTTTTCCAGTGCGGTGAGGTCTTCTTTCAGCGCGCCATGGTGGCCAAAAAAAAGCAGGTTCTTACGGTATTCTTCATCGGCACGGGTGATTTTTTCACCGCACCAGCGGATTTCGCCTTCCGCGGGTTGGGTCAATCCAGCCAGCAGACGCAGGAGGCTGGTTTTGCCAGCACCATTTTCGCCGCGCACGTGTAGCCACTCGCCGCCATCGACGATGAGGTCGAGTTCGGAAAACAAACGGCGGTCGCCCCGCACACAGGTCAAACCGTGGGCACTAAGCATGAAAGAAAGATGGAGTCCAAAGGGTGTGAAAGCTAAGGGGGTTGCCAGAATGTGGCACGTCTGAGCCTTTAGCAAGACCTGACTAGATTGTAATCAACCCTTGCCGTGTAGCCGGGGAAACACCAGGGAAAATGATATAGGTCAAGGTAACCAGTCGTAACGGATGGTGATCGGGGCATGGTCAGAGAACTTTTCGTCCTTGTAAATCTCGGCTCTTCTGGCTCCAGAGGACAACCGCTGGGTGGCCAATTGGTAGTCCAGCCGCCAGCCAACGTTCTTTGCATAGGCCTGTCCACGATTGCTCCACCAGGTGTAACAAGCGTCGGTTGTGCTAGGCTCCAGCCGGCGGTACACGTCCACCATGCCGCCTTGGGTGAGAAGCTTGGTCATCCAGGCGCGTTCCTCGGGCAGAAATCCCGAGTTTTTCTTATTGCCCTTGAAGTTCTTCAAGTCGATTTCCTGGTGGGCAATATTGATGTCCCCACACAGAATGAAATCGCGTTCGGCTCTAAGCGTCATCAAGTGCGGATAAAACTCGTCCAGAAATCGGAACTTGGCCTGCTGACGATCTTCGCCCGATGAGCCGCTGGGGAAGTAGGCGCTGATGATGGAGTGCTTGCGCGCCGGTGAGTCAAAGCGCAGTTCCAGGTAGCGCCCCTCCGGGTCGAACTCGGGAGAGTTGTAGCCCACCACCACGTCGCTGGGTTCAAGACGGGTGTAAATCCCCACGCCCGAGTAACCCTTTTTCTCGGCCAAATGAAAATACCCCTTCATACCCGAAAGCATTTCAAATTTGCCCGAGAGATCGGGTGCCTGCGCCTTGATTTCCTGCACGCAAATACAATCAGGTCGAACGCGCTCCAGCCAGGCTTCGAGCCCCTTGCTGGTGGCGGAGCGGATGCCGTTGAGGTTGAGGCTGGTTAACTTGAACAAGGAACGCTCCATGTCGAATCAAGACCCGTTGGCCCTGGAATTTGTACGGTTTGCTGTGGAATGCGGGGTGCTGCGCTTCGGAGAATTCAAAACCAAAGCGGGACGCCTGAGCCCGTATTTTTTCAACGCTGGCCTGTTTGACGATGGGGCCAAACTGGGCCGTCTGGTTGAATTCTATGCCCAACGGCTCATTGTCAGCGGTATCGAATTTGACATGGTTTTTGGTCCAGCCTACAAGGGAATTCCTCTGGGCGCAGCCTTGGCGGTTGAGTTGGCCCGGCGCGGACGCAACGTGCCGTTTGCCTACAACCGCAAGGAAACCAAAGACCATGGCGAGGGTGGCACGCTGGTGGGAGCGCCGCTACGTGGCCGCGTGCTGGTGGTGGACGATGTTATGTCGGCAGGAACTGCGGTGCGTGAATCTATAGCCATTATTCAAGCCGCGGGTGCAACGCCCCACGCGGTACTGATTGCCCTGGATCGCCAGGAAATGGCCACTGAAAACGGGCAGGATGTGCCCTTTAGTGCCGTGCAATATGTGCAACGCCAGCTCGGGTTGCAGGTTTGTGCGATTGCGAAGCTCGGGGATTTGATGCACTATCTGGAACAACGTGATGGTGAAACTTCGCTGGTGGAGCATCAGCGTGTTCTGGCGTACCGCCAGCGTTACGGCGTAGACGAAGGGTGAGAATGAAAACTAGACGCGACATAAGTGTGCTGCTGACGGCCTGCGTGGTGGCGGTGGGTGGGCCAGTCTGGGCGCAAAGTCAGCCCATCATAGCCGGGGTCTATACCTGTGTGGACGCCAAGGGGCGCAAGCTTACGGCGGACAGGCCGATTCCAGAGTGCACCGACCGCGAGCAGCAGGTTCTCAATCCGAGCGGCACGGTGAAGGCCAAGGTGGGGCCGAACTTGACCGCGCAGGAAAAGGCGGAGCAGGAACAAAAGGAAAGGCGTTACACAGAGGAGCGCAACCGCTCGGCGGAGGAGAAGCGGCGTGAGCGCGCTTTGCTTACCCGCTATCCAAACAAGACCGTACACGACCAGGAGCGTGCCGAGGCACTGGTGCAGATTGGCGTTGTAATTCAGGCGGCCAAGAATCGGTTGGAAGAATTAATCAAGCAACGCGCAAGCATTGATGAGGAGATGGAGTTTTACCGGAAGAACCCGGACAAGGCACCTTCCTATGTACGTCGACAACTCGAGGAAAACGTGCAGAGCCAGGATGTACAGCGTCGCTTCATTTCCGAACAGGAGGCCGAGATTCGACGCGTCAATTTACGCTTTGACGATGAGTTGGTGCGACTGCGCCAGTTGTGGACTACGGTCGCACCCAGCGCGTCACGCTGAAAGCTTGGCGCGCAAAAAGTCGTTGACCTGTTGCGGGTTGGCTTTGCCTTTGCTGGCTTTCATGATTTGACCTACCAGAGCATTGAAGGCTTTTCCCTTCCCGGCGCGAAATTCTTCAACGTTCTTGGCATTGGAAGCCAGCACTTGGTCGATGATGTTCTCAAGGGCACTGGAGTCGTTCATCTGTCGCAGGCCTTTGGTCTCAATAATCGCATCGATGTTGGTCTCTGCTCCTGACCAGATTTCTTCAAACACCTGCCGCGCCGCATTGTTGGAGATGGTGCCGTCGGCAATGCGTGAGACCAGTGCAGCGAGCTGCAGTGGACGTACGGGTGCCGTTTCAATTGCGATACCGTCGGCGTTCAAACGACGAGAAATCTCTCCCATGATCCAGTTGCTGACAAGCTTTGCATGACCACAGGCGCGAGCGGCATCTTCAAAATAGGTGGCCATTGCCTTGCTCTGGGTGAGCGTGGTGGCATCGTATTCGGGCAGACCGTGCTCTCGCACAAAACGTTCCGCCATCACGCGTGGCAATTCGGCCATCTGCGCACGTATTTGTTGCACCCATTGCTCTGAAATGCATAGCGGCGGGAGGTCCGGGTCGGGAAAATAGCGATAGTCCGCAGCGTCTTCTTTGCTGCGCATCGCACGCGTTTCGCCAGTGTCGGGGTTGAACAGCACCGTGGCCTGCTCGATCGCATGGCCGTCTTCGATCTGCTCAATTTGCCATCGCACTTCAAAGTCGATCGCCTGCTGCATGAACTTGAAACTGTTCAGGTTTTTGATCTCCCTGCGAATACCCAAAGGCTTACCAGGCTTGCGCACGGATACATTCGCATCGCAGCGGAACGATCCCTCCTGCATGTTGCCGTCGCAAATCCCAATCCAAGTCACGATCTTGTGCAGTTCCTTGGCGTAGGCGACCGCCTCTGTGCTGGATCGCATGTCGGGCTCGGTCACGATTTCCAGCAGCGGAGTCCCCGCCCGGTTCAGGTCGATTCCTGTCTGACCAACGAAGTCTTCGTGCAAGGACTTGCCAGCGTCCTCTTCCAGGTGGGCCCGCACCAAGCGAACCGATTTCTTCTCGGCAACACCCTTGACTTCTGGCATGAAAAACTCAACCAGTCCCCCTTGCACCACCGGGATTTCAAACTGACTGATCTGGTAACCCTTGGGGAGGTCGGGATAAAAATAATTTTTGCGCGCAAAAATACTAGTGGGCGCAATATGCGCGCCTATGGCCAGTCCAAATTCAATGGCACGCTCCACGGCCCCCTTATTCATGACCGGCAGCGTCCCAGGCAAAGCAAGGTCGACGGCGCAGGCCTGGGTGTTCGGTTCAGCGCCAAAAGCGGTAGCAGCGCGGGAGAAAATTTTCGATTGGGTCGAGAGCTGGGCGTGGGTCTCAAATCCGATCACCACCTCGTAGCCCATGACCAGCGGCGAGTTTGTCCAGTTGTGTGCCATATTCAATGTCCTGCGGGCTTGGCCAGATGGAAATCGGTCGCTTGCTGGAAGCAGTGTGCGGTACTCAACAGACGTGCTTCCTCAAAATAGTTGCCGATGAGTTGCATTCCAATGGGCATGCCTTTGTCGGCCTCTGACTGTGCAAATCCGACCGGCAGGCTCATGCCGGGTAGGCCCGCCAGGGACGCGGGCAAAGTAAAAATGTCGGCTAGGTAATTTGCCACAGGATCGTCCGATTTTTCACCTATTTTCCAGGCCACGCTCGGGGCCACTGGGCCGGCAATCACGTCACACTGCCTGAAGGCGTTCTGGAAGTCGTCGGCAATCATCCGGCGAATTTTTTGTGCCTGCAGGTAGTAGGCATCGTAGTACCCATGCGATAGGACATAGGTACCGATCATGATGCGGCGTTTGACCTCGTCGCCGAATCCTTCGGCCCGAGTCTTACGGTACATGTCCGCCAGATCGGTGTATTTGTCTGAGCGGTGTCCAAACTTTACGCCGTCAAATCGACTCAGGTTGCTGGAGGCTTCTGCTGGTGCAATGATGTAGTACACAGGGATGGACAACTCAGTACGGGGCAGACTGATAGGAATCAGTATGGCTCCCAATTTCTCATACTGCGTGAGTGCAGCTTCGGTGACGGTGCGCACGTCTGATGCCAACCCCTCACCAAAAAACTCTTTGGGTACTCCAATGCGCAGTCCCTCTACCGTGCCACCCAACTCGCGTGTGAAATCCTCCGCTGGTCGATCCAGCGATGTGGAATCGCGGTCTGGATCGGGTCCGCACATGGCCGAAAGCAACATGGCGCAGTCCTGCGCGGAGCGCGCCATGGGGCCAGCCTGGTCGAGGCTGGAAGCGAATGCCACCATTCCATAGCGTGAGGCGCGTCCGTAGCTGGGCTTAATACCGGTAACACCGCAGAACGATGCCGGTTGGCGTATCGATCCACCCGTATCGGTGCCAGTGGCGGCGGGGGTGAGTCGTGCAGCGACCGCGGCGGCACTGCCCCCTGATGAGCCACCAGGAATGCGTTCGGTGTTCCACGGGTTGCGAACTGGAACGACCCGCTCGTGGCCGACCGCTCTAATTGCCGAGTTCTCGTTACTCGATCCCATAGCGAACTCGTCGCAGTTGAGTTTGCCCAGAGTCACGGTACCGGCCTGGGCCAGGTTGGCAACGACGGTTGCATCAAATGGGGAAAGGTAACCATCGAGCATGCGCGAACCGGCCGTGGAAACAAAATCCCGGGTCACGAAAATATCCTTGTGCGCGATTGGGATGCCTTCCAGAAGCCGTGCTTCCCCCCGGGAAATCCGGTTGTCCGCGGCCCGCGCTTGTTCCAGGGTTACGTTTTCCTGCAGATCAACGTAGGCTCCCAAGTTGGCATGCGTGCGGGCGCGTGCAAGTAGGTGTGTAGCAAGCTCCACGGCGGAAACCTGCTTGTGTTGCAGGGCTTGCTGCAAGGCGTGGACTCCGAGATCGTGCAGGTCCTGGGTCGCTAGTAGGTTAGGGGCGGTCATATTCTGCGCTTGTGTTTATTCGATCACCTTCGGAACCAGGAAAAGACCACGCTCCACTGCCGGAGCATTGCGTTGGTTCGCCTCACGCTGATTGGGCTCACTGACCCTGTCTTCGCGTAGCCGCAGCGCTACCTCCGCCAGCGCTGCCGCCGGGTGGGCCAGTGGAGCAATGCCGGCGGTGTCCACAGCACGCATTATTTCCACAAGGGCAAAAAAATCGTTCAACTGGGTAAGCATGCGCTCGCTCTGGGCCGGTTCCAGTTCAAGTCGTGCCAGATTGGCGATGCGTGCGATATCGGAAGATGTCAGGGACATGGTGCGTAAAGAGATGAAATCAAAGGTAAATCAGACCCAAGCGGGTGTCATATCAGGCGTTCGTCGGAGGGGATCGGTTATTATCCCGCCTTTGATGGCAAAACGGCGCGGGTGCGTAGTTTGACGCCAAACTTACAACTTTTAGACAATAAAACTGTGGCGATGGGGGGTCGAAGTACCTCCCGTGCCCGAGAGGATTTGTGATGTTCAGCGCATTTCGACGGTATTTTTCTACCGATCTGGCTATCGATTTAGGTACCGCAAACACCCTCATTTTTGTGCGGGGCCAAGGGATTGTCTTGGATGAACCATCCGTGGTGGCGATCCGTCACGAAGGCGGACCCCAAGGAAAGAAAACAATTCAGGCGGTGGGAAAAGAGGCCAAGGCTATGTTGGGCAAGGTGCCTGGCAACATCGAGGCCATACGGCCCATGAAAGATGGGGTGATAGCCGACTTCACGGTGACCGAGCAAATGCTCAAGCAGTTCATCAAGATGGTGCACCCACGCGGGATTTTTCGTCCCAGTCCTCGCATCATCATTTGCGTGCCATGTGGCTCCACCCAAGTGGAGCGTCGCGCCATTCGCGAATCCGCTTTGGGCGCAGGTGCAAGTGATGTTTATCTGATCGAGGAACCCATGGCGGCAGCGATCGGCGCCGGCTTGCCGGTGAGTGAGGCGAGTGGCTCCATGGTGGTCGATATTGGCGGAGGCACCACAGAAGTCGGGGTAATTTCCCTGGGCGGCATGGTCTACAAGGGTAGCGTGCGTGTGGGGGGCGACAAGTTTGACGAGGCCATCATCAACTACATTCGTCGCAACTACGGCATGTTGATCGGTGAACCCACCGCCGAGTCGATAAAGAAGCAAATCGGGTCAGCTTTTCCGGGCTCGGAAGTCAAGGAAATGGAAGTACGCGGACGCAATCTTTCGGAAGGCGTTCCGCGCAGTTTCACCATCTCTTCCAACGAAATACTGGAAGCGCTTACCGATCCATTGAACAATATTGTTTCGGCTGTCAAGAATGCACTGGAGCAAACTCCTCCCGAACTCGGTGCGGACATTGCCGACCGGGGCATGATGCTCACCGGTGGTGGTGCGCTGCTGCGCGATCTTGATCGTCTGCTGGCGGAAGAAACGGGCTTGCCCGTGCTGGTGGCCGAAGACCCGCTTTCTTGCGTGGTGCGCGGTTGTGGTATGGCGTTGGAACAGATGGAGCGCTTGGGCTCCATTTTCACCAGCGAATAGACCGACACGGGTACAGCGATGCCACTCGGTACGCTGGACAGAGTTCCTCCCCCATTTTTCCGACAGGGCCCATCGGCCTTGTCGAAATTGGCCGTGTGCAGTGCGCTGGCGCTGCTATTCATGGTGGCAGATGCCCGCTTCAAAGTGATGCAACCGCTGCGGGTTGGTCTGGCCACCGTCTTGTACCCGGTGCAGTGGACGGCGCTGCAACCAGTGCTGATGGTGCAATCCGCCACCCAGTATTTTTCTTCTCTGTCTGCAGCCCAGGCGACGCGTGCAGAAGAGCAACTCAAGCGCACCGTTCTCGCCCAGCGGGCCAACCAGGTGGAGCAGCTTGCGCAAGAGAATGAGCGGCTGCGCAGGCTACTGGGTTTGCAAGGTCGTTTACAGTCTCCTGCGATGGCTGCCCAAGTGATCTACGATGCCGCCGACCCCTATACCCGCAAGGTCGTTATTGACAAAGGGTTGGCCGATCAAGTGGCCCTGGGGTCGCCTGTTCTGGATGAGTTTGGTGTCCTGGGTCAAGTCACTCGTGTCTATCCATTAGTCAGCGAAGTCACGCTGATCACTGACCGAGAACAGGCCATACCCGTGCTCAATACCCGCACAGGAGCACGGGGCGTTGCTTTTGGTGACGTGGGATCCCATGCCGATGCCCTGGAACTCCGCTTCATGGCCGCCAACGCAGACGTGATGACGGGTGATCTCCTGTCCACCAGCGGGGTAGACGGCGTGTATCCCCCGGGACTGGCGGTGGCACGCATAGAAAAAGTCGAACGGCGGGTTGATACCGTTTTTGCACGGATCTACTGTGTGCCACTGGCCATGGTATCTGGCGCGAATCATGTTCTGGTCCTCGCGCCTTTGAGCGGGCAGATTCCGGCCCGGCCCGTCGCGGTTGCACCGGCTGCGTCGGGTCGTCATGGGGTGGCGAAGTGAACTTCAACACACAGGGAGCGGGGACATGATCATGCGTCCGGGCCAGCAGTTGCTGTTGCCCGCAAATCCCCTGTTTGTCTGGGCTAGCCTTGTGGGCGCGCTGTTGCTCAACATGATTCAAAACATGGGTCTGTGGGGACGTTCCGCCTGGAGCCCCGACCTGCTGGCGGTGGTACTGGTGTTCTGGACCGTCCACCAACCGTTGCGGGTAAGCATTGGAGCGGCCTTCGTGTTCGGTTTGCTGATGGATGTGCACCAGGGTGGGCTGCTGGGTCAGCATGCCATGGCATACACGGTTTTGAGCTTTTTCGCCATCACGATTCATCGCCGCCTACTCTGGTTTACGGTGCCATCGCAGGCGGCGCAGGTGTTGCCGCTGTTTGCTGTCGCCCATGCTGTGGAACTGGTGTTGCAATTGCTGGTTGGAGGCAGTTTCCCAGGATTCTGGCTGCTGTTGGCTCCCGTCGCGGAGGCGCTGCTGTGGCCGGTGGCCAGTATCGTGTTGCTGGTGCCACAACGCCGCGCGCCTGACCCCGACGCAAACCGACCCCTGTAGGCTATGACGGAGCTACGCAACGTCGAGGCTGATCTGGGGCGCTTCCGTGCTCGGGTGTATGTGGTCAGCATCGTCGTGTTGGTGTGCTTTGGGTTACTGGTAGCGCGCCTGGTCTACCTTCAAGTCGTGCGGCACGATGATTTGCGTGCGCAGGCAGAGAGCAATCGTACTGCGATCGTTCCCATTGTTCCCAACAGAGGCTTGATTCAGGACCGCAATGGAATTGTGCTGGCTAGCAACTATTCGGCGTATACGCTGGAAGTAACGCCAGCAAAAACCGGCGGCGTCGAACAGACTTTGGAAGAGTTGTCCAAAGTACTGGATATCACGGCGCGGGACCGGCGTCGTTTCAAGAAGCTGATGGAAGAGACCAAGAGCTTTGAGTCCTTGCCCATACGAACCCGTCTCACCGACACGGAAGTGGCGCGGTTTGCGGCGCAGCGATTCCGGTTTCCCGGGGTGGACATCAAGGCGCGTCTGTTTCGCAATTACCCTTATGGCGAACTGGCGAGTCATGTGATTGGCTACATCGGTCGCATCAACCAGGCCGAGAAGGCCAAGATCGAGGACGACGACGACCAGGCGAACTACCGGGGTACGGAGTACATGGGCAAGCTCGGGGTGGAGCAAAGTTTCGAAAACCAGTTGCACGGTATCACAGGTGTGGAGCGTATTGAGACTTCAGCCGGTGGACGTGCTGTGCGCAAACTAGCCAGCAATCCGTCAACACCTGGCAACGGAGTGATCCTGTCCATTGACATCAAGCTGCAGAAGCTCATCGAAGACATGTATGGCGAGCGGCGCGGAGCGTTGGTGGCCCTGGATCCCAAGACCGGTGAAGTGTTGGCCTTTGTGAGCAAGCCTACCTTTGATTCGAACCTGTTTGTCGAAGGTATTGACCAGGAAAACTGGCAGATGCTTAATGAGTCGATTGACAAGCCGCTGTTGAACCGGGCGCTGCGAGGAACCTATCCGCCGGGGTCGACCTATAAACCCTTTATGGCAATGGCGGCGCTGCAAACGGGCACGCGTTCACCCACAACGCTGATCAATGATCCAGGTTTTTACATGTTTGGCGGCCACCGCTTTGGTAGCCCTGAGAATGAGCGTGGGGGCATCATGGACATGCGCCGTGCGATTGTCGAGTCGAGCAATGCCTACTTCTACTCGCTGGCCAATGAGCTCGGTGTCGATACGATGCACGACTTTATGAAGCCCCTTGGTTTTGGCCAGATTACGGGAATTGATATTGGCGGTGAGGTGCGCGGTGTATTGCCCAGTCAGGCCTGGAAGCGCAATTACTACAAGCGCCAGGAGCAGAAAAAATGGTATGCCGGGGAAACCATTTCGCTGGGAATTGGACAGGGTTACAACAGCTTCACCATGCTGCAACTCGCGCAGGCGACGGCGACCCTGGCCAACGGGGGGGTCAGACACAAGCCGCAATTGGTGATGGCCACTCAGGACGCGACCACACGAGTGCGCACTGCAATCGCGCCGGATCCCGCCCAGGACTTGGGATTCAAGCCCGAGCATGTGGAAATAGTTCGCCGTGCCATGGTGGGGGTGACGCAGGAAGGGACATCGGCCCGCGTATTCGCCGGTGCCGGTTATCTCAGCGGTGGCAAGACCGGAACGGCGCAGGCGGTATCCATGGGGAGTCGCGAAAAGTACAACGCTTCCAAGATGGACGAGCACCAGCGCGATCACGCCCTCTACATTGCCTTTGCGCCCGCTGACGATCCCAAAATTGCACTGGCAGTCATTGTCGAGAATGCGGGCTTCGGCTCGGCTTCAGCAGCACCCATTGCACGGCGTGCATTTGACTACTGGTTGTTGGGGCAGTACCCCAATGCAGAAGATATGGCGGCTGTCAGCAAGGGTCAGGCCACTGCCCCTATCGGCAAACCCCGGTTGGCTGCTGACGTGGCGTGGCCGCCTGTCCACTGACGACCGCGCCGACTACAGCGTGCGCAAAAATGCGTCATAGCTGGTTTTGACGATGAGGGCGGCGACGACGCCGATAAACACCATTCGAACAAAGCCGGCACCGTGTTTGAGTGCCAGGTGGGTTCCGGCAAAACTTCCGGCCACGTTGCAAACAGCCATCACCAACCCTACCTGCCACCAGATATGACCTTTTGCGGCAAACAATGCGATCGCCGCCAGGTTGGTGGCGGTGTTAAGCAGTTTGGCGCAAGCAGAGGCATTGAGAAAATCGTAGCCCATCAGGCGCACGAACAGGAAAACAAAAAAGCTGCCTGTGCCCGGACCAAAAAACCCGTCGTAGAACCCGACGACGGCCCCGATGGCGCTGACGAGCAGCATCTCCGGGTGGCCTGAAAGTCGCGGCGCATGGGTGCGCCCCAGCTCTTTCCTGGCAAGCGTATAGGCCAGTACGGTGGCCAGCACAAAAGGAAGGACCTTGCGCAAGAACTCTGGAGAAATCAGTGTCACTGCCCATGCTCCGGCGAAGGATGCAGCAAAACCCGCTGCTGCTGCCGGCACAAGCACAGACCAGTGCATGTGTACGCGTTGGCTGTACTGGTAGGTGGCCAGCGCGGTGCCCCAGATCGAGGCGCTTTTGTTGCTGCCAAACAGGGTTGCGGGGGGCGATGTGGGGTAAGCCGCGAATAGGGCTGGCACCAGAATCAGGCCGCCACCTCCCACGATGGCATCTACAAAACCCGCCAACAACGAGGCGACCGATACAAACAGGAGTTCCATGCGGGCATTGTCGCATTCGCATGGGAAATGGAAATGCTATAAAAACAGGAGCTGCTTACGCTCTGTTTGTGTGGTCTTCAGCCTGTTCTTGCGCAAAACAAAAAAGCACTGAACAAGTCAGTGCTTTTCGTACTGCATCGCTGGACGGATACAGATGTTGTTTTTCTAGCTTGCCGTCTCCTCGGCCCACCTACCAAGCGCCTTGCAGTTGCCACTGTGTGCGTAAAGTGGTCGAACTGTAGCCCAGCCCTGTAATAGCGGACATCGGGATTAACCCTTCATTCGAAGCCGTTCGTCTTCCACAATCCACTGCGCCGCCTTCTCGGCAATCATCAGGACCGGGGAATTGGTGTTGCCACTGGTGATGAGCGGCATCACGCCCGCATCCACAACGCGCAGGCCCGCTACACCGCGCACCTGGAGCCTGGGATTGACGACTGCCATGGGGTCGTCATCGCGTCCCATCCGGGTCGTTCCCACCGGGTGAAAAATGGTGGTGGCAATGTCACCGGCCAGCTTGGCCAGTTCGGTATCGGTCTGGTACTGGATGCCCGGCTTGTACTCCTGGGGACTGAATTTCTGCAGCGCGGGCTGCCCCATGATGTGGCGTGTCGTACGCAGCGAGTCGGCTGCAATCTTGCGGTCCTCGTCGGTGCTGAGGTAGTTAGGCGCGATGGCCGGAGCGTCTTCGAAATTGGGTGTCTTGATATGCACGGTGCCGCGACTGGTGGGGTTCAGGTTGCAAACACTGGCGGTCATGGCATTGAAGGTGTGCAGTGGCTGGCCAAATGCCTCCAGGCTCAGGGGCTGAACGTGGTATTCAAGGTTGGGGTAGGGCTGGGCTGGATCGCTGCGAGTAAAGGCACCCAATTGACTGGGTGCCATACTCATGGGGCCGCTGCGTTTGAAGGCGTATTCGAGACCGATCATCGCCTTGCCCCACAATGAACTGGCTCGGACATTAAGGGTAGTGGTGTTTTGCACCTTGAAAACTGCCCGAATCTGCAAATGGTCTTGTAAGTTCTCACCCATACCGGGAAGATCTTTGACCACTGCAATCCCGATTGCTTGCAGGTGTTGCGCCGAACCTAAGCCCGAAAGTTCCAGAATCTGGGGTGAACCGATACTGCCGGCACACAGGATTACCTCGCAGCGCGCAGTGGCATTCACCATGGCGTTGCCATTCCACACCTGAACGCCGGTGCAGCGCAAACCACCGTTCGCGGATGTTTGGGGCTCGATCAAGAGTTTCGCCACCTGTGCGCTGGTCCAAAGCTCGAAGTTGGGACGTCCATAACAGGTGGGCCGCAAAAACGCTTTTGCCGTATTCCAGCGCCAACCGGTCTTCTGATTGACCTCAAAATAGCCTACGCCTTCGTTATCGCCCCGGTTGAAATCGTCGGTGGCGGGAATACCGGCTTGCACGGCTGCTTGCGCAAATGCATCCAGTACATCCCAGCGCAGGCGCTGCTTCTCGACCCGCCACTCGCCACCTGCACCGTGCAGTCCAGTGGCGCCCTTGTAGTGGTCTTCGTGCAGCATGAAGTGTGGCAGCGATTGTGCCCAACCCCAACTGGGGTCACCCACCATTTGCGCCCAGCGGTCGTAATCGCGAGCTTGGCCGCGCATGTAGATCATCCCGTTGATGCTGCTGCTGCCCCCCAATGTTTTTCCGCGCGGGTAGCGCAGTGATCGACCGTTCAAGCCTGCGTCGGGTTCGGTGTTGTAGAGCCAGTCAGTACGTGGGTTGCCAATGCAATACAGGTAGCCTACCGGAATGTGAATCCAGTGGTAGTCGTCCTTGCGCCCTGCTTCGATCAGCAGTACGCGTTTGGAGGAGTCCAGGCTCAACCGGTTGGCTAGGAGTGCACCCGCGGTACCGGCGCCAACAATGATGTAGTCAAAAGTGGTGTCGTTCATGGTCGGTAATTCCCGAAACCGAGATCAATGCGTCAAGTGGTACTGGCCCACATACACCAGCGCGCCAGCCAGGTAGCCCACCAGCGCCAGGCCGCCGATCTTCTTGGCGTACCAGAAGAAATGGATCTTCTCCAATCCCATCGCCGCGACCCCGGAGGCCGATCCGATGATGAGGATTGAACCCCCTGTTCCGGCGCAGTAGGCAACGAACTCCCACAGGAAACTGTCCGTGGGGTACTGCGCCAGGTGGTACATGCCCATGGAAGCGGCAACCAGAGGCACGTTGTCGACGATGGCACTGACCAGGCCAATGATTACCACAATGACATCCAGGCGGCCGACCACCGTGTCCAGCCACTGCGCCAGTGAAGAAAGAATGTGCGTATGTTCGAGCGTTGCCACCGCCAGCAGGATGCCGATGAAAAATACGATGGAGCCCATATCAATCTTGGTCAGGGCGCGCACCAGGGTCAGGTGCTCCTTGTCGTCATCCGTCTTGCCGCTGTGCATGAGGTCACCCACCGCCCACAAGATGCCCAGGCCGAAAAGAATTCCCATGAAGGGCGGCAGGCCAGTCAATCCCTTGAAAGCGGGCACAGCCACGAGAATACCCAGGCCCATGTAGAACATCAGCGTCTTCTCGAAATGTGTCGCCTTGCAGGTGAGGCTGCTGGCGGTGCGCTGGGGTGCCACCACGTCTCTGCCTTGTAACAAAAACGCAGTTATGGCAAGCGGCACCAGCAGACTGACCATGGAAGCCAGGAAGACCGACTTCATGATGGACAGGGAGGTGATCTGGCCGCCAATCCACAGCATGGTGGTGGTGACATCGCCGATGGGGGTCCAGGCTCCGCCGGCGTTGGCCGCAATGACGATGATGCCCGCAAACAGGAGTCGATCATCATGCTGGTCCAACAGCTTTTTCATCAAGGAAACCATCACGATGGTGGTGGTCAGGTTGTCCAGAATGGCACTCAGAAAAAAAGTTACAAACCCTACCAGCCACATCAGCTTAGAGAGTTTTTCTGTTTTGATGCGCGAGGTTATGACGTAAAAGCCATCGTGCGCGTCAACCACTTCAACAATGGTCATGGCACCGATCAGGAAGAAAACGATTTGCGCCGTTCCCATGAGCGACTCGCCCAACTCTGCGCTGACCATGGTAGGTTTGTCTGTCCCCAGTGCATACACCGTCCACAGCAATCCAGCGCCAATCAGGGCAGTGGCTGACTTGTTAATCTTGAGCGGGTGCTCCAGGGCGATGGCGGCGTAGGCGATAAAGAAGATGGCCGCAAGCAGGGTCAACATAACAACAGTCTCCTCGTATTCTTATGGGCTCGAACCCGAAGACGATTATGCAGCGACTGCAGGGCTATTGACCTTTCCAGACGGGTTTTCGCTTTTCCTGAAACGCCCTTTGGCCTTCGGCGGCATCTTCGGTCAAGGTAAACAGCGCAATCTGGCTTTCGGTAAATGCCATGCTCTCCTCAAACGCCATGGCTTCCACTTTTTTCATGGTGTAGAGGCCGCGGCGAATGGCCGCCGGAGACTTGTCCATCAGACGGTCCAACAGCCATTGCAACTTGGCATCCACGTCATCGTCCACATAATTGACCAAGCCATATTCGAGTGCCTGGGCAGAAGTTATGGGTTCGCCAGTAAGACACATTTCAGCCAGTTTTCGCCGCGGAATGAGGTGTTGCAAAACGCTGAGTACTTGTGCCGGGAACACACCTACCTTGACTTCGGGCAAACCAAACACGGCGTGGCTGGCGGCCACCGCCATGTCGCACATGCTCATCAGGCCCATGCCGCCAGCCATGCAGGCTCCGTTGACGCGCGCCACCAGCGGCACGGTGCTGGCCTTGGCCACGCGCAGCAGTTGGGCCAGGTGGCCGTGCGGTTCGGAGTAGTCGGTGGTGAAGGCCTTGGCGGACTGCAGGTCGGCCCCGGCGCAAAACGCCTTGCTGCCCGCGCCGGTGATGACAATGGCGCGGATTTCGCGCTGTGTCTGTGCCGCTGCAATGGCCTGCGCCATGCCTGCCAGCACCGCGTGGCTCATGGCGTTGCGCCGCTCTTCGCGCGTGATGGTGAGCCACAGCACCGGGCCACGGGTTTGAACTTCGAGTTCGGGGGATGATGCGCTGCAGAGGGTGGGAGTGTTCATACGGATGAGGGTGGGCAGGCGGTTATTGAGAGCCGATCTTAGCTATATCAAAGCGGGCCGCAAGCCATCTGCTAGGATGGACGGGCGCTCCCGCTGTATCTGCGGGCGGCGAATGAAATGGTGGTTGGTTGTTGACGTTTCGTCATATTCAAGAGGAAAACTTATGCGACATTTATCGAAATGGGTGGGTTTGGTCTCCTGTGCGCTGGCATTTGCAGCAGGCACAGCACAAGCCCGCGACTGGAAGGTGATCCAGGATTCCGGCACGGCCGTCGTGGCCACGGAAGGTGCTTACTTCCCTTTCAACTACTTTGAAGGCCCCAAGCTGACCGGCTTTGAAGTCGAGCTGGCCGAAGCGGTGGTCAAGCAGATGGGGCTCAAGCTCGAATGGAAGGTTGTTCCGTTTGATGCGCAACTGGCTTCCATCCGTCAGGACCGCTTTGACTTTGCCATCGCTTCGCACGGTTACACCGAAGAGCGCGCCAAGTCGGTGGACTTTGCCGCACCGCACTATTGCTCGGGCGGCCAGATCGTCTCGTTCCCCGGTGGCCCCAAGACGGTAGCCGACCTCAAGGGCAAGTCGGTGGGTGTGCAGATTGCCACCACTTACTACGACGCTGCCAAGAAGATTGCAGGCATTGGCGAGATCAAGACCTACAAGGACGAAGGTGCCAATTTTGCAGCCCTGCGCGCCAAGAAGTACGACGCCTGGATCTCTGACCGCTTTGTGGTCAAGGCGACCCTCGAGAAAAATCCTGGCACGGGTGTGGTCCCGGGCGACATGGTGTTTGTTGAGCGCATCTCCATGATCACGCGCAAGAACAACCCCGATCTGCTGCAAGCCTGGAACAAGGCCCTGGCCGAGGTGATGAAGACCGGCCTGTACCAGCAGTTGTCGCAGAAATACGCCCAGACGGATATTTCCTGCCATTAAGCGGAACGCGCATTCATGAACTGGGTCAAGCAAAACCCTGGATGGACCATGTTGGGTTCCATGGTGGGGTTGGTGTTGTTTCTGTGGGGCTTGGGGTCGTTGATTGCGTTGGCACCGGAGCCGATCGGGCCAGCCGCCAAGGAGTTTGCCGATGGCGCGCGGGTGACCGTGTGGCTGACGCTGATTGCAGGGCTGGCTGGGATCGTTATCGGGGTGGTTGCGGGGCTAGGCAAACTGTCGAGCTTTCTGCCGCTGCGCTGGCTCTGCGATTTCTACGTCTGGCTGATTCGCGGCACGCCGCTGCTGCTGCAAATCTTGTTCGTATGGCTG
>CAIPGC010000143.1 GCA_903864505.1 uncultured beta proteobacterium | reverse complement strand
CAGGCGGATATAGCGGCCCACCTTCGCCCCAACTTCGTCCAGGGCTGCGCGCATGAGACGGAAGTTTTCCTGTGTCGCATAGGTACCGCCAAAACCTTCGGTAGTTGCTCCGTAGGGCACATAGTCCAACAGGCTCTGACCGGTGGAGCGGATCACGGCAATGATGTCTGCGCCCTGCTCTGCCGCGGCCCGCGCCTGCGCTACGTCTTCATAAATGTTGCCAGTGGCCACGATCAGATACAGCCACGGTGTCTTGCCCTCACCCAGGTTCCTGATTTGTGTGTCGCGGTGTGCGCGCTGCGCCGCTATGTGTTCGCAACGACCGTGCGCCAGCGCCAGCGCCGCTTTGCGTGCAGCCGCATCATCTTTCGGTTGCTGCAGTGTCAGTTTTCCGGCAGCGACGGCATCGGCCACCTGCTGGGACGTGCACCTCTGCTCCTGCATCGCCGCCGCCAGCACGCTGGCAGCGCCGTGGGACAGAAGACCCTGCGCCTGCAAATGATCGACCAGCCGGTTCGGCAGCGGAACGCCGTTTTCGTCGACACCATCCACGCCAAGCAGGCGCACGGTTGCACGCTCCACCGTTGTGGTGGTGAACTGGCTCATGTCATCGAAAACGCGCTGAGCAATTCGCCGCGCTGAATCGCGCGCCCGATCAATCTGCTGCTGGTCCAGATACAAATGTGCCATGTCTATCCTAAGTAGTTCTAGATCTCTGCGAGCACGACATCGCTCACATCGTATTCGGGAAGTGCGCTGCGCGCAGCCTCCAAAAATTCTCTGGCCTCGAAGTGCCCGCCCATCGGTGAAAACGGATTGAGCGTGACCGCGGTAATCCGGATACCACAGTAGGCTGCCACGGTACCCCCCTGCTGCGCAAAAGCTGTCAGATCCATCTGATCCACAAAGAGTCGGGTTCCATCGGCCACCACCAGGGTGAGCTGAGCGTTGTGTTCCGCCAGCGCTTGAACGGCGCGCCATAGTGACCGCCCCACGGCGCCGCTCACGGCGATCGTGCCCACGCCGTGGTCCACCAGTGCGATCAGACGCGAAGCCGCGGTCAGTGTCGGAATCTGTTCCTTCAACAGGACGTTTCCATTCCGATCCCAGACACCCACCCCACCGCTTGAAAAGACGGCATCGCAACGAGCCACCAGATCGGAGGGTGCCTGCGCAATGCCAAGAATAGCCAGCCGATCGCGCGTCTTGCGAATTACATCCGGTATACCACCACCAATGGCAGCACCGGTGGCCAAAATTACGCCGTCGGCAATTGCGGGTGACGCATGGTGGCTGCGTCCCAATGCGCCATCCAGAATCACCAACGTACAGCCACACTGCTTGAGTTGGCGGATCAAAGCAATCAGATCGGTACTGCGCGATGCACCCGCAATCTCCATGTCCCCTGCATCCAGCGCGCGTACGATGACGATCTCGCCCATTGGGCTGCCCAGACCGGTGCTGCATACGACTTGGGTTCGCACCTTTGCGCGCACCAGAGTGTCGCGCGCAGTGGCCACCAGGGTACCGGGCCAAACCTTTACGGGCGGCTTGGGAAACGAGAATACCTGGTCACGCTCCTCACCATCACGACCAATCGAGGTTACGCCCAGCGCTACGGCCGATTGCGCCGCGCTTGCCATGACATGGTTCAAGGTCACGGTCTTGCCAGTGTTCTTGGTCATTCCCATGACAGCCAACGTCGTTAGCCCGTCGGCGCACACGCGCTCCCACAACGTACTTTGCGCCATGACTCAAACGTACAGTTCTTCGAACAATTGCCGCAGTGTGGCGCTCTCGCGCAACAGGTTGAGCGACAATTCGGCGTGACCTTTTGCATAGCCATTGCCGACGATCATCTCGACGTCCTTTCCTACTCCTTCCGCCCCCAGGGCGGCAGCAGTAAAGCTGGTGGCCATGGAGAAAAAATAGATCTTCCCGCCATCACGCGTTGCCAGAATGCTGCCCATCTCGGTGTTCTGAATATTGACGCAGTTGATCACTACATCGGCCAACCTGCCGCCCGTCACGGCTGATACCGCCTCCATCATCGCGAGTGCGTTGGTCGCATCCACCTGCAGCGCATGGTTAACCCAACCCAGTTTGCGCATGCGTTCGCAATCCTTCTCAAACGGCGAGACACCGATGACACATCCTGCTGGACCCGCCTGTTTGCGCGCTTCATACACACACAAGGTGCCAGACTTGCCTCCACCACCAATCACAACCACCGTGTCACCGGGTTTGACCAGGCGCGCAGTTTGCGCGGGGGCGCCCGCCACGTCCAGAATTGCCAAGGCCAGCTTCTCGGGAATGTCGCTGGGCAGCTTGGCATAGAGTCCGGTCTCAAACAGAATCGCCTGCCCGGCAATCTCAACCTGGTCCCGATCGACATGGATCGCCTGCACTGCATCTATACGCAGCGGGGTGAGCGAGAGCGACACCAGGGTCGCAATCTTGTCTCCAACTTTCAGATCGATCTTGCCCGCCAGAATCGGTCCAATTTGCGCCACGGAGCCAATCAGCATGCCGCCTGACCCGGTCACCGGGTTGTGGTGCTTGCCGCGCTGCGCCACGATGGAGCGAATAGTCGCTTCGATTTTGCCCAGATCACCTCCGGCTTCCTTTTTGATCTGGGTGAAGCTGGCAGCATCGATGTTGAGTGCTGAAACGTTAATCAGTATCTCGTTGTCACAGATCTCCATCGTGTTGTCGATCTTCCAGGCGCCTTGGGGCAAGACACCATGGGGTTCGATTACCCGGTGGATACCGTAGGGGGAGCCGTGTTGCATCCGTCGCTCCCTGTGCTTAGTTGCTTTGGCTTGGCAGACTGAAGTCCTGCCCCAGACCTGGCATCTCGACCGTCATGCCCTTGTAGTTGCGGCACTTCACCGTGGTACCCGATCCATCGGGCAGGGCCTCCTCCTTCACGTACGAGGGAATGATGGGCAACTTGCCCAGGCCACCCAGGCCGTCGACGATAAAGGTGGGCACGGCCGGGCCGCTGATCCAGCCACGCAGGCCCTCGTAGAGCTCCAGCATACGGCGGTGTGGCACGATGAAGTGATGTGCACCCTCCACCATATCGGTCGAATACACATAGTAGGGGCGCACACCCATCTCGACCGCTTGCATGAACAGTTCGCGCATTACTTCGACACTGTCATTCACACCCCTGAGACAGACGGTTTGCAGTCCCATCATGATCCCGGCTTTTTGCAGTAGTTTGACACGCTCACGCAGCAGTGGAGTGATCTCCTTGGGGTGATTGATGTGGATGTTGACCATCTGAACGCGGTGCTTTTCGAGCACAGCACACAACTCGGGCGTGACGCGGGTCGGCATTTGCACCACCATGCGCGAACCCATGCGCAGAAAGCGCACGTGCGGAGCGCGGCGGCGGATTTCACCCAGAATCTCGTCCAGGCGTTCGTCGGTAAACGTCAGCGGATCACCACCGGATAGCAGCACGTCCTCAATATTCTTGTTGTTGGCAATATAGTCAATGGAGCGTTCAATTTCATCCTTGTGCACCGAACCCTTGGGCTGCGACACCATGCGCTTGCGGGTACAAAAACGGCAAAGAGTTGCACAGGTGTTGGACACCAGAAACAACACGCGGCGGGGATAGCGGTGCACGATGCTGGTGCCTTCGACGGTGTCGCCCTCTTCACCAAGCTGGTCGAGCATGGTGGCAAACCCGGGTTTGGTTTCCTCATGGAACGTGGGCAGGTACTGCAGGCGAATCGGACAGTTGGGATCATCCCGGTCCATCAGCTTGGCCATATAGGGCGTCACGGCAATGGCGAACTTGGAGTAGACGGTTTCGTTCACATTTTCAATGTGATTCAGAATCTGGTCCAGTTCAGAGTGGTGCACGTAACGGCGGGAAAACTGCTTTTGCCAGGACTCGGACTCCGGGTCGTAGGCATCGAGCTGCGCGCGGGTAAGAAGTTTGCCGGAATCAATGGACTTGGCTGAATCGATGGATATGACTTTTTGCAGCATGGTGTTGTTGTCTCCGTGGATTGAGGGTCGCTGACGAGCCGATGCCGGAAATTCTAAGAAGCACAGCCACGCATGGAAACTTGCAATATGACTGAAATGTTTTAAAAATTTCAGTCAAAATGCAGTGCTTCAAGACATTTTGCTTGTTATGGTCATCAACTATACGCTCGACCCCCTCGACCAGCAGCTCATCGAGTTGCTCAAAGTGAACGCCCGTTTGCCCGTGGTCAAGCTCGCCAAGGCACTGGGTTGCGCCCGTAGTACCGTACAGATTCGACTCAAGGCACTGGAGGACGCTGAGGTCATCACCAGCTACACGGTGGCTGTCGCAGAGTCGCAGTCCAGCGCCCGTATCCGTGCCATGGTGCTCATATCCACCGATTCCGAGAGCGCACCCCATGTGGTCAAGACACTGACCCGGCGCCACGAAATCCACAAGATCTTTTCGGTCAGCGGTCGCTTTGACCTGTGCTCCATGCTGAGCACCGAAACCACCGAAGAACTCGACACGGTGATTGACCGCATTCGCGGCATCAAGGGCGTGAAGGACACGTTTTCTACCATCTTGCTGAGCGCCAAACTGGACCGCCCGGAATAGCCCAACACGCGATGTTCATTCTGTCCAAGGTGCTCTCGCTGCTGTCACAGCCACTGGCCTGGCTTTGCGCAGTACTGCTTACGTCCCTGGTGCTAGTGCATCGCAAACCCATCGTGGCCAGGCGCATGGGGTGGGCCGCCCTGACCATGGTGCTGATCCTCGGTTGGAAACCCTTGCCGGATCTGCTGCTGCGCGATCTGGAGGGGCGCTACCCGGAGCAACCGCTCGCGGCCGACCTGAACCGCTATGCCGGGATGGTGGTGCTGGGTGGCGCCTCGGCAGCAGGCTATGTCGCTCAGGACCACTCGTTGCCCCAACTGAACGACGCGGCCGAACGAATGAACGCTCCGGTGGCGGCCCTGCGCCGCAACCCAGGTCTTCGTATTGTCTTTACGGGTGGTGAAGGAGAATTGTTTGCCGCAGGTCCCAGCGAAGCTGCACGCGCCCGTGCCTTTTTTGACTCAATGGGCGTTGCTGCAGACCGCGTCACTTACGAGGACGAGTCACGCAACACCTTCGAGAACGCCGTGCTGACCGCACTGGTACCGGGCATCGACCGCACACAACGCTGGTTGCTGGTCACCTCTGCCTGGCACATGCCACGCGCCATGGCGACATTTACAAAAGCAGGCTGGAACGTAACCGCCTACCCGGTCGATTTTCGAACCGGTAGCGCAACACCGTGGACCGAGTATTCGTGGCCGATCAGCATTGCGCACTGGCATATCGCGTTGCACGAATGCACCGGTCTGGTCGCATACCGAATCACTGGCCGGATGTAGACCTCGAAGCCGCACGGCGCGCCAGCACTTTGTCGATGCGCCGGCCGTCCAGCGCGGTAACTTCGAAGTTCCACTGCGCACATTCAATGCATTCGCCGACGGCCGGTAAATGTCCGCAAACCGCCATCAGCAACCCAGCCAGCGTGTTGTACCGCCCCCGGTCTTCCTGGGGCAAGTCATCGATGTCCAGGCGCGCCTTGAGCTCACCCACCGGCATCAACCCATCGAGCAGCCAGGTACCATCGGCTTGCTCGGTGGCCCAGGCCTGGGTCTGAACATCCGGTTGCAGTTCCCCCGTGATGGCTTCCAGCAAATCGTGCGGGGTGAGCAATCCCTGCACCACGCCATACTCGTCCACCACAAACACCATGCGCGCCGCCTTGGTCCGGAACTGGGTGATAAGTTCCATGCCGCTGATGGTCTCGGGCATGAATGCGGCTGACTCCACCACGCCGTCGATACTGCCGGTATGACCACCACCCAACTCCAGCAGGCGTGCCACACTGACCAGACCAAGCACGTCATCCAGAGATCCACGGCACACCGGGTACCAGGAGTGGGTTCCATGCTCACCACCGCCACTGACCTGGGCCAGGCTTTGCGCCACCGTGTTCGAGCCGTCCAGCCATTCAATGTCGGAGCGGGGCAACATAATGGAGGTCAGTGGACGGTCGTCCAGCAGGAACACATTGCGCACCATTCGGTGCTCGTGTTGCTCGATGATGCCGGCGTCGACCCCTTCCTCCAGGCTGGCCGATATTTCGGCCTCGGTCACGGCCCGGTTGTCGGCCGTGTCAATACGCAGCAGCTTCAAAATTCCATGGGTGCTCATCGACAGCAGCCGCACAAAGGGTTTGGCCATCGTCGCTATCCAGGTCATGGGACGCGCCACCACACGTGCCACCGGTTCGGGATACAACTGCCCGATGCGCTTGGGCACCAGTTCGCCAAACAAGATGGTGACAAAGGTGATCGCTGTCACCACCAGGGCGGTGGCCGTCACTTCGGAGGCACGGTGCGAGATCGTCAGGTGCGCCTGCAACCAGGAAGACACCCCATCGCTGAAAGCCGCCTCGCCCACGATGGCATTGAGCATGCCGATGGACGTGATGCCCACTTGCACCACCGACAGGAATTGGGTCGGGTTGTCCAGCAACGCCAGCGCTGCCTGCGCGCCCCTGTCGCCCGCCTCCGACATCGTCTGCAATCGCACTTTCCGGCTGGCCGTGAGTGCCAACTCCGACATGGCAAACACGCCATTGAGCAGGGTTAGCAGAACGATCAGAACAAAATCCATATAGACAGCAGCGAGAATGAGGACATGGCACTTTACCTTATCGGCGATATACAAGGCTGCGATGGCGCACTCCAACGCCTGCTCGACACCATCGCCTTCTCTCCGAGTCGCGACACACTCTACGTACTGGGCGACCTGGTAAATCGCGGCCCGCAGTCCGACGCGGTACTGCGCCGCCTGATGGGTTACGGCGACGCGGCGCAATGCCTGCTGGGGAACCACGATTTGCACCTGCTGGCCGTCGTGCAGGGTGCACGCCGCCTCAACCGCAGGGACACTTTGCGCTGCGTTTTGGACGCACCAGATTGCAGCTGCCTGCTGCACTGGTTGCGCCAGCAGCGGCTTGCCCTGCGCCTGGTAGCTGGGCCGCGCGAACTGCTCATGGTGCACGCCGGCGTGCTGCCTGCATGGAGTGCTGCCGACACCCTTGCGCTGGCGGGTGAGGTGGAAGCAGTGCTGCAGGGCGCGCAGATGGTGAAGTTTTTTCACGCCATGTACGGCAATGCACCCAACCAATGGACGAACGATCTTGCCGGCTTTGAACGCCTGCGCGTCATCGTTAACGCCTTAACCCGCCTGCGCTTTTGCACTGCACAGGGTGAAATGGAGTTCGACAGCAAGGAGGGTGCCGGTGCCGCGCCGACCGGTTACCTGCCCTGGTTTGATGTGCCCGGGCGCGCCACAGCGTCAATATCCGTGGCGTTTGGTCACTGGTCGACCCTGGGCTGGCTCAACCGTGCCAATCTGTATTCGATGGACACCGGCTGCGTCTGGGGTGGCACTCTGAGCGCACTCAAACTCGACACTCAACTCGACCCCGCAGGGCATGCATTGATTCAGGTGCAATGCCCGGCCGAGCAGCAGCCGGGACTTTGAGTTTGTTCTGAATGCTCTCTTTTTAGTAGCTTCCCGCGCACTATTGGCGGGGGCTTCAGGCCTATTCTGTCTTGAACAAGGCGGCCACCTTGCGCTTGGGCTTGATATTGGCCGAGATACTGCGCGATGCCGGACGGGCCGTCGCTTCCCACGATGGAGCGGGCTTGTCTTCGACGACGGTTGGTTCGTAGGGCTTGTCAAAAAACGGGTCGCGCGACACAGCCGATGGGCGCGCATAGTCGCTACGCGGCGGGCGCGGAGCCCGCGGAGCATAGGATTCCTCCCGCGGACCACGGCCATCACCGCGACCAGCGCTACGACCATTGTCGCCGACCGACGGCTCACGCTCGCCATCGTGCGCGTACATGCGCCGGCCGTCATTGATGCGGCCCTGCTTGCGGATGTTGGGACTGTCCTCATCAAACTCGATGGCTTCGAGTTCAATCTTGGTCTTGATCAGCTTCTCGATGTCACCCACCAGGCGCGCATCGTTGTTGCCGCCCACAAAACTCACGGCCAGACCTGCGGCACCGGCTCTTCCTGTGCGACCAATGCGGTGCACGTAGTCTTCGGCATTGAAGGGAATGTCAAAGTTGAATACTGCCGGCACGTCCTTGATGTCCAGGCCACGCGCTGCCACGTCGGTGCACACCAGCAGGTCCACTTCGCCGCTCTTGAAGGCTTCGAGCGCCTTAAGACGCTCGTCCTGACTCTTGTCGCCGTGCAGTGCGGTCGTCTTCAGGCCTTCGCGCTCAAGCGAACGTGCCAGCCGTGCACAACCCAGCTTGCTGTTCACAAACACAAAGGCCTGCTTCATGCCGCGTGCACGCAGGATCTGGTGCAGCGCATGGCGCTTTTCTTCGTCGGGTACGCTGTAGAAATGCTGCTCCACGGTCGACGCAGCAGCGTTGGAGCGCGCCACTTCGATAGTGACCGGGTTCTGCAGATAGCTGCTGGCCAGGCGCTTGATTTCAGGCGAGAAGGTGGCAGAAAACAACAGCGTGGTGCGCTGCTTGGGCAGGTACGACAGAATGCGCTGCAGGTCGGGCAGGAAGCCAATGTCAAGCATGCGATCGGCCTCGTCCAGCACCACATATTCGACCTGGTTGAGCACTGCGTTTTTGGCTTCAATGTGGTCCAGCAGGCGCCCCGGAGTGGCCACCAACACTTCAACACCGCGCTTGAGCTCGGCCGTTTGCGGCTTCATATCCATGCCGCCAAACACCACGGCGCTGCGCAGGTCGGTGTACTTGGCGTACAGTTCCACCTGCTCGGCCACCTGCACCGCCAGCTCGCGGGTGGGCAGCAGCACCAGCGCACGCACCGGGTGGCGCGCGGGGGAGGTAGATGCGTTCTGGTGGCGCATCATGCGCTGCAGCAGTGGCAGCGCAAACGCCGCCGTCTTGCCAGTACCGGTTTGCGCAGCTCCCATCACGTCGCGGCCCTGCAGCACCACCGGGATGGCCTGCGCCTGAATGGGGGTCATGGACTCATACCCCATCTCGGCAACGGCGCGCGCCAGTGGCGCGTCGAGCTGCAACTGGGCAAAGGCCATGGTGGGGGTATCGCTGGTGAGCTCGTTTGGCATCACAGCAGAGGCGGGGGTAGAGGCGAGTTCAGTATTCAAATCGGTCCGGCATAGTCAAGAAATTTGCTATCCAACCGATAGCGGGTTGCCCTAGTGGCTAGGGGCAAACCCGCATTATCCGCTTTTCTGTCAGGCTTTGGGCAGGGTCACACCGATCTGGCCCTGGTACTTGCCACCGCGGTCCTTGTAGCTGGTCTCGCAGACATCGTCCTTGTCTGACTCAAAAAACAACACTTGGGCACACCCTTCGCCGGCGTAGATTTTTGCGGGTAGTGGCGTGGTGTTGGAAAACTCCAGTGTGACGTAGCCTTCCCATTCCGGCTCAAAGGGTGTGACATTGACGATGATGCCGCAGCGCGCGTAGGTGCTTTTGCCCAGGCAAATGGTCAGCACGTTACGTGGAATGCGGAAATACTCCAGCGTGCGGGCCAGGGCAAAGCTGTTGGGCGGGATGATGCAGACCTCGTCGTTGAAGTCGACAAAGCTCTTCTCGTCAAAGTTCTTGGGGTCGACCACCGTGCTATGAATGTTGGTGAACACCTTGAACTCGGGCGCGCAACGGATGTCGTAGCCATAGCTGCTGGTGCCGTAGGAAATGATCTTGTGGCCCTCGCGCTGGCGAATCTGGCCCGGCTCAAACGGCTCGATCATGCCGGTAGTTTCAGCCATGCGGCGAATCCACTTGTCACTCTTGATGCTCATGGGGGTGATGCTCCTCGGTAGCGGGTGATTGTAATCAGGGCCTTGCGGGCAGGGATTGCGACGCAAGCCGACCGTTATCCGCGATTCAACCCTAAAGTAAAGCAAACAGCCGTCGATAACCCAGTTGGGCGATCAGGTTTTGAATGCCGCCCGTGTTGCCGCGCCTTGGCGTGGGTTGTATTACTTGCCAAATCACTGAATAAGGCCACTATGTCCGCAGTTAACGCACTTTCCTCAGCTACACCTGTTCAACCACCTCCAAAGCCCGCGCCTGTAGAAGCAGGCAATGCCATCCGTGCCGGCAAGGATGCCAAAAACGATGGCGACGCGGACGACGGAGTCAAGGCGGCGCAAGCCAGCGCACCCAAACCGGTAACCAATACGCTGGGGCAAGTCCTTGGACAGCATGTGAACGTGAAGGGTTGAGCGCCTCGTACGCGCTCCGCTTGAATCGAACACTTTCAAGTTATGACTAACATACCTTCAGTCGCCACACAGGGGAGCCCGAGCACTTCTGGCTCGCCCCCAAAGCTACCGGCAACGGATGTTGGCGGCTCTCGAAGCATCGCCAGGGCGGCCCCTGAAGACGCGGCACGATCGAATGCGAAGCCGGGTGTTGCCGGGCCCGTCAAGGTTGCACCCACACCGGACGAGTTGAAGAAACTGGTCGGCGAAATGCAGCGCAAAGTCAGTGCCCGATCTTCCGACCTGCAATTCACCATCGACCAAGACAGCGGCAAGACAGTGGTCAAGGTGACAGATTCGGCAACCAGACAAGTCGTTTGGCAGTTTCCCTCCGAAGAGGCCATGCACGTGTCGAAGGAACTAGGCCGATTTCAGAAAGGTGCCCTGGTCAGTCGCAAGGCCTGAAATCGGAAACCGAATGCAGTGCTGGATCCCGCCCAGAATGAGTTGGCAGTTGTGCGGTTGATTTCCACGGTGTCCTTTTCGCGGCGGCAGTCAGTACAGATTGCTCCCCACACCACACGGTTCTACGGACATCCATCGGACTGACGGGGCCACACCTAGCACGACAACATCAGGAGCTTTTCGCGCAATATTCGCGAGACTTCCAGGGCTAAAGCGCTTGAGAAATAACGGTCTTCTCGATCAAGCGGTCATCGCCCAGCACGATCATCGAAAACAGCAGTTCGTCCAGGTTGGCGGCAAGGGCCGTCTTGCGCGCCAGCAGCGGCGTGGCTTTGGGGTTGAGTACCACAAAGTCGGCCTCGCAGCCGGGCAGCAGGTTTCCCACCACACCTTCGAGCCCCATGGCACGCGCTGCACCGGCGGTGTGCTGCCACCACAATTGTTGCGGTGCCAAAGACAAGCCCTGCTTGGTGTGGCCTTCACGTCCCACGTAATACGCCGCCACCATGGTGTGAAACGGGCTGAAGCTGGTGCCGCCGCCCACATCGCTGGCCAGACCGTACTGGAATCCCGCGCGGTCAGCACCGGCGTAGTCAAAGTAGCCGCTGCCCAAAAACAGGTTGCTGGTGGGGCAAATTGCCGCAGCTGCGGCCGTGTCGCGCATCAGGGCACGGTCATTGTCGTCAAAGTGAATGCAGTGGGCGTAGACCGCACGCTGGCGCATCAGGCCGAAGTCGGCGTAGGTGGCGAGGTAACTGCGCGACCGAGGGAACAGTTCCCTGGCCCAGGCAATCTCGTCCTTGTTTTCGGCCACATGCGACTGGATCCAGACATCCGGGTAGCGTGCCGCCAGTTCTCCAGCCCCGCGCAACTGCGCGTCACTGGACGTGGGCACAAAGCGCGGCGTGATGGCATAGCCCAGGCGGTCCTGCCCATGCCAGCGTTGAATCAGCGCCTCGGTGTCGATCAGGCTTTGCTCGGTCGCGTCGCACAGCCCCTGCGCTGACTCCCGGTTAAGCACGCCGGCGGGCGCGTTGCGGTCCATCAGACACAGGCCGGTGACCAGACGCAGCCGCTGCGCCTGCGCTTGCGCAAACAGGGCGTTGACCGATGCAGTGTGCGAGGTGGCAAAGGTCAGCGCCGTGGTGACTCCGTTGCGTAGCAGTTCAGCTATGAAAAATGTAGCTGCCTGCGCACAGTATTCGGGGGCTTCGAAGCGTTTTTCTTCTGGAAACGTGTAGTTCTCCAGCCACGGCAGCAGTCCGTCGGCCGGCGAACCAATGACATTGGTTTGCGGATAGTGCAGGTGCAGGTCAACAAAGCCGGGGGCGATGATACGCCCGCTCCAATGCTCCACCGGCACCTCGGGATGCAGCCTCACCACGTCCCGGTGCGCGCCAATGGCCTGCACCACTTGCACTCCCAGCGCGTTGGGACCGACCACCAGCAAACCATCGTCCTCCCACTGGGCGCGCGCCGTTTCACCGTTCCTGGACGGCGCAAACCATAACAGGGAGGCGCGATAGGCTTTCAAGGCTGGTCAGATGTCGTTCAATGCGCCACTTTACCCTGTACGCCCGCCACCAGGTAGTTCATGCCCAGAATTTGCGCGTCGCTCAGGCTTTGGCCCCTGGCAATCACCTCATGGCCCTCGTTGTCGAGCACCGCCTCGCGGGCCTGGAATGGAAGCAGTTTGCCACTCGCAATGTCTCTCTGCCGCGCCAGCACCTCGGCTTGCACCGCCTTGGGCACCTTGCTGCCGAAGTCGCCGACGCGGATCATGCCTTCCTTCACGCCACCCCACACATTGCCGCTCTGCCAGGTTCCACTCTGCAACGCGCTGGCCCGTGCCGTGTAGTAGTTGCCCCACTGGTGGGTGACCGCGATGATCTGTGCGTCGGGAGCTATTTTGCGCATATCGGAGTGGTAGGCCACGGCCAGTTTGCCACGCTCCTGCGCAGCCACCATCACAGCGGTGGAGGCGGTATGAAAGGCAATGACGTCGACCTTCTGGTTGAACAGCGTCATGGCTGCATCGCGCTCGCGGGTCGGATCAAACCAGGTGTCCAGCCACACCACCCTGACTTCAGCGCGGGGGTTGACCGAACGCATCCCCAGTGTGAACGCATTGATTCCTTGCAGCACTTCCGGAATCGGAAAGCCCGCCACATACCCTGCCAGATTGGTTCGGGTCATGCGCCCCGCGGCGACCCCCGCCAGGTAGCGACCCTCGTAGTAGCGCGCGTTGGCTGTGGCAACGTTGGCCGCGGTCTTGTACCCGGTGATGGACTCAAACTTGACCTCCGGGAACTCTTTGGCCACGGTAATGGTGGGCTCCATATAGCCAAAACTGGGAGTAAAAATGAGCCGGTGACCCTGGCGCACCAGGTCACGCAGCACGCGCTCGGCATCAGGCCCCTCGGCCACGTTTTCCACATAGGTGGTCTGCACCGATTTGCCCAGTGCCGCTTCCACGGCCTGGCGTCCCAGGTCATGCTGGTGTACCCAGCCCGCGTCGGTCAGCGGCGCGACGTACAGAAAGCCAATTTTGGTTTGAGAAATCGCACTGGTGGGTGCAAGGGAAAAAGCACAGGCAGCCACAAACGTGGCGGCGAGGTTTTTATACATGGTAGTCCTCTACATGGCTCCGAACACAATAGCAAGGCCCGCCGGAGCAGCGGGCCTTGGCTCGGATTCTAACGAAGCCACACATCAAAAAAATAGTTGGTAGCATGTTCGGACATCACAAAAATTCAGGGAGATTGACGACCATGGATCCACTACAGAGCGAACCCTACCGCTCCAAGCTGCTGTCAGCACAAGACGCTGCGCGCAAGATCAGGCCCGGTAACCGCATTTTTGTCGGGACCGCCTGCGCCACTCCGCGTTCGCTGGTCAAAGCCATCGAAGAGTTGCCCCTTGCGCCGGCCGATGTGCAGATGGTTCACTTTCTGACCAATGGGGCCATTCCCCATGACGCTGCCGGCAAGCCCATTACCAAATACCGGCACCGCACTTTCTTTGTCGGCTCGGACGTGCGTGCGGCCATCAAATGCGGCATGGCCGAGTACTTGCCCATCTCGATTGCACGCGTGCCCGAACTGTTCAATGTAGGGCGCATTCCGCTGGATGTGGCGCTGATTCAGGTGTCGTTGCCCGACCGCTTTGGCTACGTGAGCCTGGGCGTGTCGGTGGACATTGTGGCGGCGGCGGTGCAAAACGCCAGGCTGGTCATTGCCGAGGTCAACCCCGACATGCCCTGGACCATGGGCGACTCGGCCATTCACCACAGCCAGATTCACCATCTGGTGCAGGTCTCCACCCCCATGATCGAGTACGTGCACCAGGTCAGTGAAGCGGAGGTGGTAGAGCAGATTGCCCGCTACATCGCCAGCACGATTGAAGACGGCTCCACCCTGCAAATCGGCCTGGGGCGCATTCCCAACGAGGCGCTCAAGTACCTGCAAGACCGCAAAGACCTGGGCATCCACTCCGACGTGATTACCGATGCCATCATCCCCCTGCTGGAAAAGGGCATCTTGACCGGCAAGCAAAAGACCCAGCAGAAGGGCAAGATCGT
>CAIPGC010000142.1 GCA_903864505.1 uncultured beta proteobacterium | reverse complement strand
CTGCTTGCCAATGGAGTAGGGGTCGTAGCAGCTTCAGATGGATCGGTGCCAAACCGGGAGTCCTGTGCGGCAAGCGCGCTGTCCCACAGGCCCCAAGCGGTATCCGGGTCGTCCTCGATCACTTCCAGACCCCGCGGCTTGGCCCCCTCTTGAGAAGGCGGATTGGTGTCCTTTGCGCCTTTGCCACGAAATGCACTGAACATGAAAAATCCTTCGAATTTCGTGAGGATGTTACCTCACCACAGATTGCTCTGCAAATTTGTGCTCACACCCATGTCTTTTGGGTCCCGGAAGTATAATTTGTGCTCCATTCGTCGAGAGAATTCCCCTTGCCAGTCTGGGTAACATGTCGAGTTATCGCGTCGCGTCACCCGCCTTAAAGCGCTTAATGCTTCGACACGTTTACGGCGAACTCATCACAGAATGCAATCTTCAGATTACGTGATTCTGGAATTTTCCGGAACACATGCAGGTTCACCCAGCCAACGCGCTTGTCTATACATATGCTTCAGCGCTGACTGTGTAGATGTAGAAATGGTGCTCAAAGGTGAAGCAGAAGTCTTTGTTCTGCCCGAGGAGTGGCGCGGGCTGGGAGTTAGATTCGGACCCTTTCTTCTGATCCAGTACTTTTCCAAGAGAGTTCTGGAGTTAAAGCCATCCCGCATCATTATTGAAGCGCTTTCCGGTGCTACAGCAGATTTGGCTCGCATCTCCTGCGCACTTGGCATCGAAACCGTACTGTGTGTGGATGATGCTCATGCACTTCAGTCAGCCAATCCAATTCAACAACGCTGGAATACTGGATTGCTTGCCTGTGTGGACTACCTCATTGCCAAGGACCCTCATACCTCATCGACTATTGCCCATAATTTCCCACAATCTGTTCATAAGGTTTTGAATTCTTTACCCATTGAGCCACAGCACAAAAATGCCCGTCCTGATATTTTTGGGTATGAGGCTTACGCTTTTGGGATGCGCGACCATGCACTACTGACTGCGATGCAGTCCTCCCACACACGCTATTTCGAAGGCTGCAAGAACGTACTGGATGTAGGGTCAGGAACCGGAGTATTTCTTGAGTGTCTTTGCCGCCAACAGATTGCTGCCAAGGGTGTTGAAAGAAACCAACAATCAGCACAGTTTGCCAAGAGCCTTGGGTTGGACGTCGAAGTTCAAGATGCATTGACTTTTTTGGAGCAACAGCACAGTTGTTACGATGGAATCTACTGCTCCCATTTTGTAGAGCATCTTCCCTTTGATGCGGTTGAACGTTTGGTGAAGCTCATTGCCCAGGCGCTAAAGCGAGGCGGTAGCGCTGTGTTCGTATTTCCCGATCCGGAGTCCATTCGAAGTCAGTTGCTCGGGTTCTGGCGCGACCCAGAACATGTCAGGTTCTACCATCCCGAAATCATTGAAGTTCTGGGCAATATTTACGGGCTGTCTTTGGTCGGTAACAGTCAGAACTCACCGGCAAGATCGGTCGTCCCATTTGGCTTCCAACCACCGTCGAACACCGATTTGCTACCACCTGGCGACCGTAAGCACTCTGGACTTTGGAGTCGATTCCTGGCAGCAGTGGGGATTGCGCAGGCTTCTGAAATCGAGCGGGAGCGAGCACACCGCACTCACCTCGAAGGCGTCGTCCAGACTTTATGGAAGGTGAACCAAACGTGGGCGTGGGACGACAACGCGGTCTTGCATTTCACCAGGCGATGAGAGTACCGTTGGGACAAATTTGAGTCCGCACCGAACCGAAAAATGTCGATACAGATTGCCACTGACTTGCTAACAGGAATCTGCGCTTCTCTTCGCTAATTTTGCATCTGGGTCAGGGCTGGCTGATTTTCCATGCAGCGTTTTACTGCCTCTAAATACTTCAGGCCATTCTTTTCATCCGGCTCGAGGTAAGTGCCCTCGGCCCATTCGTTCCAGGCGTTGAGAAAGATCATGTGCTCAGGGGCAGGTCGCCGTGCGGTAGCTGCCACCTGCTTCTCCAACCAATGTTCAAAACGCTCTGGGGAGGCGCCCTTGAATATCCTTGCCCGTTTTACGTACCGCGCCGTGTTGTCCCAGTCAACGAAAGCACCTGGAAATGCAGGAATCCCACCTTCGCGCTCTTCCTTCAGCATCTGCTTCCACACCAAATCGTAGTCATAGTACGTTAAAGCCGGAAAGAATTTATAGCGAATGGCACGCAATACATCCTGCACCTTTTCAGGCAACAAGCGTAAGGGCTTAACTACCCTGCTCGTTTCAATCGCATTGCCTTCGTAGTCGGGCGAATAAATCGCCTCAAACGGCTGAAACTGCATGGTCGCGTCGAAATGACGCAGCACCTCTGGTGTCGGAAACTCGTACTGCTTCATTGCGATGAGGTACAGCCCCGGGAGTCCGCGTCTATGCGCCTCCTCGCGCCATAAATCGAACATTTCTTCGATCTGCGTAATCCGGTGGGCACGATAAACCAGAAACACCGGCTTGCCGTCGATCTTGATCGACCGATCATCGCTCCAGGCGCGGAACAGATATTCGAAGTGCGCCAACCAAATTGCCTTGTCTGGCTGGTGCGTCTGTTCAACCAGAATATGGTGATCCCGCCCATCCCATCGGCGCGACCAAGTCTCATTCGCCCAAGCAAGGCAAAACGGGAGATCAAGGCTACGGTCCGCCATCACCATATTGGTGGGCGTTTCGAGCAGCTGCTTGCCACCAAACCAGTAGTGATAGTGGCAAAAACCGGCAACATTGTGCTGTTTCGCGAGATCAATCTGCCATTTGAGCGTTTCGTACTGCGATTGGTCGTAATAGTTCTTGCCCAACGGTACCCTGGGCTGGTTGTGCCCGCTGTATTGCGGGCGCGCCTTCTTGACATTGACCCAGTCGGTAAATCCCTTGCCCCACCACTCGTCATTCTCGGCGATGGCGTGGAACTGCGGGAAATAGAAGGATACGAGTTTTACAAGTGCTTCCTGATTCATCCGAACACCCGCCGCATCATGCCGTGAACGCGACGTGAGGCGCGGCGCCACATGGGTGTGGCGGTGTAGGGGTCGTGCTGAGGCAAGGCTACCTTCATATCGTCGAACGCCTTCGAAACCGCAGCGCCCTTGG
>CAIPGC010000141.1 GCA_903864505.1 uncultured beta proteobacterium | reverse complement strand
ATGCTTGCCCATATTTCAGTTTCTTGAATGAACCACACAACCTAACGCTGTTTCACGAAAAGGACTCACCATGAACAAGGTACTAATCGTTGACGATCAACCGGAGATCCACAAGCTGCTTGCCATTACGCTGGGTAATGATTATGAGGTGGTAGGAGCACAGGATGGTACGAGCGCGCTGAACGCGATTCGCACCCATCGACCCAAGGCGGTCTTGCTGGACATCATGATGCCAGGGGAGATTGATGGTCTACAGGTTCTTGCAGAAATTCGCAGCGATCCAAAGCTGAAAGACACGCTGGTTGTCATGGTGTCTGCACGCAGCCAAGCCGCTGACCAACGGCTCGGAATGGAGATGGGAGCCGACGCCTATTTCATAAAGCCCTTCAGTCCATTGCAACTCGTGACCTGGATGAGGGAGAAACTGCATTGACCGACCGATACAAAAATATCATGTTGAGTGAGAAGATTCGACCACTGGAGATTGCAATGGCACACGAAAATGGCATGCACCGCGTGCCCGAGGCAAACCCGTCACAAGGGCACCGCAACAATTTGCCGGTAGATGATCCTGAGCCGGGCATAGAAAAAGTTGCTGGCAGCTACGAATCACTGCAAACCCGATATGAGCGGCTTCGATATGCATTTGCGCATTTGATTGAACACAGCGGGAAACTCGACCAGCAGATTCAGTCCATGCAGGACATTCACCTCATGACTGATGCAGCCGGTGTGATACTTCAGGCCGACCGTGCAGCATCGTTGATTTCTCCACTACACCGTTTGGTCGGAAGCTTTCTGTCCGAGTGGATCAAGTCGTCGCATCTGAAACAATACGAGGACATGCTGTCAAAGGCAGTCAAGGCGGGGACCAGCACCCAAGAGAAATGGGAGTTGCATGTGCGACAGGATGCGGCCTACGCCCCGACACTGAAAGTAACCGTGCACATGATGACTCTAGTGGAAGAAGGGTCCGTGAGTATCGTGCACTGGATGTTGCGTCCCCACCAGACGCAAGCCCTGAAGCACCCCTTGCCGCTTCGGTTGGAGGTCGAGTTCGACAACGCCGGGGAGGGCATGCTGGTTGCAAACGCGGCGGGTGAGATCCAGACCGTCAATCCGGCATTTTCCGAGATTACCGGCTATAGCGATAGCGATGTGATTGGTCGCAACCCCAGGTTGCTTCAGTCCGGATTGCAGGACGTGGCCTACTATGAAGATTTCTGGCACGAACTGAAAAGTGCCGGAAACTGGCAAGGGCTCATGCTTAACCGCAAGAAGAACGGTGAGATCTTTCCTGAGTGGTTGAAAGTTACTGCGGCACGTGGGCCTGACGGAGATGTCGTGAGCTACACAGCTTTCTTTCGAGATCTTTCTCGAGCGGTTGCAACCGAAGTTGAAGATTTCTCCGAAACACTCCCGCCCCACGTCTACCGCGCGCAGCCATTGCTGGTGGCCAGTAAGCACGGCGCCCGTCAATGGTAGATATCGATGCGCCGTGTCGTGCGGTAAAGGTTAATTGGGAGATTGGGACTTATGAATGGCGAGGTGCAAATATCGCGAACGCAATCAGAGAATGTCAAGGGAACTGAGTCAGGACCCCTGGTGGACGGACACATCGATCAAACCTGGGTCAGCGCAAACCGATATCTTGTACTGGCACTGATGGTGATCGTGTCGCTGCCGCTGGCCCGAGCGATATTCATTGCCGATAACCAGCGCTGGAGCGGCACCGCGGTTGCAGCAGCGATGTCGGTCATTGCCTTGTGTGGCCTGGATTTCGTTTCGCTGAGTGGATGGATACGGTGGCGATGGTCGCCCGCTATTTTGCCAATACTGGGTGGAGTGATGGTCGCCGGTGTGATGACCCAAGTTGGGGAGAGCATCTTTGTCTGGATCTTTCCAACCATGTTCATTGCGTTCATGCGGTTGGAGTACAGATCGGCAATCGCGTTGGGGTGTGCGCTGATCGCGGTATTTCTGGCAATTTGCAGGTTTCAGTTTCAGGTCGATCTGGAGTTATTTCTTCGCCTCTTGTTTTCTAGCACCTTCTCACTGACTTTGTTCGCGTTGTTTTTTCATGCACGCGACGAAACGCTTAGGCGCCTGACCCAGACCACCAATGTTCTCAGCGGCAGTCTGCAGTCCATGGGGCAGGGATTTTTTCTGATCGATGCCAAAGGGTATATCACTCATTTCAATGATCGGGCCTGCGAAATGCTCAACATTTCCCGCGAGTTCCTGGCAGGTGGACCGCACCAAACCGAGGTGTTCAACTTCCTGAATCGCCGGGGAGATTTTGGTCCCGATCATTCAGCCGTTGACTCATCCACACGCGAGTATTTCAGGGATTTGTCGCAGAATCCGGCGTTGAGAGAGGCAAAGCAATACGTGCGGCGGACCCCGGACGGCCACTTTCTGGATGTTCAGTCCCATCCGATGGCTTCGGGTTATTTGGTGAGGACCTTCACGGATGTTACCGAGTATGAAACGGCGAAGGATAAAGCTGAAGACGCGTCCCGAGCCAAAAGCAGTTTTCTCGCCACCATGAGCCATGAACTGCGCACCCCCATGAACGGCATCCTGGGGATGGGGCAGCTATTGATGATGCCCGGCATCAGCGAGGCCGAGCGATTGGACTACACCCGCACCTTGCTGGAGTCCGGGAATAGCCTGCTAAAACTCCTTAACGATATTCTGGATCTGGCCAAGATCGAGTCGGGCAAGCTGATTCTGGAGTCGGTCGAGATGGTTCCCTCCCAGATCATGGCGCATACGCAGGGCGTATTTGCGCCTGGTGCCAGCGCCAAAGGCCTGTCCATCGAATGCGACTGGAGCGGGCCAGCGGCACACTACATTGGAGACCCCCATCGCCTGCAACAGATGCTCTCCAACCTGGTGGGTAATGCCGTCAAGTTCACCCACCGGGGCAAGATTACGGTGCAGGGGCGCGAGCTAAGCTGCGACGCGCACGGTGCAACGCTGGAGTTTGCCGTTGTGGATACCGGCATTGGCATTGCCCGGGACAAGCTGCCCCAGTTGTTCCACACCTTCACGCAGGCCGACAGTTCCACCACGCGCAACTTTGGCGGTACCGGGCTGGGCTTGTCCATCGTGCGCTCTTTGGCAGAAGCTATGGGTGGTGCGGTGGGGGTGCAGAGCGAAGTCGGAGTGGGTTCGCGCTTCTGGTTTCAGTTGCAAGTGGAGAGGCTGGATGCAACACCGCCGGGCCCAACCGCTCCGGCAAATACTACTGTCCAAGCGCTAACGCCGCTGGATCAGGACCGAGTGCGCGCACTTGTTTCCGAGATTTTGCCCCTACTGTCGGTGAACAAGTTCAGTGCGATCGCCCTGGTCGAAACGCTCCAGCGTACCGTGGTGGGGACCCCGCTCGCCAACCAATTCGATGAGACTGCGATGCATCTTCAGGATTTTCGTTTCGATCTGGCACTGCAAACCCTTCAGCGCGTCGTCAACCAAAACGAATGGAGCATCGATACATGAGAAAAAACAAAGAGGCGATTCTCATCATTGACGATGCGCCAACCAATTTGAAACTGTTGACCGCCGCGTTAACAGCCGATTACAGCCTTCAAATTGCACACTCGGGAGCAATGGGGTTGCAAGTGGCATCGAACCTGCCACCGGACCTGATTCTGCTGGACGTGATGATGCCCGAGATGAACGGCTTCGAGGTCTGCCGCCACCTCAAGGCCAATCCCGCGCTATGGCACATTCCGGTCATTTTTCTGACCGCACTGGGCGACGCTGAATCAGAGACGATGGGACTGTCGCTGGGGGCAGCCGATTACATCGCAAAACCAATCAACGTGGAAACGGCACGCCACAGAATTTTTAACCTGCTCGAGCGTGAGCGTCTGCGCAAGGAGGTCGAGGCACACCGTGATCATCTGGAAGAAAAGGTGGCTGCGCGTACCATGGCGCTGTCCATTGCCAAGGAAGCTGTCGAAGCGAGTCACCGGGTCAAGGCCAACTTTCTCAATAACATGACGCATGAACTGCGCTCACCGATGGCGATCATCATGGGCTATACCGAGCTGTCACTGCGCATCGCAACCGACCCCAGTCTGCTCGGGAAACTGGGCAAGGTGCAGGAAGCATCGGAACAACTGCTGGCCCTGATTACCAACCTGATAGATGTAACCGCACTCGAGTCTCGCCAGTTAAGCCTCGCGAGCAACACTTTCACGCTCGCCAGTGTTCTAGATGGCATCGTTGAGCAACTCGGCAGGCAGGCCGCCAAGAAAGGATTGGAGTTCAACGTCAAGGCGGAGTCTTCACTGCGCCACCTTCCAGTGCAGGGCGACTCCATGCGTCTGGGACAAATTCTTCAGGAATTGGCGGGAAATGCGATCAAATACACGCATCACGGTGTGGTAGCTGTTGAAGTGGAAATGCTTGAACAATCGGTCCAGGACATCAACCTTCGGTTCACCGTGCGAGACACCGGCATTGGGATTGCGTTAGCTGACAGAAAGCGCATCTTCGAGCTTTTTGAGCAGATTGATGGCTCCTCCACACGCAACCACGGTGGCACCGGTCTGGGCCTGGCGCTTTGCCAGCAACTGGTCGATCTGATGAAAGGCACCTTTGGCATCGACAGCAAGCCTGGTGTCGGCTCTGCGTTTTGGCTGACCTTGCGTTTGCCCAAGGCCAATCTGGCGCCAAGTTCAGACCGCCTCTAAGTGGCCCAGATTCTCGGAGTGGTGGCGGCGCTTCCCCACAGAGCCGCCAGCCAGCAAATGCGCAGCGCACGCAGGAGTTCCATGGCCGGTTCCATCAGGGGCGCCAGAACGCGCGCCACGATTACTTGCGGGTGGGGACTGGTGGCACCCGATGTGGTGGACAAAGTGTTTTCTGCGATGGTTTGTCGGGCGCAATCCAGTGCCACCTGGCGGCGTTGCCGGTCCAGTGTACTGCCGGCGACAAAGAAGGCAGTCGCCATGCAGTTTTGGCCGGCGAGTCCTACCGGACTGCGCAGCAGACGCTGGTCGCCGGCATTGATGGTGCCACGCTCCATCCATACACCGGGGAATTCGATATGCTGGCGCAGTGATCCGCGGATGAACGGCTGCTTGGCATGAGGCAAGCCCAGTGCAGTGATGTCCCAGCCGATCAGTTCCGCGCACGGGGCCAGTTGCAGGGGGACTCGGTTCTCGGCGATACAGCCGCTGTAGCAGATGGCCTCTTGCGGCAGCCATTGGAGGCGCGCACCCGTGTGCAGATGAAGGTGCGAGTGCTGCAGGGCGACTTCCCCTTCCGAGCGGTAAAAGCGCGTCGCACCCGGTGTCGTGATAAGTCCATGCGCGCCTTCTTGCACCTGCACGGCAAGGTTCAGCGTGTCGCCTCCCACCAGCCCTCCAGGCGGGTGTATCAGTACGTTGTGACAGACGGTCTCTCCCTGCGGGTACAGGCTTTGCAACACCCGTAGCGGACCGGTGCGACTGTGACGCACCACCGTGCGTTTCCCGTCTGTGCGGTAGTTCAGGTCCAGCCGCGTGCCAGGGCATGACTGCGTGCGGTGTTTAATGCGCGTCGGCCAGTTTGGCCGCGGCCACGGCAGCGCTGTCGTCTTCGCGTGCGCCATTGAAAAAAAGATTCAACAGCACGGCGCTGATCGATGCCAGCAGGATGCCCGATTCGATCAGTGGGTGGATGTTGTGTGGCATCCACTGCTTGAAGTTGGGAGCCACTAGCGGAATCATGCCGATGCCGATGGATATGGCCACAATCAGCCCGTTGAATCGGTTGGTGCGAAAGTTCACCCCCGCCAGAATCCGGATACCGGTGGCAGCCACCATGCCAAACATCACGACCCCGGCACCTCCGAGCACCACGGTGGGTACCGACTCCACCAAAGCAGCCATCTTTGGCAGAAGGCCAAGCACGATCAGGATCAGACCACCGGCGACACAGACATATCGGCTGCGCACACCGGTCAGCGCCACCAGACCCACGTTCTGCGAGAAGCTGGTGTAGGGAAAGGTGTTAAAGAAGCCACCAATCAGCGTACCCAGGCCGTCGGTGCGCAGGCCGCGCGACAGGTCGGCTTGCGAAACGGTCTTGCCGGTCATTTCGCCCAGTGCCAGAAACATGCCGGTCGACTCAATCATCACCACCACCATGATCAGTGACATGGTCAGGATCAGCACGGGGTCAAAAATGGGTGTGCCAAACTGCAGCGGCAACACCAGGCCAAACCAGTCGGCCTTGGCAACCTTGTCAAAGTTCATCAATCCCATGGCGCCGGCTACGACGGCGCCGATGACGATGCCCAGCAGCACCGAGATATTGGCGACAAAACCCTTGGCAAAGCGGGTGATCAGCAAAATCGATGCAAGCACCAGGGCAGCAATACCCAGACCACTGGGGTCGGCGTATTTTGGGTTGGGTACGGTGGCAGCCAGAGTCAGACCCCTGGGCAATGGAGGCAGAGGCGAGCCGGGGGAGGTTGCCGCTGCAGCGGCATCGGCGAGCCACTTGGCGTGTTCGGGGCTGACCACACTGGGTGCCGTAGGCCCCACCGGGTTGCCAAAAATCCAGTTGATGCCGATGCGCATCAGGCTGATACCAATGACGGCAATGATGGTGCCCGTCACCACGGGTGGAAAAAAGCGCAGCATGCGGCTGACAATGGGTGCAATCAGAACCGCCACCGCCCCCGCGCCGATGATCGATCCAAAGATGAGCTGTGCTCCAGCCGTGCCCGGGTTGGCATTGGCCATGGCCACCATGGGTGCGACCGAGGCAAAGGTCACACCCATCATCACCGGAAGCTTGATGCCAAACCACTGGGTTGCGCCCAGTGACTGGATCAGCGTCACCAGACCGCAGCAAAACAGGTCGGCCGAAATCAGCATTGCCACCTGCTCGGGGCTGAGTTTGAGGGCCCGGCCGACGATAAGTGGCACGGCCACCGCACCAGCGTACATCACCAGCACATGCTGCAGACCTAACGCAGCAAGCTTGCCGCCGGGCAACCGCTCATCTACCGGGTGAACTGAGGTGGCGTCCATGCATCTTTCCTTTCGTGGTTCAGTGGAGCAAATCGAGCAAGGTCCGTGCCATGACCTTGGTGGCACGGCGCAAGTCCAGCAAGTCCAGTCGTTCGTCGGCGCGTTTGGCGTGCGATTCCAGCACGGTGCGCGGTCCGGCCCCGTAAATTACACCGGGAATGCCCGCCTCGCAGAAGATGCGAACATCGGTGTACAGCGGTGTTCCTAGCGCAGGGATGGGTTCGCCAAAAACCGCTTCGCCGTGTTTTTGCAGTGCCTGCACCAACGGTTTGTTTCCCGGCAGCGGCTGCAGCGCGTGGGCCAGCAGAATGCGTTTCACATCGACCGTCACGCCGGGAATCTTGGTTGCTGCCTGCGCGATGACCTGGCGCAGGGTGGCTTCCACTTTCGCCGGCTGTTCCTCGGGAATCATGCGGCGGTCGAGTTTGAAGGTGACGCGCCCGGGAACCACGTTGGTGTTGGTGCCCCCTTCGATCATGCCCACGTTGAGGTACGGATGGGTAATGCCTTCCACCTTGGACGTAATGCTCTGGTACAGCGTGTTTTGCGCATACAGCGCGTTGAGAATCTGCACCGCACCCTGCAACGCGTCGACGCCCGATGCGGGAATGGCTGCATGTGCCATCTTGCCGTGCACAGTCACTTCCATTTGCAGGCAACCGTTGTGGGCGGTAATGACCTGATAAGAAAAGCCCGCAGCAATCATCAGGTCCGGCTTGGTAAGGTGATTCTTGAGCAGCCAGGCAGGACCTACTTCGCCACCAAACTCCTCGTCGTAGGTAAACAGCAGGTCCACGCCGCCATGCAAAGGTGTCTTGAGCGACTCCAGCGCCCGCACGGCGAAGGCATAGGTGGAGAAATCGCACTTGCTCACGGCTGCTGCACGGCCGTAAATCCTGCCGTCCGCGATCTCGCCACCGTAGGGGTTGTGGCTCCAGCCCTCGCCGGGGGGAACCACGTCGCCATGGGCGTTGAGTGCGATGGTGCGGCCTGCGCCGTACTTGCGGCGCACTACCAGGTTGGTGATGGTTTGCAGTCCGGCCGCGTGCACCAGTTCGGTTGGGACCGGATGCTTTTCGGTCTTGAACCCCATCGCCTCCAGCAACTCGCAAGCACGCTCGGCGTGTGGAGCATTGTTGCCCGGCGGGGTATCGGTCGGGACCTGAATCAAGGCCTGTAGAAAGCGCACCTGCTCATCAAAGTGGGCATCAATCCAGTCGTCGAGTTGTTCGTAGTGAGTCATGGTGTAAGGTGGTGCAATAAATGGGTAAAGGCGTCGACGGCCAGTTGCATGTCGTCGCTGGTAGTGGATTCCAGCGGGTTGTGACTGATGCCAGAATTTTGTCCTCGCACAAATAGCATGGCCTGCGGCAGGATGGTGTGCAACTGCATGGCATCGTGTCCTGCGCCGCTGGGCATTCGGTGCAGCGGAACGCCTAACGCTTCAATCGCCTGTTCCCAGCGGTTTTGCCACAGCGGTGCACTGGGCGCCGCGCTCGCACGCATTGTTTCCTGCAGTTGGTAATGCAGGCCACGACTGGCGCACAGGGCTTCGAGTTCAGCGCAGACATCGGTGGCAAGGTGGTCTCTCTGCTCGTTGGTGGGAGATCGCAGGTCCAGCGAAAACAGGCAGCGCCCCGGCACCACATTGATCGAACCGCTGGGAACTTCCAGCATGCCCACGGTGCCTACGGCATCGACCTGTGCTGCGGCACGCTGTTCCACGTACAGCACGAGCTCGGCCACGGCCGCCGCTGCATCCCGGCGCCGCTGCATGGGGGTGGTGCCCGCATGGCTGGCCGTGCCCGTCACTTCGCCCTGGTACCGCACACTGGCGTTGATCGAGGTCACCACGCCAAGCGGGATGTCGAGTTCGTTGAGCACCGGTCCCTGCTCGATATGCACTTCGACAAAACCCAGGTAGTCCTCCGCCGTGCGGCGCAAGGCGGCAATACCTGCGGGGTCCAGTCCGGCCCGCTGCATGGCAGCGCGCAGCGTGATGCCGTCAGCGTCGGTTTGTTCCAGCCAGACCGGGTCGAAATCACCCGTCAGCGCGCTGGAGGCCAGAAACGTAGCCTTGAAGCGTTGACCTTCCTCTTCGGCAAAAGCCACCACTTCGAGAGCAAATGGCAGTCGACTTTGTTTCCGGTGCAGTTCCCGCACCACTGCCATCGGCACAAAAATGCCCAGGCGGCCATCGTATTTGCCGCCGTTGCGCACCGTGTCATAGTGGCTCCCTGTCAGCAGAGTTTTGGACGATTTTGTGCTGTAGCCCCCGTCGCTCGTGCGTGGGCAGCTATCACTCTCATAGCGACCGACGACATTGCCGACGGCGTCGATGGCCACAGTGTCAAAGCCGCAGTCGTGCATTTGCTGTGCAATCTGGGACGCACACGCCCGGTGCGCCTCGGTCAGGTAGGTCACGGTGAGTTGGTCCTGCGCGGCGTACGCGGGCTCGGAGTGGCGGGCGAGTTCTTCCTGCCAGTCCCACACCGCGTTGCCAAGGTCCGGGCTAAAGCCGAGCAGGTCATTGAGCCGGATCTCGGCAATGCGGTGCACATTGCGCAGGCATTCCTGCAGTTCGAAGTCCGGGTGATTGTGCAGGCGGCGCTCAAACGTTGCGATGACCTCGCTCTTGGACAGACCGGTGCCACGCGGTCCGCGCACCGCCAGAATGAACGGAAAGCCAAAGCGCGCGTTGTAGTCGCGGTTTAGTTGCTGGATCTTTTCAAACTCCTCGGGCGTGCACTGGGTCAGGCCCGCCTTGCCCTGCTCGTTGCTGGACTCTGCGGTCAGGCTCCTGTCGACCATGGCCTTGCCGGCCAACTCCGGGTGGGCGCGCAACAGCGCCAGT
>CAIPGC010000140.1 GCA_903864505.1 uncultured beta proteobacterium | reverse complement strand
TCCTTCAAGTAGGCATACGGGTCGTGCCCGTTCATGCGAGCTGACTGAATCAGGCTCATGACTGCAGCCGCCCGCTGACCGGCGCGCAGACTTCCTGCAAACAGCCAGTTGCTGCGCCCAAGGGCAATGGGCCGGATCTGGTTCTCGATCCAGTTGTTGTCTACGGGCAATTGCCCGTCATCTACGAATCGGGTGAGTGCAACCCAGCGTCTGAGGCTGTAATCCAGAGCCTTGGCAGTCGCTGAACCGTTTGGCACCTTCTGGCGCTGCAAGGTCATCCACTGATGCAAGGCATCGAGCACTGGCTTGGCTTGGTGCTGCCGGACTTCCTGGCGCTGAACGGCGTCCATGTCTTTGACTTCGCGCTCAATGTCGTAGACACGGGCAAATTGCTCCAGTGCAAGTCCGGCTATCTGGCTTTTGCTGGAGGCGTGCAAATCAAAGAACTTGCGCCGGGCATGGGCCAGACAGCCCACCTCGGTCACGCCGCTGGCGATCAAGGCCTTGTAGCCACTGAAGTCATCGCAGGTCAGGCTGCCCCTCCATTCCCCGAGGAACTTCCTGGCATGTTCCCCGGCGCGTGACTCGCAGAAGTCGTACACCACTGCCTTCATATCTTCAAAGGCTCCGGGGGCGTAAGCCCACAGGTAGGCTCGGTGCGTCTTGCCTTCACCGGGCTTGAGCATCTGTACCGGGGTTTCATCTGCGTGCAGTACCCGGTGCTTAAGGATCGCGACCTTCATGGCATCGACCAGGGGCTGCAGTTGCACGCCACAGACGCCCGCCCACTGCGCCAGGGTGGAGCGCGGGATCGCCACACCGGCGCGGCCAAAGATGCCTTCCTGGCGGTACAGCGGCAGATGGTCGGCGTACTTGGCCACTAGAACCTGAGCCAGCAGGCCGGTGGTGGGGATGCCTTTGTCAATGATGTGCGCATCTACGGGGGCTTGCACAATGGTCTCGCACTGGTTGCAGGCCCATTTGCCACGGACATGGCGCTCCACACTGAAGACACCGGGCACGTAGTCCAGCTTCTCGGCCACGTCCTCTCCAATGCGTTTCATCTGGCAGCCGCACTGGCAGGTCGTGGAGCCAGGCTCGTGGCGGATTTCGTTGCGTGGCAGGTTAACCGGCAGTGGTTGGCGCTTAGCCTGCGTCCGATCTCGCGGGGGAGAAGTTGGCTTGCTGAGTCGCTCAATCTCAACAGCAACGGCCGCCAAGTCCGCATCAATCTCGTCTTCCAGCAGGTTGCGCTGCTCCGGGCTGAAGCGCTCGGACTGCGCGGCAAACTTCATGCGCTTGAGCAGTGCGTTCTCGTACGTGAGCTTCTCGTTGAGGGTTTTGCTGTGGCGCAGTTCAGTGAACAGCCGAGCCGCCATCTCGCGCAGTTGCTCGGCACTCAAGTTCTCAAGGGATTGCTGTTCCAACACCATGAGCATGACTGTGCCAGAGCCGCAGCACACGCACTATTGGCATATCTCCCAATTGGCAATCGGTGCCCACGCCCCCGACGATCACACCACGGTAATGACTTTTTGGTTAAAACATGAACGTTAAAATCG